>JAJZLV010000095.1 GCA_021803215.1 Actinomycetes bacterium | reverse complement strand
AAACCCCTGGTCGCGGCATCGTGCCTATGCACTGCATAGGCAGCTTGCCTACTCAGCTTCTCTGGCGCGGCGGACCTGGCCCCGAGAAACTCATGGATCTGTCAGGACGGGTCGAGGGCGGTGCCCCCCTCACGAGGCTGAGCGTCCGGGTGCATTGGCTGGCCCGCCTCGTCCAGTGCGGCCACGGCTATGTCATCCGGGTGCATCTCCACCCGGGTGAGGAAGTGGATGAGACGCCTTTGGAAGGCCTGCCATCCCTCGAACGACAGCGTGGCGACGCGCCTCGCAGCGGTCAGCCAGTCTTTATGGATGACGGTCAGGTAGCGGAGATCGGCGTACCAGAGCGTCCCGTCCTGGAGCAGGTCGGGAAGCGGGAAAGCATTGAAGTGACCCTCGCCGTCGAGGGTCAGACGAGCGTCGTTGTCGGGCACAACCGCACAAGTGGTCCGCCAAGGGAAGGTTGCGCCTTTCTCTCCAGGAGAGATCTCGCACGGGTGGCCCACGACCATGGCCAGTCCCATGCTGTGCCGCATCACCGGATCGTCGGTGCTGGCCTGGGCCACCGGAAACCGAGCTGACGGAACGTCCCTGAAGATGTCGCCCTGGAAGAGTTCGCGGGGGTCGTCATCAACCGGGCGGTCGCCGTAGAGACGTTCGAGCGGCGGAAACCAAGGACCGTGTTGGGGCGGCAACGATGGACACCTAGTCGTCGAACGGATCCGGGAGAGGGAGCTCGGGATCGGTGCGCGCACCTTGCTGAACACGACGGGGAGCGGCGACCGACGTCTCCCCTTCGTTCCTCACTGCCACCTCGGTTGAAGCTGATGGAGGGATGACGGCCGCGGGCACTAGAGCGCGCCCCTTCGACGCCAGGACTCTCCAGCCGCGCGAGTCGGCCACATCGGCGATCCACCGCCCGTAGCGGTCCGCCATCGCTTCGTCACCGCCAACGAGACGGTACGTGCTTGCGAGGTACGCACAGGACACGGCGAGGTAGGGGGCACCGACGTTGCGGGCCTCCTGGATCATCTCGGCGACGGCGTTGTATCTCGTCTCGTCGGAAGACTCGGGTTCGCAGACAACTGCTAGAAGGCGTGCTTCCCATCGGGTTCGCCAGTTGACACGGCGCTTCTCCAAGTCGTTGAGTACGCGCCGAGCTTCGTGCGAGTATCCCGTGGCCGTCCAGCAGTGAGCGCTCTCGACCATCAGATCGCCGACCACAGGATGGTGTTGGTTCCGCGCCGCTAGCCTAAGAGCCTCGTCCTCAAGTTGCTGGGCCAAAGACCAGAGCTGGGTCCACTGTCGAGGCTGTAGGCGGACAAGGCGGGCTTCAGTCACGAGCCGGTACGCATTCGCCCATGGATCGTCGCCCCGTTTGGTGATCTCGTTGGTCGCGAGATCGAGTAGCCGGTGGGCATCCTTCGGATCTCCTTGTGCCGAGGCCCCCTCCGCCTGGACGGTGAGGGCTTGGGCCCGCAGATTGGTCAACCCTCGAGTGTCCGCCATGTGAGCCGCCCTCTCCGCCAGCCGACGGGCACGGGAGAGGTTTCCCCTCACCAGCTCGTATTCGGCGAGCAGAACGGTGTTGTAGGCCTCGGGGCGGGGTGCCCTTGAACGGCGTGAGATCTCGATCCCGCGATTGGCAGCTCGAACCGCGCTGGCGAAGTCTCCCAACGAGGCGTCGGCTCTCGCCTGCCAACTCGCATGACGCGCACTTTCGACCCGAGCGGCACCTGATCTTTCGACCTCGACGGCGGCTTTCGCTGCTTGGAACTCACCCTGTTCCCAATAGATGCGTGCCTTAAGAACGTCGAGGGCTTGCGCGTCAAAGCTCCCCGCAGAGGTCTTGAACAGGCGCTCGGCCTTCTCGACATAGTCAAGAGCGCGCGCGTAGTCCAGTGCTCGGATCGCGACGTCGGCGCCCTGATTGAGGGCTTGCCATCGCTCACCTTCTGACAGGGGAAGCGAGAGGAGCCTCTCGACGGTCGACTTGGCGCGGCTCAAGTCGCCGCCTTGTTCTCTGAGCACGAGGGCGCGAACTAAGCCGAAGAGCACCATGGGGAAGCGTTCGGCGACCTCAGCGGGAAGACTGTCGGCCCAGTCAACAAGGCGCGCCGGGGCCTCTGAGGTCGGGAGGACATCCTCCACGAGCATCGAGATCGATCTGGCGGCGTCCTCGAACATTTCGAGGTTCAGGAGGAGATCGACCAGAGGTGGTTCAGGCTGTGCTTCCTTCAGCCATGGAAACTCCTGCTGACCGAACAAACCGAGGTTCTGTCGGAATACCTGATGCACAGCCAGCCGGTCGAGACCTCCCCAGTTGACATTGCGCGCCAAGTGATATTCGACCAGCTTGGAAGTCTCCGCAGCCGACGCATAATCTCCCAACCACGAATTCGGGACGGGGATGGGCGCAGATGCGAGAAGCTTGATTACGCCTGAGCCCGTATTCCCGACGGAGTCGACGCACTGACGAACGACTGTGTTCCACGGCAATACGACGTCAGAGGGAATACGGCCGACGATGCTTCGCCAATTGGCCTCGACCCCTGCCGGTTCAGGTGGCGACGTGAAGAAGACCGCTCCCTTATAGATCGTGGCCGCAAGTGGGTTGTAATGGATCCGCTGCAAGAAGTCAGTCCTCACTGACGGAGGCACGCGCCACTTGTCGCACCAGAGGTGCCAGTCGCTCTCCGTAGGTCGCGGCATCGGTCGGATGGTCGCGGGACCGATGCTGGATTTGGCACTCTCGGTGGTGGCTACGACAGGAGTCCTCTGGAGCATCGCGGCGAGATCGGCGACAAGGTTGTGGGCGCCGCCACCCCGTGGATCCCAATCGTCGAAGCAGAGGATCGGCGGCGTGCGCTTACTCCCTTCCAGATAACGGACGAGAGCAGCGGGGAGGCCGGCGGTGCTCGCCCCTATGGTCGCGGGAGCGGGGACTTCGGTCGACACCTGGGCCAAGAGTTGGCGTTCGACGTCGTCCGGCCCGCTGGTCGATTTGAGCTGAACCCAGACGATCTGCCTTCCGGTGCGGCCCGCCACTCTGGAGAGCCAGCGGGCTACGTAGGTCGTCTTGCCCGACCCGAGCGGCCCGACCACGGCAGTGAAGGGGACAGCGTCGAACCAATCCGACTCTTCCGGAAGCGGCAAGGGAAACTCGAGGGTTCTGGCGGCCGAGAGGACGTCGGCAAGGACGGGAGACTCGGCCTTTCCGAAAGGCCGCTCCCCAGGACCGCTGAACTCAGCTGATCCGACAAGACCGAATATTCGTTGCAGACGCTCCCAGAGCTCGTCTCCAGGGACTCTCGTTCCCTTCTCGAGCAGCGCGATGTAGGCCGCGGTCACCCCGGCCTGCCGCGCCAGAGTTCTTTGGCTCCACCCAAGGCGCGTCCGGTGTTCGCGGATGACTTCTCCGAAAGTGGTGGTCATTAGCCCAGAATCGTAGTGGGGCGGCTGATCGAAGACGTTGAGGGGTCTCACAGGCGGATGTCGAGATCGACCCGGCCGAGTCGGCCGTCGATCCCGCACACCGGACAGTCCGGACTGCGAGGAGCGGCGACGGCTCGGACATCGCCGGCGAAGCTGCGGTACACCCACTGGGCCGACTCCGTCGCCGGTTGGCCGACCGCCCACTCAAGACAGCGCATCACCACCAGTGAGGCAGCGACCCCGTTGAGCGACACCACCGCCGGGGCGATGACCTCCTCCCCTCTGATGTATCCGAGAGCCCGATCGCGCTCGTGTTCGGAAGAAGGCATCAGTTCGACCCGAAGCTGCTCGGGGTCGATGACTCCCATGCACACCAGGCAGGCTGAGCCCGGCAGGACAAACCTGACGTTGGCGAACGCCCGAAGCCTGTTCGACCGGGCGGTCGATATTTCGGTCCCGCAGTCCAATAGTGGGACGAACCGTTGGACCGCGATCCGGTTGAGGACGGCCCGGCTGCTGACAGTGTCGGTGCAGGCGAACAGCATGTCGACATCGAAGAGCTCACGTGCCGTCTCAGGGTCACGGACGTCACCGCGAACCGCCTGGACCTCGGTGGCTCGCGTCGTCCTGCGTGCGCGAAGGGCGATCAGCTTGGCCTTGTTTCGCTTGCGTCGTGCATCCCATCGAGATGCCGTGACGATTCGGTTCAGATTCGCCTCTTCGACGTGATCGGGGTCGACGACCACCAGGGTTCCTATCCCGAGCCTGATCAGCTGCTCGCAGACGTGGGACCCGGTGCCGCTCGCGCCGACGACCCCGACGCGCAGGGAACCGAGCAGCTCTTGTCCCTGTTCGCCGAACGCCAAGACGTTGCGCGAGAACATACGTGGAATCTCGGACGTTCGCGGCTTCGACCCAACCGGAGCAGAGCCGATGTCGCGACATCTAACGGTGATCCTCCTATCCGGGCGGGTCCAGAATCCGAAGGACTCCGCCTCGGATCCGACGACGACGGCGCCCGTAGCGAGGCCGGTCATCCGCTCAAGTACGGGAAGCAGCCGCCGCTCCCCTGCCACGTCGGTCGAGGAGAATCGAGGTTCGCCTCGAGCCCCGGGGTGGGTGTGAACGGGAAGCACAGAGAGCTTCTTGCGCCTCGCCTGCTTGCCGACCCGCGCCCAGAAGTCGGGGTCGATGCGAAGGGCGTCTACGCCATGTACATCTATCTCCCGCTCGGCCGGGAGCGAGTAGTCGAGCGCGAGCACCCTCGGATTCGCACCATCCTCGGCGAAGCGGGCAAGGACGGCGCCTCCGTGTTCATGAGGGGCGCTGCTCAGGAGGTCGCGACGGATGCGCTCCTGCACGCCGGCCGCCCAGACCAGCTCCATCACCGCACCTCGGCGAATCTCTGGCGGGCCACACCGATGAAGCTCCGAAGGTTGTGATGGCCGGTTCTCCACCCCTTTGGGTGATACGACATCGCCCACCACAGTTCGGAGCCGAGGACGGACGAGAGGCTGGCATTGGTCGGCTGCGCGCCGCTGGCCAGGCGGACGTGCCCGGGGACATAGAAGCCATCCAATGCGGCTTCCGGGTAGCCCGTGATGCGGATGGCAAGGGGTGAAACCGGAGGGTTCCACCCATCCCCCAGCGGGAAGCGCTCAAGCACGAGGTACCGCTGGCCAGCCGGAAGGGACTGGACCCCGCCGCCATAGGCGGCCGTCAGCTCGGCGATCTCATCATCTGCGGTCATGGGTGCCGCCGAACGTCCCGGGCGGGACCGCGTAGAACTTCTCCGCCTCGTGGACCTTGAAGGCGCCCTCGGCGGGGATCTCCGGATCAGGCTCGATCCCAGGAGTCTCCCGGTAGACCTTGTTGTCGTCGGGGATGCTCCCGAGGCGACGAATCTCGGCGGCCGAGACCTCGTCGGAGGCCAGGTCGTGGCGCTGGTTCTCGACATAGATGAAGGTTGCCATGATTCCTCCTGTAAACGCTAACCTGTTAGCGCTAACAATCTATCACGCCGGTATCCTGTCAGCCAGACTCGGGCTGGGGAGGACCCAGAGGCGCCTGAAGGGCGCCAGAACTTCGGTCAGCCCGGTGAGCTGGCGCTTCTCGGGACCGTGGGAGATCATCGACCGTGGCCCTCTCGCTCTGCTACCTCGCCCTCTGCCGGCTCCTCGGCCTGGTGCGCTCCTCACGCCGAGATGAGCTGGACAAGGACATCGAGCTGATGATGCTCCGCCACGAGGTGCGCATCCTCGAGCGCCAAGTACACGGGCGCGTGCGCTACCGGCCGGTCGATCGGGCGATCCTCGCCGCCTGGTCGCGACTGCTCCCGAGATCTCGCTGGCGGTCGTTCCTCGTCACGCCCGAGACGCTCTTGCGCTGGCATCGCGACCTGTCCAAGCGGAAGTGGCGACGCTGGCGACGCCAACGCGGTCCGGGTCGCCCGCCGCTTCCCGACGAGATCGTCGAACTCATCCTCCGTCTCGGCCGCGAGAACCGGTCGTGGGGCTGCGTGCGCATCCAAGGCGAGCTTCGAGGAATCGGGATCCGGGTATCCGCGACGTCGATCCGGCGCACCCTTCGTCGCAACGGTCTCGGGCCGGCACCGCGGCGTGGTCCTACCTGGGCAGAGTTCCTCCGCTCCCAGGCCAAGGGCATCTTGGCGACGGACTTCTTCACCGTGGACACCGCCGCTTTCCGCCAGTTCCACGTGCTATTCGTCATCGAGATCCACAGCCGTGCCGTGCACATCCTCGGCGTCACCGAACATCCGACCGCTGTCTTCGTCACCCAGGTCGCTCGCAACCTCGTCGGCGATCTCGCAGAGCGCGGACGGTCGTTCCGCTTCCTCATCCGTGACCGGGATGCGAAGTTCACCACTTCCTTCGACGAGGTGTTCACCTCCGAGAGCATCGATGTCATCAAGACCCCGGTACGCTCGCCCAGGGCAAACGCGTTCGCGGAGCGCTGGGTCAGGACCGTGAGATCCGAATGCCTCGACTGGACCCTGATCGCCGGCCGCCGCCACCTCGAACACGTCCTTGGCCAGTACGTCCGCCATTACAACGGGCACCGGCCTCACCGAGGCCTGGGGCTCGCCGTCCCTACGGATCCGGAGAGCTCGAGCGACGATATGGCCGTCGGCCGTATCGTCCGCTACGACGTGCTCGGCGGCCTCATCCACGAGTACGAGAGGGTGGCCGCGTAGGAAGAACTGCCTCGCGGGAGGGCATCGAAGCCAGCGTGCCCGACTGCATTGCCGCGCCCATTGGGCCTCCCGTCCATCTCAAGCGGGCCGAGAACAGGCCATCGAGACCGAGACCCATCGCACGCCGCTCGCGCGCGGTCTGGCAGCGGGTCCGGCCCGCGACCTCGGCTCTCCCGGCCGGGACGATCGGGGTTTTGGCCTCCTACAGCTCCCTTGGTGATGGGCTTTCGGTGACAACACGCTGTCACCGGGGGAGGCCCCTCTTCATGCCATTCAACAATTCGATGCCCACCTGGGAGACGTTGGCCCCTCCCGGGCTGGTAGGACATTTCCGCTAGGCCCGGCCTGGCGCCGCCGGCACCGTCTGTCGCCGGCGGCGCGACCACAGCCCGAGGAATGCGGTGACGACCAGCGTGACGTACACCGCCCACGTGATGATCTCGAGAGGGTTGGGCTGGGCCACGTAGCCGAAGAAGCTGTGGACGATGTCGCCCACGGCGCTGCTCTCGGACAGGACGTGACCGAGTTCCACAGCGGCTGGCGCAGCACCGGCAGCCAACTGAGGTGCTGCATGTTATCGACGGCGTCGACCAGCAGCCCCGCGGCGAACACTATCAGCAGCGCCCCGAGGACCTTGAAGAACAGGGCCAAGTTGATCTGGTGGCCCATCCGGTATATGACGAAGGCCAGGGCCAGGGAGCCGGCCAGCCCGATGACCGCACCGACGAGGGCGCCGGACGCCGACGTGGAGAACACGACGGCCAGGGTGAAGACGACCGTCTCCAGGCCCTCGCGGCCCACCGCCTGAAAGGCGAGCAGGGCCAGACCCCGGCGCGCCCCCCGGTTCAGGCCGTTGGCGCCGAGCACCGCCTCCGTGCGTGCCCGCAGCTCCGAGGAGATGGTGCGCGAGTGGTTGCGCATCCAGAAGGTCATGTACGTGAGGATGGCCGCCGCCACCAAAAAGGTGCAGGTCTCGAAGATGGTCTGCACGTCCGAGCCGTCGTACGTGCGGATCGTGTAGTAAGAGGCCGCGCGGATAGGTGGCAAGCCTGTGACCAGGACGAATAGGTCCATCAGCCAGTAGCCGACCATCCACCGGTCGTGGTGGTGGCCCCGAGAGAATCGGGGTGCTGAACCACCCACCAACGACCGAATGGAGGTCCCCCTCATCATGCGCGCGTTCGACCCCGAAGTGGTAGATGCCGTATGGGCGGCCTGCGAGCCGTTACTCCCGGTCCCGCTCGATACCCATCCACTTGGTTGTCATCGTCCCCGAGCGTCAGACCAGGCGTGCTTCGAGGTGATCCTCGTGCACTTGGTGACGGGTTGCAGCTGGGAGGACGCCGAGCGGCTGTGTGGCAAGAAGGTGTCGGACACGACGGCCCGGGCACGGCGCGACGAGTGGCTGGCCGCAGATGTGTTCGACAAGCTCTGCACCGAAGCGCTCGCCGCGTACGACAAGATCGTCGGGCTCTCCTTCCACGACGTCGCAGCCGACGGTTCGCTCCACAAAAGTCCTTGTGGTGGCGAGGGAACCGGCAAGAACCCGACCGACAGGTCCAAGCTCGGCTGGAAGTGGTCGATCCTGACCGACGACAACGGGATCCCCTTCGGCGTGGCTGTCGACGGTGCCAATCGAAACGACTCGGTCATGCTCGCCCCCACCCTCGACGACGCCAAGGCGAAGGGCCTGCTCCAAGAGATCGAGACCATCTGGCTCGACCGCGGTTACGACTCCGACGCCACCCGACAGCGCCTCATAGAGCGTGACATCGAAGACGCCGTCATCGCGAGAAAGCGCAAGCGCGGGACCGCCGGCGGGACGAAGAACAATCAGCCGATGGGTCTGCGGTGGCCAGTCGAACGGACCAACTCGTGGCTTTCGAACTTCGGTCAGCTTCGACGGAACACGGACCGCAAGACGGCTCATCGACTTGCACAGTTCGCCCTCGCGGTCGTCTTCTTGCTCACCGCAAAGCTCATCGACTGGCGTAACCGCTGGTCACCGGCATCGCTACCTATCCGCTGAGCCTCTAAGTAGGGGCCGGTCCCGCCCGGCGCCTCTTCGGCGAGCCGCCTCGCGACCGGCTGAGAGAGCCGGGCGCTCCGGACTAGCTCCGCAACGATCGCCCGCTCGCCCTCAGCTCCGTCGGCTCGTGCACTGCTGAGCTCTCTGTCGAGCCGGGGAGGAGAGGAAGCCGTCTCGCCCGGGCGCCCGGGCCATCAGCTCAAGGCATCCGAACCGGGCACCTCCGGTCACCTGGTCCGGACGCCTCCTCATCCGCTAGAAGTACGAGTAGCTGTCCAACCGAGGAAGGAGATGCATGTACACGGGGCTCAGCTCAGAAGAGATCGGTATCAGGGGAGCCGGAGGGGACGAGATCAATGCCTATCTGGCGCGTCCTCGTGGCGAAGGCCCCTTCCCTGCCGTGGTGGTCATCCACCACATGCCCGGCTGGGACGAGGAGACGATCGAGATAACGAATCGCTTCGCCGCCCACGGCTACATCGGCATCTGCCCGAACCTGCACTTCCGCGAGGGCGGCTACGACACCGCCCCCGACGACGCCGCGGCGGCTTCGCGCTCGGCCGGCGGCGTGCCTGACGCCCGCTTCCTCGGCGACTGCCAAGGCGCCATCGACTACGTGAAGCAGCTCGATGACTGCAACGGCAAGGTGGGGGTCATCGGCTACTGCTCGGGCGGCCGCCAGGCCTTCCTCGCCGCTTGCTCGCTCGAGGTGGACGCCGCCGTCGACTGCTACGGAGGCTTCGTCGTCGGCGAGCCACCGGCTGAGTACGGCCTCACGGAGGTGAAGCCCATCATCCACCTGGCCGACAACATCTCCTGCCCGCTGCTCGGGCTGTTCGGGAACGAGGACAGGTCTCCCTCGCCGGCCCAGGTGGACGAGCTCGAAGAGAAGCTGAAGCAGGCCGGCGCGACCTACGAGTTCCACCGCTACGACAACGCCGGTCACGGCTTTTTCGGCTGGGGCTCTGGCATGTACCGGCCCGAGGCCGCCAAGGAGGGCTGGGCGAAGATCTGGGACTTCTTCGGGCGCTACCTGAAGGCAGGCGCCTGATGTGCTCCTACCTCACCGTGCGGGCCGAGATGCAAGGGAGCGCCAAGGGTCAAAAGGGCTGGTTCAAACTGACCGGTGCCCTGTGCTACGTCGATCACCCCTACCACGCCTCCTATGAGCACACGTTGAACATCGACTTCGTCAACGGGGCCGAGGGACCGTCGGCTCGCTGCGCCGTCGAGCTCACAGCTGACTCGGCGCGCCGGCTCGTCCGGATGATCGAGGACGCCCTCGAGGCGGCCGGAGAGGCAGCCTAGGGTTCGAGGTCTATCTCGACCCGCCTCGACGAGACACTCGCCCTGAGGTGGGTCGAGACGGCCCGCCCGGGCCGGTCGGCCGGGGCGATGCGCACGAGGGCGTTGTAGGTGACGAAAGCGATGACGATGTGCATCGACATGAGCACCCCCACCTCCTCGATCGTCGAGCCCACCATCAGCAGGTAGAGGTCGGGGAGGAAGAGGAAGAGCATTGCCAAAACGGCCAGGCGGAGGAACAGCCAGCGGGCCGATGAGCTCACAGCCGTCACGATCGGCCAGCCGACGCAGGCGAAGACGACGCCGATGACCGTGAGAGTGGCGTAGTCGCTGAAGCGGAAGTGGATGTAGCCCTGGGTGGAGGGGAACAGCCGCGTCCCGATGGCGACGAGGAGGGAGTCGAGCACCAGCGAGCCCGCCAAGGCGAGAACGGTGGCGACCAGGAAACGTGGCCAGGAGGGCCGGGGGAGGGTCTCAGGGAAGTCGATCCGGCCTAGGCGGAGCAGGCGGGCGACCGGCTCGGAGACCGGGCCGAAGGGTGTCTCGTGGCGGGCGCGATACAGCACGTTTCGACGGTACCCACTCAGCTGGGGCGGCAGTCGTCGTCCCCGGGAAGTCTCAGCCCGGACCCAGCTCTCGACAAGGGCCCTTTCAGCCGGTGGTCGGGTGCGTCGGGTAGGTGCCGTGCGGGCCGAGGAGGTCGAAGCCGTCCGGCTTGTAGAGGTAGCCCGGCGCCGTGCCCGGCACCCCGGTGTGGCCGTACTGCCAGACGAGGGCCTTCGTGGCCACGTCGACTGCGACGAGGCGGTCGTTGTGGTCGTCGTTCGCCATGAGCACCCCGGACGGGAGCATCTCGACCAGGGAGGGCTCGTTCAGCTTGCCCGGACCGCTCGTGGGGGCGTAGGACCAGAGGATCTTGCCGGACTTGTCGAAGATGATGAAGCCACCGGGGTTGGTGTAGTCGGCCACCAGGAATTTGCCGTTGGCGAGCGGCTGGGGGTCGGAGGGGTAGCCGATGGCGAGGTGGGTCGACCAGACGAGCTTCCCGGACTGGGTGAACTCGTCGATCCAAGAGCCGTTGATCTCCGAGACGAGCAGGTTGCCGTTGGCAAGGGGAGTGTCACCGTTCGGCGAGCCGAGGTAGTGGGGCGGGTTGTGGTAGCAGGCGCCCGGGGTCCCGATCTGGGTGACGATCTTCTTCGTCTTCGGGTTGATCACGAGCACCCGGCAGTTGACCGGGTCGGCGACGCTGATGAGCCCGTCCTTCAACAGATAGGCATCGTCGGGGTTGTGCAAATAGCCCGGTAGCGAGCCCGGTTGGCGGGGATGGCCGTACTGCCAGAGCACCTTGCCGGAGGGGTAGCCGATCTCGACGACCGTCTCGTTCAACTCCTGGTTGGAGATGATGGCGTGGCCGTGGTCGATGAAAAAGGCATCGTCGGGGAAGTAGAAGCCGCCCGGCGGGGGTGGCATTCCTGGGCCCGGGTAGTGCCAGATGATCTTCTCCGTGTCGGTGAGGGCGAGGAGCCGGTTGTTGCCCCTGTCAGCGATCAGCAGGGTGTCGCCGAAGTACGGAGAGCCGGCCCCGGGCACCCCGGCCGTCCCGAACTTGCGGTTCGGCTCGAACATCTGTACATCGCGGGAGATGGCACCGCCTTTGGTCTCGCCTCCGACCAGCCAGGCGCGCTTCCCGATGACCGCCACGCCGGCGTGAGAGAGGCCGACGAAGAGATGTCCGGCGACGAGGAGCCTGGCGCTCGAGGGGACGAAGGCCCAGATCGTCGAGAGCTCAGAGGGCGTCGTAGCGGGGCTGGCGCTCGAGGGCACCGTCTCGCCCCCGGCGAGGTAGATGGTGCCGCCGAGGTCGGCGGCGGCCGAGCCGGCGAGCGGCCGCGGGAGCCTACCGATCACCCGCGATGTCCCGGACCTCGGGTTCACCTCTTGGATGTCTGTTACGGGGGCGCCTGTGCGGGGCCCGGAGGTGGCGTCTCCCCCGAAGACGAAGAGCCTCCTTCCGAGGGCCGCCACGGCCGCGTAGCGGACCGGCACGCTGAGGTGGGCGACCGTGCGGTAGCTCTGGCCGTTGCTGGTTGCGAGGACGGCCGAGTCGGCGCTCGAGCCGGAGTAGCCGCCGACTATGTAGGCCGTCGAGCCGATGACCGCGGCCGAGTCGTCGGAGCGGGCCTGCGGGAGGGGCTGAAGCGCGCTCGCTGGGCCAGAGCCAGCTCCGAGCGTGGCGAGGCGCTCGGCGCTGTTGACCGGAACAGAGGAGCCTCCGCCGAAGATGTAGCCCTTGTTGCCGAGCACGGCCCCGGCGGCGTCGTGGGTCGGGGTGCTGAGCTGGCCGATCTGGCTGGCGGAGCCTGTGAGGGGGTTGACGAGGTAGACCCCCGACTGCGAGCCCGAGCTGCTGAGCCCGCCGGCCACGACGAGGGAGCGCCCGTTGCTCGATGGGAGGACCACCTCTCGGCTGAGGGGTTGGTTCAAGCTCCAGGGCATCAGGCCGGCCTCGATGGCGGGCGGGCCCTTTCTCGAGGCGTCGGCGGTGGCCTGTGCCGGCCCGGTCCGGCTCCCGCTCCCGCTCTTGCCCGTGGTCGTCCCACCGCCGCTGCCGGCGGCCGCGACCAGTCCGACCACCACTCCGAGGGCGGCCAAGAGGGCCACGAGACGGAAGTGGCCCCGGCGGCGAGCGGCGGCTCGTCTGAGCTCGGCCTCTCGCCGGGCACGGGTACTCGGGACAGCTCTTTGGCTCATGTTTCGGTAATGGCTTTCTCTGTGGGATCGTCGCCGTCCGAGACCGAACTGGAGAACGGGAAGCCTCGGGTCGCCTCCTCGGCGCCGTCTTCGAAGACTAGATAACTCTCGTACCCAGTTGGGAGCATCCCCGAAAGCCTCAATGGCTCTCGCGCGACAGAGAGGGCGGTCGCATAGGCGTCGGCCCGCGCCAGCGAGGGGCCGATCACACTCGCCGAGGCAGTCCTTCGGGCCGGCGGGCCGGGGCGGGGGTTGACGAGGTGCTCACCCCGCTCGTAGCGGCCCGAGGTGGCGAGAGAGCTCCCAGGCTCGAGGTCGACCACGCAGGCGAGCCCCTCCTCACGCCAGGGATGCCGGATGCCGACCCGCCACCGCTTCTCCCCGAGCGGCCGGCCGAAGGCGATCATGTCTCCTCCGCCGTTGACGAGGCCGGCCGCTATGCCGGCCGCCTCGAGCAAGGCGCCGGCTCGCTCGACCGCCCAGCCCTTTACGAGACCGGACGGATCGAGACCGCCCGGCAGCGCCCAGGGGTCGAAGTAGCCGCCGGTCTCCTCCCGCACCTGACGGCAGAGGGCGAGGACGACCGGGATCTCCGAGGGTAGCTCCTCCTCGGAGAGCGAGCCGTCCCGGTAGCGGGTCATCGGGCTCTCCTCCCGGTAGAGGCTGAAGATCTCGTCCAGCCGGTGCAGCTCGGCCGCGGCTGCCTCGGTAGCCGAGAGCACCTTCTCGAACGGCAGGCCGTCCTCACCGAGGAGGAATGAGACCACCGTTCCCATCACCGCCTCGGCGTGGCGGAAGTAGCCCCCTTGGCTCATCCCTTCTTGAGGGCGTCGAGGGCCGACTGGACCGAGTAGGCGTAGCCCTCGCTCGTATAGGTCGCCCCGGAGATGGCCGATATGCGGGCGCTCTGGGCTGCCATCACCTCGTGGGTGAGCATCGGGACGACCTGGGCGGCGATCTGCTGGGAGTAGCTGTCTGCGGTGGCGAGCTTGGCGACTCTGACCGAGACGATTCGGCCGTTGTCGACCTGCAGCTTGACGGCGATCTCCCCGTAGCCGTAGCCGGCGACCTTTCCGGTCACAGTGTGGTTGCCCCTCACCCCCGCAGGTCCGGCGATCGTCGGCACCGACGCCGAGGGGGAGGACTTCGGCGCCGGCCCGTTCGACTTGTGGCCCGGCGACCCGCGGAGGGCGGCCGGGATCGAGGAGCCGGACAGGGTGTGGGCGACCAGGATGATCGCGAAGCCGGCCAATGAGGCACCCGTGGCGAGGACGCCTCTCAGGCGGCTCACAGGGCGTAAACCTCGCTGCGGATCGCCTCCCGGGCGACGCCCTGGTGGTAGAGGAGATCGACGACGTCCTTCACGAAGCTCTCCGAGCCGGAGACGTAAAGGTCGCGGGTGCGAAGGTCCGGTACGAGGCCGACGACCTTTTGCAGCGGGTAGTCCTCCCGCTTGCCGGCGAGGAGGTGGAACTTGCCACCGAGGTGGCTGACGAGCTGGCGCACCTCGTCGGCCAGGGCGGCCTCGGCCTCGCTCGCCACCCGCCAGACGACGACCGGCTGGCTCCGCTTCGGGAGGTCCTCCAAAAGAGACCGGACGGTGGTTACGCCGATCCCGTTCGTGAGGAGGGCGGCCCGCTGGTGCCGGCGGGCATGGGCCGTGAAGGCCCCGTACGGCCCCTCGACGAGGACCTTGGTCCCCGGCTGGAGACGGGAGAGAGCCCGGGAGTGGTCGCCGACGGACTTCACCGTCAGGCGCATGTAGGGCGGCCGTGGGCGAGCCGAGAGCGTGTAGGGGTGCGCCTGCCACCAGAGCCCTCTTTTGAGGAAGCGCCACTCGAAGAATTGGCCGCCCGAGATCGCCAGGCGGTCGAGGTTTCTGCCCTCGAGGATGATCGAGGTGATGCCGTCTGCTTCCTCTCGCAGCTCGGCCACTCGGAGCCGGTAACGAAGGCTGCGGTAGATCGGGAGGCCGAAGCGGTAGGTGAGGACCACCCCGGCCGTAGCGGCCCAGGCCGCCGACCAGACCACCTGGGTGAGCGGATGGTTGACGAAAGAGGGGCCGAGGACGACCTCGTGGGCGAAGGCGAGGGCGAAGGCGAGGTACATCCCGAGGTGGATCGCCCACCAGGTCTCCCGCTTCAGGCGGCGGCGCACCGAGTAGATCGAGAGCACCGCGATGACGACGAGGATGCCGAAGCCGATGAGGGCGACGAGCATGCCGGGGAAGTGCGAGACGAATGTTCCGAGCTCGTGGAGGACACCCGTGTGAGCCGATTGGGCGTAGCCGATCGTGAGGAAGACGGCGTGAGCGACGATGAGCGAGATCGGCCAAGGGGCAAGCCGGCGGTGCCAGGCCAGGAGGCGGTCCTGTCCCAGAGTCCGCTCGACGACCGGTATCCGGCTCACGAGGAGGATCATGACGAGGGCGAGGTAGGTGCCTGCCAGCCCCGTGAGGTTGCCGATGAACATGGCGATGCCGCCGGTAGCGGTGAGCTCGCTCCAGGTCTCGGCCGTGAGAGCGAGCGCCACCGAGGCGCCGAGACCGAGACCGGCGAGGACGACGGCGAAGTCGACGGCGCCCGGTCGCGGAGGCCGCGAGAGCCGTTTTGCGCTCGCTTGGAGCGGGCGGTCCCGGCGGCGGGAGGTCGCGTCAGTGCGCTCGAAGGTGACCGGCGCCACTGCTCATCTCTGGTTCAGCCATTGCCGGGCCAGCTTGTCGTCCAGAGCTTGGAACGGGCTGGGAGCGGCCGTGGTCGTGGCTGATACTTACTGAGGCTCGACCTCGCCGGGGGTGCCCGGAAGGACGACGCTGAAACGGGCTCCCCCGCCGGGCGTGTCGGCGACCTCCACCCGGCCGCCGTGCGCCTCGACGATGGCTCGCACTATGGCAAGGCCGAGGCCGGCCCCGCCGGAGGTGCGTGACCTCGAGGTGTCCTCTCTGAAGAAGCGCTCGAAGAGCCTCTTGCGGCCCTCGGCGCTCAGCCCCGGGCCGCGGTCGGCCACCTCGAGGCGGACCTCGTCACCCTCCCTCCTGACGGCGAGGGTGGCCGGGGTGCCGACCGGAGTGTGGGCCCGCACGTTGGCGAGCAGGTTGTCGATCACCTGTCGGAGGCGTGTCTCGTCCCCGATCACCTCGACCGGCTCGGAGGCGACGAGGCGGACCGGCCACTCGCCGATCGTCTCGGCGGCATGGACGGCGTCGGCCGAGAGCGAGACGAGCTCGACCGGCCGGCGGGCGAGCGGCCTTCCCTCGTCGAGGTTGGCGAGCAGCATGAGGTCATCCACCAGGCGGCGCATCCGATCGGTCTCCGCCGCTATCCCCCGCAGCACCCGGGCGAGGTCCTCGGGGCGCCGATCGGCTCCGGCGCTGAAGAGCTCGGCGTAGGCCGAGACGGCCGAGACCGGGGTGCGAAGCTCGTGGGAGGCGTCGGCGAGGAAGCGTCGCATGCGCTGCTCGGACTCGCTGAGAGCCTGCTCGCTCGCCCGGCGCTCCTCGATGTCGTCCGAGAGCCGGCCGATCATCGAGTTGAGCACCGCGGTGAGCCGGCCGAGCTCGGTCCGGGGTGAGAAGCGATCCGGCACGCGGGCCTCGAGGTCCCCCTCCACGATGGCGGCAGCGGTCTCCTCGATCTCGACCAGAGGCTTGACACCGATCCTCACGAGCCAAAGGCCGATCAAAACGGCGCCGATGAGAGCGGCCGCCGAGACGGCGAGCTCGATGAGCAACAGGCGCCGGAGAGAGTCGATGTTCGCTGTGAGCGGAAGGCCGACCACGAGGGCCCCGCCCGTCGAGAGGTGGATCCCGAGCAAGCGGTAGGAGGGCTGGGACTCGCTCACCTCGGGTGAGGTGAGGAGGAGCTCGCCGGCTGCAAAGGAGGCGCTCACCTCCTTTCCCTGCTCCTTGCTGGCCGAGACGGGAAGCTTTCCGCGGTGGACGCCGGCTGCCAAGGTGTCGGCGCACTCGTCGCTCATAGGGCCCGACGGCCTCTTGCTCTTCGGCAGAGCGAGCACCTGGCCGGCGAGGCCGGGGAGGTCCGGGCGGGCGAGACGGCCGCTGTGACCTCGGGCGGAGGAGGTGGCGGCGACGAAGCTCTGCTGCCTGCCGGCCGGCGTGAAGAGCTCGGCGAGAACTCCGGGGGCTGACTCCTCGACGAGGCCAATCTGGAGACGTCCGCCCTGCTCGAGGCAGGCGGCAAGCGGCGCACCCGCTGTGCGAAGGTTCGAGTCGACCCTGCCACCCAGATAGGAGCGGTAGGCGGAGTAGGTGGCGAGGTCGACGGCGGCCAAAGCCAGCACGACAACGACTCCGACGGCGACGAGGAGCCGGAGACGGAGCGACACCTAGGCGTCGGCCTCCCGCAGCACGTAGCCGACGAGGCGGATGGTGTGGATGAGCGGCGCTCCGAGCGGGTCGAGCTTTCGTCGCAGATAGCGGACGTATGTCTCGACGATGTTCTGGTTGCCTCCGAAGTCGTAGTGCCAGACGTAGTCGATGAGCTGAGCCTTCGAGAGAACTCGTCGCGGGTTCAGCATGAAGACTCTGAGGAGGTTGAATTCGGTCGCAGTCAGCTGGACCAGGGTGTCGCCTCGGAAGACCTCATGACGCTCCTCGTCCATCGTGAGATCGGCGAAGCGGAGCTTGCGGTCGGTCACGGTGCTGCCCGCTCGCCGCAAGAGCGCCTTCGAGCGAGCCACGAGCTCGGCGAGCGAGAAGGGCTTGGCAATGTAGTCGTCGCCCCCGGCCGCCAGCCCCGCCACCAAGTCGGCCGTCTCGCCGCGGGCGGTGAGGAAGAGGACAGGTACCTCGATCCCGTCTGCTCGCATCCGTCTCGTCACCTCGAGGCCGTCGATGCCCGGCATCATCACATCGAGGATCACGAGATCGAAGCGGCGCTCTTGCAACTTGGAGAGAGCCTGGCGCCCGTCGCTCGCCTCATCGACCGTGAAGCCCTCGTACCTGAGCACCGTGGCGACGGTGTCGACGATGGAGGGCTCGTCGTCGACGACGAGGATCTCGGGGCTGTCGCTTGCCGGAAAGGCACCGTCGAACCCGCCGGACTGTGAGGCATCTCGCACGGCGACAGTGTGCCAGGGAGTGCCGCCGCTGCGCCGCCAGCGGCCACCACGGCGCGGCGCTACACAGGGCGGTCGTTCTCGCGACCGTCTGTTCCGAACGGCCTGCCCGGACCAGAGCGTGGGGTCGCCGTGGCGATGTGCAACCAATCCCCTCGCTCAGGCGTTGATGTAGTCGGTAGCCCGAGCCTCGAGGGACAGCCCCGCGCAAGCGAGGCTCGGCTTCGAGGTCTTCTTCTACGCCAACCGCTCCGACCTTGATGCCGCGGCCTACCTCTACACCGGCTCAAAGGAGCAGGTCGCGGATCTCGTCCAAGAGACCTTCGTCAGAGTCTGGGAACACGGGGCTTTTCTAGGGCGGCACTCCAACAGGGTGGCCTGGGCTCGTCGGGTGTTGCACAATCTGGCGATCAGCCGGTGGCGTCGGTGGCGCTCCGAGCATCGCCATCGGATTTCGTCGACTCGGAGCTCAGGCAAGCCGTCAACGGCCTCGCCAAGTGGCTCCGAGAAGCACTGGCGTGCCGCCGACGCCTAGGTGCCCGGCACGGCGGGGTCATGATCATCTCGAAGGACCTCGGCTGGTCGTTTGCCGCGACGTGCTGGGTACTGCATGAGGTGGCGGAACTGGGGCCTCAGCCTCCGGATCGGCCCAAGGCGGTCCTCGGCGACAACGGCGGTCCGCACTGGCGGTCAACGGCCTGAAGCGACCGTGGGAGGCCGTCGGCGGACGGGAGCGAATGCGCGATGAAGGTGCGATGAATATGGTGGGGCTGGCGCCGGAGGCGCCATAGTACCCACGGGTGCTCCTGTCGCCATCCCGGGCAAGATCAGGCGTGATGGCGCTGCCTGGCGCGAACGTGTCTCAGTGCCTGCGATAGCGCGGCGCCGTGGAGGCAGCTCCGGAGGATGAGTTTGCATGATCTCTGAGGCCGCAAGCTTGCCATCGCTTCAACGAGACCCGCGGTAGCCGAGTGAGTTTTGTATCTATTTACGCCGAGCCCAAAAGACCCGAGACTATTCAATGCCTTTCGTTGGATCTTGACTCAGCGGCGGTGAAACGCTTAGCCCTATGGTCGGCCCAGAGATTCGCATGTCGTACACTGTTTTGCCGTTGATCACATCGGAGGCGGAGATAGAGAGCGACTTATCCGAATGCCTCCACCGCAGTCCAAAGCTGCCGATCGTCTGGCACGGGGCCTTCGGAGCGTCGGCACCATTCGAGTACGTCAATAACAGAAAGGAACTATGCCGTCTCGTGAGAATAGCCTCTGTGGGAATTCGCATATCAGGGAAGACATGATAGTCGCTGTATTTAATCGATGCCTTTAGCTTCACTCCAGCTACACTTCTTATGACTACTTTCGGAAATCCAGTGAGCACGCACCTCACTCTTCCGACCTCATTAAGTCGTAATATTACAGCCGCGAGACCTGATACCGAGCCGGTAAAAGTTACTAGATCACCGTGGAGCGACCCACACTGTGTGGGGATCTGCCTGCGTTTCAATGAGTAAGACGACATCTGGCCCGGACCAGGTCTCCCACAAGCAACCAGGGCCGTACCCATGGTTAGGACTGCGAGAGCTGCTGAGCCGGCTCTAGTTGGCGTCTGTGGCATCGCTAGCGCTCGTGTGGGCCGGGTGATGGAGCGTCGCATGTAATGCCATGTTCTCTCTGACGTCCGAGGCCCTGTCGGGCTTGCGACGCGGGAGCCTTCGCCGCTGGCCGCTGGGTCGGGAACCAGTCAAGCGGCTTAGCCCGTCCGGTCAGAGCGGGGTAGCAAGAGAGTGGCGGGAGGGTGTAACGACGTCCGGGGTGACGAAGTACAGCCTGTATGACCAGGCACTTCTGGGATAAGAGAGAGGCGACGGGAAAACGGTACACGGGCGGTAATTAAGGCCAGCCAGCCAGGGTCGGGGCCGACGGGAGTGGGGAGTGGGCTGGGGTGAGGCGGGCGAGGGGTGCTCCTCGTGAGTAAGCCCCGGGTAGGGCTATCCGCCCCTAGCCCCGCGTCAGCCGGACAGCGGCCAGACACTCACTGTCACACCGGAAGTACCGGGATGGTGCCCGCGGCTGATGCGCAGGTCCTTGATTCGGTTATCGGCCGAGACTTGCCTGCCCCGATACATTCGGAATCCCAGCAGTGGTCCCAGATCGTCCACCAGGCTCTTGGTGGGTCCGTCGTAACTCATCTCTCCCACCTGGGTCTCGGCCGCGTCGAACATAAGAGCGAGGCCAAGCGGACACCCTTCGGCCACGACGCTCTTACCGACGAGCTCCGGGACAGCCGCACGTCCAGAAATGGAAGCGACGCTAGGGCGTGCAATGTAGACCGAGGCGCTCGCCGCCGGAGCGGGAGGAGGTCTCTCCTCGGAGACCCAGACCCCTTCCAACTCCCCGGCCTCAACTGTGGCCCACACGGAGTCGCAGGCTGAGCACTCAGAGGCCGCCAGCACTGGGAAGGCCAGATTGTCCAAGTCGAACTGGGCGCGGTCGTTGCGAATGAACCGGAGCCGAGGGTGAATGAGCGGCTCCGAGATGGCGGCGCGGACCGTCGCTTGCCACTTGAGGCCCGGCGCCGCCCAGATGTCGGTAAGCGGCTTGCCAGCTATGAATATCGGAGCTCTCTCGCCTCCGGTCATAGTGAGCATTTTGCTCGCTTGAGACGTCATCTGTTCAACCAACGCCCTCCACTGCTAAACGAAGCGCCGGCCCTGGCTCGAAGGAAGGCCCCCCTCCGCCTTCTGCCCCCCCGCTCGTCTCTCGGGTCCGCCGGTCGTCCCTCGGGTCCGCCCCCCCCGTCCGCCCCACCCTAACCAGCCAAGGCCAAGGGGTGGGGCGGACGGCTAGGTGGGGGCACGTACTGGGTCTCGCCTGGGTCGGGGAACTGTCGGAAGACAAACAAAAGTCGGTCGCGCGACAATGGGCTTGAGTGCCGGAGGGGGTGAACCTACACATCGTGCTCGAACCGGGGACGCGCTTCGCCGATCGCTACCGCATCGAACGTTTACTTGGTTGCGGCACGCGCAAGTGCACGTACCTCGCCGAGGACACCAAAGTTGGGGATCGGCTGGTTGCGCTCTCGATCGTGCACCCCGAGGCCATGGTGCGGGATCCGGAGAGTGCGAGGCGAGAGGCGAATCTACTCAGTCGAGTAAAACCCCACTCCCACATCGTTGCGTGTTACCTGTACGACATCGACGGCCCGGACCACTATCTGGTCTTTGAGTACCTGAGCGGTGGGAGCCTCGCCGATTTCATCAAGCGGACCTCCCGAGTAGGTTCCCGCGTCCCTTGTGACCTGATCGTCAGATACGGGAGAGAACTCACGAAGGCACTGATGCAGATTCATGGTGCCGGGGTGCTGCACCGTGACGTGACGCCAGCCAGCATTTTTCTTGACCACCGCCAAAAGGTGAAGCTCGGAGACTTCGATTCAGCGATTCTCCTCGACGAGCGGGCTATCGCTGGAGACGCTCTGCCGGTCCCCGATGAGAGCTATGCCTCCCCTGAAGAATGCAGAGGCGACTTTCTCGACCAGCGCTCGGATCTCTATTCACTGGGTTGCGTGCTGGTCTCGCTTGCGCTTGCAGCACTTCATATCCATGACCCGGCAGTCGTTCGCGACCGGCGGCCCGACTTGCCACCCGATGTCCATGACCTCCTTGACAGCCTCGTTGCTGCTCGTCCTGACGACCGACCGCCGGGAGCCGAAGCTGTTCTGAAGTCGCTCAACGAGATCTGGGACAGTCTCGGTTCCTCGGCCCTCCCACTGGCTTCCGGTGGTCGTCCTGAGCACGATCCCAAGGACCTGGGAGCCCCTAGTGGGAGACCGCGGAAGTACACGCCTGGTGACGTGATAGATGGACGATTCGAGGTGATCTCGCCGCTTGATGAGGGAGGTTTCTCTCAGGTCTATCGAGTTCGAGACACGGTCGAGGGAGAAGAGCGAGCGCTCAAGCTCTTTAAGCCCACTGGACGCCCTGATGAAGCAGTGAGCCGTGAGCTCAAAGCACTCCGTAAGATCCGCCATCCCCGGGTTGTCGAGGTGTTCTGGGCCGACAAGACGGACGCTGGCGACTGGTACCTCATCACTGAGTTCGTTGAGGGCGAGGTGCTGGAGAGCTACGTGAGAGGCGAGGCCCGCCTCAGTGATCGAGATGCCGTCGACGCCATCCTTGATGTCCTGGAAGCATTGACCGCCATACATCCCGACGCCGAAGCGATCTCCAAACTGAAGAAAAAAGAGGAGGCCGGCGCTCTGTCTGAGGCAGAGTACTTAGAGTTGCAACAACTAAAAGCGGAGGGTCTCGTTCATCGTGACGTCAAGCCGAGCAACGTCATACTCACTTCGACGGGCGCCAGACTTTTAGATTTCAACATCGCATCGCGGGTGGGAGAATCTATCAGGACGTCGTCTGGCACTCCCCCGTATCAGGCTCCCGACGCAAACCAGACGGAATGGGACGTTTCGACTGACCTTTTCGCGACAGGTGTGATGCTCTATGAGCTACTGTGCGACGGACACCACCCGTATCCGCGCGCTCAGCCGATGGTGGATACCGAGGTCATCAACCCCAGGAGCTTTCGTCCCGCGCTTGACGCCAGTTTGGCCTCGTTCCTCATGCGAGCATGCGACCCTGAGAGTCTCAAGCGATTTCGGACAGCGTCTTCCATGAGACACGAACTCAGATCCATCCGACTTAACCTATAACCTCACAAGGGGCGCCGCTGATGAGGTGACGCCGGTGAGACTCCATGCACAGTGCGGCCGGCCCGGCGCTACGAGAAACCAAGAGGTCGGGATGGCACGAGCACTTGCCAACTCTTGATCCAATGTGTCGGCGTTTCGTGGGCTGCGGCGGCAACGATCGGAATACGCTGGCTAGATGGCATCACCGCGACCAGCTGCCTTCCGTCCGAGAGTACCGATTTCAGGTCTGAATAGCGGAGAAGGCGCGTCTCGTAGGCCTCGCGCTGTCGTCCCGGGCCGCCGAGCACCTTTCCCAGTCGATTCCGGCCGGTCCCCAGATCTTCCAAGCTGAGTTCAATGACAGAATCACTCACGTTCGAGTCCGTTACCGCTGCACATGAGTCGGGCGACCACCCTACGAGGAGAACTGGATTGGCGTTGGATGGTTCTGCGTGGGAGATGAGCGCTCTTACCAGGCCGCGAGCGGCTCCATCGACGTATTGTCCGACATACCTGGCAATGCAATCCTCTTCAGGGAGCAAGTTAACTTCCGACCCAGGTAGGAGGAGCTTCACTCGGGCGGCTATGTCGTCCGCGCAAGGGTTGACGACGTCTACAACGGGTGCTCGGCTCCGACAAGCGTCGGAGATCATTCCCGATACCACTAGGTCCGCCGGGGGGAGGGAGTAACCGAGTAATGCCATTCGCTGGGCGGTTCGCAAAGACGCCGCGGCTCGTTGCCATATCTCGTGAATCACTGGGCTCCGGTAATAGGAGGATTTTGTTGCCGCAGGAGGGACAACGAAGGGAACGCTGTCGGGAAGATATCTCCTGACTTCCTCGGCGCTTTTCGGATGGGTCGTCGTCCACCGGTACACAGGTGCTGTGTCAAGTCCACTCGTCGTGTACCAGTTGAGAGATCCGTGTAATTTGAATAGGCCAAAGGTGGTTGTGGAGGGCACGTCGAATGTTCCGGGCATGGGAACTCGTGGGGGAAGATGCGAAAGAATGTCATCCCAAACTGGTCCACGCGCAGCCTGCCAATTCCACGGGCGTATCATCTGTAATGCATCTTCTACCAAAGTGTCATAATTCAGCGTAAGCACGGTGGCGTGGCGTGCATGCCACGTCGACATCAAGTCGATGAGCCAGTCACAAACGCCTTCGCTGGCGTCCTCCTGACATTGCGACAGGATGTCGCGAATGAGACGACTGAGGCGAAGAAATGTCGCCCGGTTACGCAGGTTCTCGTCTGCTTCGAGATCCGGCTGGTCTTCGGCCAGCCGGGAGAGCCAGGTCTCGAACCGGCCGTTTTCAAAGGGGGCCTGGGCGAGCACTTCCGGACTCTCATCGGCGGCGACGACAGCGTTGCCGAGTTCGTCGGTAGTGGGCATGCGGTCCGAGATTGCCTTGGAGAATCCCGCTCCGAGCACGAAGACAGAGGCGACGTCGGGGTCTTCGGTGACATGGTCGACAGGGTACGTCAGTGCCATTCACGAATCATGGCGCACAGGCGGAGTTTCGTCAGCCTCCGCGGTAATCCCAACCGGGGTAGAGACTCTCGAGGGCTGCTCTCACGGCTCGCTTGGTGCGGTCTCTCGGGGCCGCGCCTCCTTTGAGACTCACGAGCAGGCTGGATAGCGCAAGGCCCGTGTCGCGTGCGAGTCTCCTCACGCCCATCCGCATAACGGCCGGTGCCAGGACCCGCTCCCACTCGTCGTCTCCATAGCCCATCAGCACCTCGTCAACCTCGATCACATCCCCCGTCGTCACCTCGTCGAGCCGGTTCCCCTCCTTGCCGACGAGATACACAGCGCCGATGGTTACCGGTCTCGGCGTGAGCAGCCCTTTGGTCGTCGCCTTGCACACCTCTCCGTCAGGTCCGAGCAACTTCGACTCCGGGTGTAAGAGGAGCGAGACGACCTCGTTGCCATAGCTGCCAACTCGCACGTCGCCTGGACGGCCACGAGCCTCTCCTATGACCACGTTTGGACGTGCTCCTGAGGGGATCTCCACCCAGCGAGCCTTCTCGGGTAGGTCGCCAGCGGGGGCGATGAGCCGTATTCGCTCTCCGGAGAACAAAGGCTCGACCCGACGAGCGCGGCGAGCGCCGATGGCAAAGCCGAAGGGCGAGCCAAGCTCACCAAGGCTCGCTACACGCCCGGGCGTGCCCATCGACACGTCGGCCGTCGCCCCGGTGCCGAACCACGGCGGCACGTTCCCCGGCCCGTCGATCACTCGGTCGAGCATCCAGCTCGCAGCCTCGTCGATGAACCGCTGCGTCGTCCCCGGCCCGAGCGGGCTACGCAGGTCGCCGAGGGCGACCTCGGACCGCTTCACGATCTGGCGGCCGTTGGGGCCGTTGGTGAAGAAGATCATGCGGGAGCCGGCAACGCCGACGGCGTGCAGTTGGCGCCGATCCCCATCCGGGCCGAAGTTCTCCGGTGTGACGTTCAGCCGGAGGCCGAGGGAGGCGAAGCGCTCTCGCGCGGCGTCGAGTTCGGCCCAGCTGACCGCCCGCACCGCGCAAACGTGATGTTGAGCCGACCGCTCCAACTTCTGATCACGGTTCAGTGGCTATGGGAGCGGCGCCGCTGGTTCACCGGCGCGCCCCGAGCCCACTATCCGGGTCGAGACCCCTTGGCGCAAGCGACAGCCCTGACTGAGCAACTTGTTCAACTAGCCCAGCTGGGCGACGTCTCGGTTCACGTCAGCCAGCCCGGGTTCGAAATTCGTTTCCAATCAGGACGAGGGCGAACGCCTCGTCGCGGCTGAGTCACCTCCGTACCGTCCGCCCCCCCCCCACTCCCCAACTGCACCCCTGGCTGGCTGGACTGCTCCGTTGCCGTGGGGGTTGTTGTGCCCGTTCCGGCCGGGGGTGGACCGGTTTGGGGCCCCCCTCTCTCTTATCCCTGACCAGGCACTTCTCGTGGGCCCGGCAGGGATCGAACCTGCGACCAAGGGATTATGAGTCCCCTGCTCTGACCACTGAGCTACGGGCCCGAGGCCGCGCCGAGCGAGCCTCACCGGGCCCCGAGGCTACCGCTCTCCTCGAGGGCCACATGAACCTCCTCCCGGCTGACCTTTCGGTTGCCGCCGGCGACGTAGCCGGCCAGCCCGAGTGGGAGCAGAACTGCCAACAGGACGCCCAGAGGCAATGACCAGCTGTGGGACGCCTGATGGAGAGCACCGGTGGTAGCCGGACCTGCAGACGCGATCAAGTAGCCGATGCCCTGGGCCATGCCGGAGAGCGCCATTGCCTGGTGAGCGCTGTGGGAGCGAAGAACCATGAGCAACAGGGCAAGGCTGATAGCTGACCCTTGTCCGACACCGAGGAGGATTGCCCAGAGCAGGTACAGGCTGTGCGGGGCTGCCAGCAGACCTCCGGTTCCTGCTGCCAGGAAGCTCACGCACCCGAGGACGGCGGTCCGGGCACTCGGCAGTCGTTGGGCGACAGTCGGTGCTGCCATGGCCGAGAGAATCCCGACCACGTTCGTCACCGCGAGGAGACCACCTGCTCCGTCGGGCGAGATGCCTCGACTCGAGAAGATCGTCGGTAGCCAGGCGAGCACTGAGTAGAACTCGAGCGACTGAAGGCCCATGAACAGAGTGATCGCCCAGGCCATCGGATCGCGGAGCAACCTGCCCGCCGCCGGCGAAGCTCTGATGCCGGCAGGCCTGCGGTGAGCCCGGAGGGGCACGAGAAGCAGGAAGGCGACCAGCGCCGGTGCCGCCCAGAGCGCCGTGGCAAGCCGCCAGTCGCCTCCCAGGCCTGTAGACAAAGGGGCGCTGATCCCGACCGCCACGGCGGGGCCGGCGCTGAGTGCCATGGTGTAAAGGCCTGTCATGAGGCCTACATGCTCCGGAAAGTCGTCCTTCACGATGCCCGGCATGAGGACGTTGGCGACGGCGATCCCGATGCCGAGCATGACGGTTCCGGCGAAGAGGCCGGCGATGCCAATGGAGCGGACCACCGTTCCGGCTGTGAGCAGTCCGACGCAGGAGAGAAGGACGAGCCCGGTTCCAAAGCGGCGGACGAGGCGGGGAGCCGCCGGGGCCAGCAGACCGAAACAGACGAGTGGCAGCGTGGTGAGAAGGCCGGCCCCGGCGTCTGTGAGCCCCGTCGTCCGGCGGATCTGGCTCAGCACAGGGGAGATGGCGGCGATTGTCGGGCGCAGGTTCAGGGCCGTGAAGATGACGGCCATCCCGAGGAGAGCCTTCCGTCGAGTCTCATTCGGCCTGGGCTGGCTCAATGTCCCCCCGTCGCGGATCGTCCCGAGCAGACGAGATCCTCTCATCTCTCGAATGCCGCCACGGCCGATTCCGTCCTAGCGGAAGCTTCCGGGATAGCTTGTGACGCACCGACGTTTGGCCTGTTCAGCAGCTGTTTCTGGGGCGCCTTCGCGTAGTACCTAACTCAGCGCTTGGGCGCGTATGCATCCAGGCCGAAGAGTTCGTAGAGGCGCCGCTGGGTGGCGTCCTGTTCGGTGAGCATGCGCCGGGCACGGGGCCGCCCGCGCTCTCCCTGGTAGAGGAGCAGGGTTTCCTCGATGCCGGCGAGGCTCGAGAGCAGTTCCCGGACGCTCATGTGCATCGCTGCCCGGTCGGCCTCGCGGACCATCAGCTTCGCGACCATGAGCGCGAGCACGCAGTAGAAGACGTGGACGCGGA
>JAJZLV010000069.1 GCA_021803215.1 Actinomycetes bacterium | reverse complement strand
CCGGCCGCCCAGGCTCGGGCGGTGTTCTCGATCGCCAGGGTCCGTCTCGGCCAGGAGCGCTACTACCTCTCGACGATCGCCGCCTCGAGCGACCGGCCCGACGGGCTCATCGAACCGGACCCGGTCGTCCTCGGACGGGGGAGCCGGGAGCTCGGGCTCGGCACGCAGGCCTCGCCCGAGGCGGTGCGGGCCGTCCTCGGGCGGCGGGAGCCCCTGAGCGGGCTACCGCTCCCCGAGCCCGCCAGGGGCCGGGTCGAGCTTTGCGCCTACGACCTGACCTTCTCGGCCCCGAAGTCGGTGAGCCTCGTGCACGCCCTCGCAGGACCGGACCAGGCGAGCCGGATACGGGAGGCTCACGAGCAGGCCGTCGCCTCGGCGCTCTCGTTCGTCGAAGACGAGCTCCTCTTCGTCCGGAGGGAGAAGGGCAGTCTCCGGCTCGTTCCACGGGGCGCTATCGGAGTGGCCTTCCTCCACCGGACCAGCCGGGCGAGCGACCCTCACCTTCACAGCCACCTGCTGCTCGCCAACCTTGCCCAGGGCGAGGATGGCTCCTTCTCGGCCTTGGACGCCCGCCCTCTATTCACCGCTCAGCGTCTCGTTCGAGCCCTGTACGACGCCGAGCTGCGGGCTCGGCTCACTCGAGAGGGCTACGTCTTTGCCCCGCCAAGGCGCGGCTTCGCCGACCTCGCCGCCATCCCGCCAGCGACCGTGCGGGAGTTCTCCCGCCAAGGTGCCCTGGTGCAGGCTGCGCTCCGGGCGGCCGGTCCGCTCCGTCCGGGGGAGCGCGATCAGCTGACCGCGCTGCTAAGACCGTTGAAGGACCGCTCTCGTCCTTACGAGAGCCTCGTCGCCGAGTGGAAAGAGAGGGCCTATGAGACGGGGCTCTCTCCCGGCCGCCTGGCCGCCGCCCTCGCACCAGCGCCACCGCCCGCCCTCGACTGGCCGACAGACTGGGTGGAAAGAGCCGAGCGGGACCAGACGGGCAGCGTCAGCCGCGAGGAGCTCTGCTACGAGCGGGCGGCGTCGGCTCCCGCCGGTGCCCTCATATGCGAGGTTCTGGGTGAGGTGGACAGGCTCCTTCTGGCCGGTCGCCTCGAGCGAGCGGGCGACCGCTACCTCGTCCCCGGAGCCGCCGAGCGGCTCCGGGTGGCCGCCGGCGAGCTGGCTGCCAAGGCGGAGGGGATCGAGGTCCGCCTGCTCTCTTACGAGAAGGGCGGCCGGCTGCAGGCGCTCGACCGACTGGCCGGGCTCGGGGGCGACAGCTCGGTCGTCGCTGTCGCCCCCGGGAAGAGAGCTGCCGAGAGTCTTGCGGCGAGCACCGGCATCGAGGCAGACCCCCTGTGTCGCCTCGAAGGACAGGGTGGCCGGCTCGACTGGGTTGTGGCAGCGGAGTGCTCGACGCTAAGCCGCCAGGAGATCGAGCGGTCGATCGATCTGGCGAGATCCTCTGGCGCCGGGCTCGTCCTGTTCGGACCGGCTGAGCGGATTGCCAGCTCGCGGCTCTTGTCCGGTCTCGTCGAGGCCGGCCGGCGCCTCGAGCCGGAGAGAGCCGTCCCCGAGGAGTCCGTCTTTGACCTGGCGATCGGTCCCGTGGTCGTCGAGGCGCTCTCGCGGCCCTCGCTCGCCTGCGCTCGGGCAGCTCGCCTGGCCCTCTTCGAGGCGGCGAAGGGGCGGTCGGCTCTGGTCATCGTCCCCGAGCGCTGCTTCGTCGACGCTGTGAGGAGCGGCCTGCGGGAGAGAGGAGCCGCTTCGCAGGTGAGGGTCGCCCTCGCCGGGAGAGCCACGCCGAGGGGAGAGGAGACGGTCATAGCGCTCGGCCAGCTGGCCGGGGGGGCAAAGGGGGGCTCACTCACCCGCTCTGTCCTCGTCCTTCCGGGCTCTGGCAGGCGAGAAGGTCGCCGGGCAGAGCCGGGCATCTCTCTTGCTGGCCGCAGTCTCTCGCCTCCCGGGAAGCGCCCCCCAGACCGGGGGCTTTGGCGCTGAACGCTCACAAGTGTCCGGTGGCGGCACGAGGCAGAGATTTTCGCTCCTCCCGGTCATTAAAAGAGCTGGCCGGGGGTAGATGGAGGGGGGAAACACAGTCGATTACCCGTCGTCGGCGCTGGTGGAGGCCGCCTCGATCCCGAGCAACGGGCTGCCAGGCCCGGCAACGGCAGCCGGATCAGGCGGCGGGAGCGGCAACGGACCGGTCCCGGCACAGCCGGCCCGTCATGGCAGTGGCCGAGAGCTGGAGGCCGCGATGCAGCAGCTCCTCACCCACGAGCCCTTGGGGACTCAGACCCGCGAGCTACTCTCGGATCTCGGAGGGACACCGGACGAGGTGGCTCGCTATCTCGAATCCCTCGGCGTCCGCGGCGTGCGCAACAACTCGGAGTGCTGCGCCGTGGCCGAGTTCCTGGCGGCCATCGTCGCGAGCCATCCGGAGGTGAGAAGCGTCCGGGTCTTCCGCCGCTTCGTCATCCTCTCTCGAAACGGCCCGTTTTGGCTGACGGCGGTCCGCCTGCCCCGGCCGGTGCGCAGCTTCGTTCTCGCCTTCGACGCCGGCGAATACCCAAACCTGCTGCGAAGCCCCGGGCCGCTCCGCCGATCGGATGCATCAAATCCCCCGATGGAAGAGGAGCAGCGGCGAGCCCCGTGAGCCATTGGCTGGCTCTTCGACTCGCTAGATGGCAGCATGAGGCTGCAAGAGCTGACCGGACGGGCCACCTGCAGACCCGGAGGTGGAGGCGATGGTGCTGACCGAAGTGGCTGTGGGCCTCCTGGCCCTGGCTCTTGGCGTCCTCGGCCCCGTTCTTCTCGGGGCCCGCCCAGCTCGTTGCAGCGAGTGCAACTGGCTCGGGCTCGTCACCCCCGCCTCGGCCCCTCGCCGTTGCCGGTTCTGCCCGACTGGACTCCTGGCCTACCCTCCGAGCGTCCTGAGCGGACTGCTCGTCCGCCCGGCGGTCCTCAAGTCAACACAACGCCGGCGTCGCCGCTGAGCCGGCGCTGTTGGCGGAGCGGGCTCAGCATCTCTGGCCGCGGTCTCACAGGGCTCTTTGGCGTCGCCTCTGGAGCCTGCCCGGCGGCCGGTCGACGCTGAAGGAGGAGAAGAGCTCTCTGCCGAGGACAGCGCCTGCCAGCCGGCCGTCGTCAAACCACGAACGGGCCTCGAGGAGGTATGGCCGGGCTCCCTCGAAGCAGATGGCCGTGCCTGGCGGCCCGGCCGCGATGGCGTCTGGAGGCAGACGGGGCTCTCTTCTCGTCGAGTAGGTCGCCTGCGGGCCTCCCCGGCGGCCGAACAGGCCCGCGAGGCCGGAGAGCCGCGGTCCTTCGCTCAAGGAGACCACCTCCACCTCATGCTCGCCGGCGAGGAGGGAGAGCGCCTCGAGGGTGCGCCTGTCTCCGATGCCGGGGAAGATCACCTTGCAGTTGAAAAGCGTGATGAAGCCCTCTCCGAGGCGTCCCCAGCGGGAGGTCGCCTGCGAGAGGTCCTGCAGGCAGGCGAGCGTGACCACGCCCTGGCTCCCGCCCTCCGCCACCAGCGCGGGAAGGTCGTGGATCGGCGCGATGTTGGCGACCTCGTCGAGCGCCAGGAGGAGAGGTGGATGGCGCGTCGCCGCCCCGAGCTCGCCTCGCGCGGCCGCTCGGTAGCCGGCCAGCCGGGCCTCTCGCAACAGCCCGCTTACGATCGGGGCGGCGTGGCGCTGGTCGTCGGCCCCGGAGCAGACGTAGAGCGTTGACCCGCCTCTTACGAACTCGTCGAAGTCGATCCGGCGCCGCTCGCTCGCCTCGAGGGCCGCCTCTGAGCGGTAGGCGCTCAGCACCGAGGAGGCGGTCGACCAGATGGCACTCAACTCGCGCTCTTCTGTGGCCATGATGCCGGTGAAGGTGTCGAGGGCCAACTCAGCCCCGTTTCGTGCCAGGGCAGCGGTGATCTCGCGTCCTTCTCGCCGGTCGATCAAAGAGAGCACCTTTGCCATCGGCAGCTCCTCGAGGAAGGCGGCGTGGAAGCTCGGCGCCAGCAGGGCTTGGGCGCGCTCGCTCCAGTGCTGGCCCTCGCCGCCTCCACCTCCGCCCCGGGCGGAGAGGACCATCGCCTCGGCCGTGAGGACGGCCTCGTCGTAGCTGGCGGCCGAGCCGATGGGAGACCAGGAGACGAGCTCGGCCCCGTTGGAGGGCGGGGTATGCCCGGCCGGGTCGAAGAGCAGGCACTCACCGACTCTGGCTCGCGAGGGCCCGGTGGTGAGGAGGAGGTCCCGCTTGGTCGAGGTGGCCACGACGGCGCCGCAGGCCGAGACGAGGTTCGGGACCACGAGCGAGGAGGTCTTGCCGCACCGCGGCGGCCCGACTGCGAGGACGCCGTGCTCGGCCGGGGCGAAACGGGGAGCGCCGCCAGGCAGGTAGCCGAGCCTCAAGCCATAGCTCATCTCGGCCGACTCGATCCGAAGGGCGTCGAGCGGGTCCATGCCCGAGTGGACAGCAGGCAGCCCCCGAGCCTCCTACCCACGATCCGCACCACCTCGTCGAGCGGAGCCGGCCTGCTCGCCTCGAGGCCGGGGCACTGGAGCGATGGAAGGCCGCGCCTCGTCGGCCAGCCGACCTCCTCAACCCGACAGAGGGGCGACCCTCGCCGCTCTGGCGCTGGGCGGCCGAGAGCTCGGCCATCAGGTGGTCGACTCCTCGGCTGGCCCGAGCTCGGGCAGGTCGCCCGGTGAGCGAGCACCCCTTCTCGCTCTACCCGGCCACCGGCCCGAGGACGCTCTTCGGCGGCCCGGCGGGCGACGAGGAG
>JAJZLV010000035.1 GCA_021803215.1 Actinomycetes bacterium | reverse complement strand
TCTCAGCTCCGTTCGGCGGCCGGGACACGACTTGCAACGAGCCTCGGAGAGCCAACCGGACATGTGCCGGAAGTTCTGGGCGCTCAAAGCAGCACTCGGCTACCCGGCTGCAATATCAGGGTCAGAAGTAGATGGTCCGCTTGGCCCGCTCTACGACGGCGTCGAGGTCGCCGGTCCAGGCGTCAGAGGAGAGGTACTTCCAGCCACCGTCGGCCGAGACGAAGACGATCACACCCGACTCGATCGTCCGAGCGCACCTCACCGCCCCGGCGAGAGCCGCTCCGGTGGATAGGCCGGCGAAGATTCCGACCTCGGCGAGGCGTCGCGTCCACTCGATGGAGTCGCGCGGCCCGACGACCGTCTTTCGGTCCAAGAGGTCCTCTCCCCCGCCCTCGGTGAAGATCGGAGGTACGTAGCCGTCGTCGAGGTTTCTCAGCCCGTCGACCATCTCGCCTGCGGGCGGCTCGACCGCCCAGAGCTCGACCTCCGGCTTTTTCTCCTTTAGGTATCTCCCCACCCCGATGAGGGTGCCGCTCGTGCCGAGTCCGGCCACGAAGTGGGTGATCTCGGGGCAGTCGCGGAAGATCTCCCGACCTGTCCCCTCGTAGTGGGCGTTCGGGTTTGCGGGGTTGGCGTACTGGTAGAGGAAGACCCACTCGGGATGCTCCCCCGCGAGGCGCTCGGCCATGCGAACCGCCCCGTTCGAGCCCTCGGAGCCAGGTGACTGGATTATCTCGGCGCCATAGACCTCGAGAAGCTGGCGGCGCTCCACCGAGACGTTGCTCGGCAGCACCACCTTCAGTTGGTAGCCCTTGATCCGGCAGACCAAGGCGAGCCCGATTCCGGTGTTGCCGGAGGAGGGCTCGAGCAAGATGGCACCGGGCCGGAGGCGGCCCTCTTTCTCCGCCTGCTCGACCATGGCGAGAGCCGGACGGTCCTTGAGCGAGCCACCCGGGTTCTGGCCCTCGAGCTTCACGAAGATCTGCACGCGAGGGTTCGGGCTGAGCCCGGAGACGTCGACCATCGGCGTCTCTCCGATCAGCTCGAGGACACTCGAGTAACGGGCCATCAGGCAGCGGCCTCGTGACTCAGGCGGCTCCCCCGGCCACGGCCGGGAGGATCGAGACCGTGTCGCCCTCGCTCACCTTGGTCTCGAGGCGCTCCAGATACCGTACGTCGTCATCGTTGAGGTAGACGTTGACGAAACGGTGAAGCGAGCCATCGTCGCCGAGCAACTGGCCCTGGATCGCCGGATAGGAGCGCTGCAGGTCGGCGAGAAGCTCACCGACCGTCCCGCCGGTGGCGGTGACGACGGCCCGGCCGTCGGCGGCAGGGCGAAGAAGAGTTGGGAGTCTTACCTCGACTGACACTGTGCCTCCGAATAGTTGACCTAACTGGTCATTATTCTAACGGGCGCTCAGCGAGACCGTCTCCTCCCTCACAGACCCGTCGACAATTCGGTACGACCTGGTTGAGGGCACCTCATGGCGGAGCGAGACGAGCACGTAGTGCCAGTTCGGGTCGGGTGCCTGGCGAACGTCCGTCGGCGAGGGATAGGGGTCGGTATGGGTATGAGAGTGGAACACCCCGATGACGCTCATGCCAGTCTCCTCGGCAGCCCGGTCGATCTTGAGATGGGCTCTGGGGTCGACCGTGTACACCTGGGAGGAGTGGGCGACGTTCTCGGTCGCGTGCACCTCGCGTACCTCTCCGGTGCTCGCGTCACCCACCAAGAGCCCACAGCCCTCCTCCGGATAGCAGGAGAGGCAGTGGGCGGCCATACGAGAGAGGTGCTCGCGGCGAAAAGAGATGCCCGGCTCCTCCAATGCTGTACTCGGCGCCTCCATCGTCGCGTCACGGTAGTGCCGCCATCACTGGGCTGGCCCGCACGCCACTACCGTGACTGGCGTGGCCAAGAAGAAGAGCGCCAGCGCTCGGGCGAAAGCGGACGCCGAACGGGGCATCAGGCGGGTGGCACAGAACCGCCGCGCTCGCCACGACTACGACATCCTCGAGACCTACGAGTGCGGGATAGCACTGCAGGGAGCCGAGGTGAAGTCCCTCCGGAACGGTCAGGCCTCCCTGCAGGACGCTTATGCCCGTATCGACGACGGCGAGGCCTGGCTCGTCGGCGCCCATCTCGCCCCCTACGAGTACGCCTCCGGCTACGGCCGCTTCGAACCGGACCGGGCTCGCAAGCTCCTTTTGCACCGCGAGCAACTCGACGAGTTAGCCGGGCGAGTCGCCCAGAAGGCGCTCACCCTCGTACCGCTCTCCATCTACTTCAAGAACGGCCGGGCCAAGGTCGAGATCGGGCTCGCCCGCGGTCGTCACCTCTATGACAAACGCCGGGCTCTCGCCGAACGGGATGCCACCCGGGAAGCGCAGCGGACCATCAGAGAGCTCGAACGGCACCACTGAAGCGCCAAGGGCCACGACCCGCGGGCTAGGGGACAACTCGAGGGGCACGGTCGAGCCCGATCGAGTGGTGGCCGAACACGATGGCGGTCACCTCACCGGCTGCGACCCCGAAAGAGGGAGGCCCTGCGGGGTCGCAAAGCGGTCGGCCGGTATCCCCGGGCCGTTGCCAAGAGCCGCGGTCATCTAGGGTCACTTCGATGCGACGTGCCGTGCTGCTCGGTGGAACCGGCCCCTCCGGGTGGGCCACTACGCGGCGTCTGACCGCCGCAGAGTGGCAAGGCATCACCGTCACGGCAGGGAGGACCTCCGCTTCGCGACCGAACTTGACATCGACGGGGATGAGAGTCGTACTGGCAAACACCACGACCGAGCCACCATTGCGGAGCTGCTCGGAGCGAGAGCCGGCTTGCTCGTCGGCTGCGCCTGTTTCACGGCGGCGCGCGCAGCCGCCCTCCTCCAGGTGCTGGCCGACGTCACCTCAACCGTGATGATCTCGAGCAAGGCGGTCTACGTTGATGACGGCGGCCGTCACTCGAATTCGGAGCAGACGCCCCGCTTCCAAGATCCACTCACCAGGAGCAACCGCCCCTGCATCCTGACGATGCTCCTTACCACTCGAAAGAGGGACACGGCCCGAACAAGGTAGCGACAGAAGAGGTCCTCCTCTCGAGGAACCTTCCTGTAACCGTGTTGCGGCCCTCCAAGGTCCACGGCTCTTGGAGCCGGCAGCCGAGGAGGTGGGCACTGCGTGAAGCGGGTTCTGGACAGGCGGCCGGCTCTCCTGCTCGCCCACGGGGGCGTGAAGCGGACCAGCCGAGCTCAGCTCTCAACATGGCAGATCTCATCGAGACGGTGGCTGCGAAACCGGGACACCCGATCCTCGACGCAGCCGATCCTGCCTGCCCCGACGGGAAGGCCATCGCAAGGCACCTTGGACATTCCTGGGAGGCGGTGCTGTTGGACGACTCTGCTCCGGAGTCACCCGGCGGGCGTCCGTGGGACCGCCTCCCACCCGTCGTTCTGGACACTGGGGGTATTCACTTGAGCCGACTGCCCCTGGCCACGAGGCTGGCTTGTGATGCGAAGTCCCTGGTGGCCGCCCTGCGGGTCGGGTCAGATGAATACCCCAGCTGGACACAACCGCCGCCAGGCGCTCGCGAACGCCCGTGCGGCGATCGAGGTCGACTACGCGGTCGAGGAGTAGTACCTCCGAAAACCCCGGCGCCGGGGACGTGACCGATCCGGACGCCACCTTTCGACCAGCGGCGGCGCGCCGGAACACACCGCTCCGGTAGGGTGTTCTTGCAAGTAGCAACTCAAGGGGGTGACAGGCTTCGACCTGGGTAGTCAAGGCAAGAGAAGCGAGCCGTGGTCTCCGGAGCCACGTAAAAGAGCCGGAAGCAAACACAAACGTCAAGCCTCAGCTTGCGATTGCCGCTTAACTAACGGCAACGTCCGCCCAACCCCAGCCCTACGGGTCGGTTTGCGGGCGTCATCTCGTAGGGCTTACCTCTCGGGTGCCGCTGATGCGCTCTTGAGGGACATCTAAATCAGCTGGGAGCCCGCCAGGTGCCGGTGGCGAAGCGGGTTCCGAGATCACCTCCCCGGCTGCGCTCGGAGAAGACTTGCTGAGAAGCTCGGGGACCGGGGTTCGATTCCCCGCACCTCCACTCTAAAGCTCATATGCTGCGACCAGCAGCTTTGCTGGTCGCAGCTGCGATGATTCGAACCGCAGCCCACTGGATATCCGGATATACTTGTCGTGATGAGCAAGATCCTCGTGTCCGTCGACGACAAGCTGCTCGCCAGGATCGATCGCGCTGCACGATCAGCTGGCCTGAGCCGGAGCGCCTACCTGGCTCGCTTGGCTGAGCGCGACTTGGGTGAGAGCCGTGGGCCCGGCGCCAGCCGCCAGGCTCGGCGCGCCGTCTGTCGGCTCCAAGGTTTGTTCGACGCTCACCCTGGTGAAGAGGACGCGACAGCGGCGATCCGAGGCGACCGGGACGCACGTTGAGGGAAGTCGTCCTCGATGCGTCAGTCGTGCTCAAGTGGTTCGCTGCCGAACAGCGCGGATCCTTCGAAGCTCGCCAGCTGCGCGACGACTACCAGGCCGGTGGAATTTCGGTCGTTGTTCCATCGCTACTCTTCCTGGAGCTCCTGAATGTCGCCGGGAGACGCTGGCGGTGGGAGGCAGAAGCCGTGGCGGAGCTCGCCGAAGCCCTCGGCGAGCTCTCCTTCGAGGTGAGTGAGCCTGAGTTGCCATCGGTAGCTCTCTGGGTCTCGCGCGGGCTCACGGCGTACGACGCGGCCTACGTGGCGTTGGCCGAGAGGCGGGAACTGGCGCTCGTTACCGACGACGACGCGATCATCAA
>JAJZLV010000050.1 GCA_021803215.1 Actinomycetes bacterium | reverse complement strand
CGGCGTCGTGCGAGGCCAGGAGATGCCGGACCTCATCCGGGTGGGCGCCCCCCTCTACGTGAAGTTCGGCCTCAGGAACTCGAGGCCGCTCTACCCCTCTGGGGAGCACCTCGTCGAGGAGGCCTCCGCCATCGCCCGCGAGAAGGTCCATCGGGCGGCCGTCGCCCTCGAATGGGTCCAGCGCCTGGCGCCAGAGCTGGTGCAGTCGAAGCCGGGAGCGGTCGGCCTCGGGTTGCCGACGAGCCGCTCTCGGTGGTCGCCCGATGCCGGCTGAGCGCCTTAGAAGCGCCCGCTGGTTCGAGGGCGACGACGAGGTGGCGCTCCTGCACCGGGTGGCGATGCGCTCGGCCGGCGCCGAGGTCGAGCCGTCGGCCACCCGCCCAGTCATCGGCATCGCCCATAGCGCCAGCGAGCTCAACCCCTGCAACATGCCGCTTGCAGAGCTGGCCGAGGCCGCCCGGGCGGGCGTGCGAGAGGCGGGCGGGATCCCGGTCGTCTTCCCCACCTTCTCGCTCGGCGAGGACCTCATGAAGCCGAGCGCAATGCTCTACCGCAACCTGCTCGCCATGGAGCTGGAGGAGACGCTTCGCTCCTATCCCCTCGACGGGGCCGTGCTCCTCGCCAACTGCGACAAGACCGTGCCGGCCTCGGTCATGGCGGCTGTGAGCGCCGACCTCCCGAGCCTCGTCCTCACCGGCGGCACCCGCCAGCCGGCCCACTACAAGGGGGAGCGCATCGGGACCGGGACGGACCTCTGGCGGGTCTGGGAGCAGCGACGATCCGGGCTGGTCGACGACGACTCCTGGCGCGAGTTCGAGCGCAGCCTCAGCTGCGGCCTCGGTGCCTGCAACACGATGGGGACGGCCGCCACCATGGCCATCTTGACGGAGGCCCTCGGCCTCAGCCCGGCCGGGACGAGCACCGCCCCGGCCGGCAGCCCCGAGCGCCTCGAGGCGGCCCGCCGGGCCGGCATTCGCGCCGTCGAGATGGTGGGAGAGGGCCTTCGACCGAGCACCTTGTTGACGAGGGGCTCCTTCTCGAACGCCATCAGGGTGCTGAACGCCATCGGCGGCTCCTCGAACGCCGTCATCCATCTGACCGCCATCGCCGGACGGGCCGGGATAGCCGTCGACCTGGAGGACTTCTCCCGCCTCGGACGCGGCGTCCCGGTCCTGGCCGACATCGAGCCGACCGGGGCGGGCCTCATCCCGGACCTGCACGACTCGGGCGGGCTCCCCGCTCTCCTGGCGGAGATCGCCGAGCTGCTCGACCTCGACGCCAGGACCGTCTCCGGCAGGATCGCGGACTCCGTCAAGGCCGCCCCGGCCCGGGGACGGGCCATCCGCAGCTCGGGCGAGCCGCTACGGGCCGACGGCGCCTTTGCGGTGCTGAAGGGGAACCTCGCGCCCGACGGGGCGGTCATGCGGACCTCGACGGCCTCGCCCGAGCTCTTCTCGCACGAGGGGGCGGCTGTCGTCTTCGACGGCTATGAGGACATGCGGCGACGGATCGACCAGCCGAACCCGCATCTCGACGAGAAGAGCGTGCTCGTGCTGCGCAACTGCGGGCCGGTCGGGGGCCCGGGCATGCCGGAGTGGGGGATGATCCCCATCCCGGCCGCCCTGGCGCGAAGGGGCGTGCGGGACATGGTGCGGGTGACTGACGCCCGCATGAGCGGTACGTCGTACGGCACGGTCGTGCTCCACGTGGCGCCCGAGGCGGCGGTCGGTGGGCCGCTCGCTCTCGTGCGCGACGGGGACCCGATCCGGGTCGACGTCGTCAAGGGCGGTCTCGAGCTCCTCGTCTCGGACGAAGAGCTCGAACGCCGTCGGGCCGAGTGGGCGCCTGCCCCGCTGGCCGACAGGAGGGGGTGGGTGGCGCTCTACCGAGAGCACGTCACACAGGCACCAAGGGGTTGCGATCTCGATTTCCTCGAGGCTCCGACCCCTGCACACCGAGTTGTCATTGAACCCGTAGTTGGCCGGTCCTAGGAGGGGAAATGCAGTCTGAACAGCTAAGAGCGACCCGAACCACGAAAGGCCGCCCTGCGACCTTCAAGAGAATCACCAGTCATCGTGACAAAGGCAGGGGAGGCTGGCGGCCACCACGGTGGCGCCCCGGGCGGATCCGGAGCCTCGCCGTCCTGGCTGCCGGAGCCTCGCTGGCCCTGGCCGCTTGCGGCGGCTCCTCCCCGGCCTCCTCGAAGTCGTCCAGCCAGACGATCGTTCTCTGGCACAACGGCTCTTTCGCCGCCACGACGACGAAGCTCTTGACGAACGCCTTCTCGAAGCTTCACCCCGGGGTGAAGTTCGACCTCGTGGCCCAGCCGAGCGGCGACTACTTCGCCGCCCTGCAGGCGGCCCTGATCTCGGGCAAGGGACCGGACATCGTCAATTTGTGGCCAGCCCAGTACATGACGCGCTTCGAGAGCCGCCTGGTGAACCTGGACCCGTACATCCCGACCTCGCTCTTGCAGAAGGTCTCGGGCGAGAGCTACTTCGCGAAGAACGGCAGCCTGTCGAGCGGCACCTACGCCGTGCCCTTCGAGAACCAGTTCTACAACGGCTTTTACAACAAGAGCCTCTTCGCCAAGGCCCACATCGCGGCGCCGCCTCGCACCTGGTCCGAGCTCACCTCCGACTGCGCCAAGCTCAAGTCGGCCGGGGCCATACCGATCGTCTACGGCGCCCAGAGCGGCTCGGGCGAGTTCAACCCGGTCTACGAGTGGAGCTACCTGCTGGCCGGCGTCTACCCGCTCAAGTCGTGGAACGGCCTCCTCGACGGGCACATCTCCTACTCATCGCGCGCCATCGTGAACCAGCTCGCCCGCTGGCACGGCCTCGACACGGCCGGCTGCATCAACTCGAACGCCCTCACCAACAAGGTGGCTGCCAACGAGTTCACGAGCGGCAAGGCGGCCATGATCTTCAAAGGCAGCTGGGACGCCGGCTCCTTCTACCAGGCGATGGGCTCGAAGGTCGGCGCGATGCTGCCGCCCTACAGCACCTCTCCGATGTCGGGCATCATCGAGGAGACGGGCGAGGGATATGGCATCCCGGTGACCGCCACCCACAAGGCGATGGCCATCAAGTTCCTCAAGTTCATCTTGAGCCCCCAGGGCCAGGAGGTCATCGCCAAGTCCGGCCAGGCACCGGTGCTCCCGGGTTACAAGGCCACCAATCCGCTGCAAGAGAGCCTGCTCTCGATGGCGAACTCGTCGAGCTACCACGTCTATCCGATGTTCGACAATCTGATGCAGGCTCCGGTCGAGAGCGTGGCCGCCCGCCTGCTCGACCAGGTCCTCGTGGGACAGGTGAGCCCGAGCCAGGCAGCAAGCGAGATCGCGAGCGCAGAGTCGAACCTGCCCTCGAGCGCTCGAGCAGTGGACTACCACCTTGGCGGATAGCTCCCCTGTCGTCGAGCTCTCCCGGCCCCCTGCAGCCAGCGGGGGGCCGGCGAGGGCCGCCGCCGGCGAAGCGGCGGCCCTCGTGCGACACCGCCAGCTCGACCGCGGCCGGCGTCGAACGGGAATGCTGCTCGCCCTGCCGGCCGGCGTTCTCGTCGGCGGCCTGCTCGTCTTCCCGATCGCCGAGGCCACCTACTACAGCTTCACCTCCTGGAACGGCTCGACGGCCCACTTCGTGGGCTTCAGCTCCTACAGCCAGCTGCTCTTCCACACGACGGCCATCCGTCAGATCTTCCAGAACAACCTGGCCGTCGTCCTCTCGATCCCGGTCGGTCTGCTCTTCGCACTCATCGCCGCCTTCCTCACCTCGCTCAGGGTGCCTGGCTGGCGGCCCTTTCGCTTCATCGTCTTCCTGCCGGTGGCACTCTCCTGGGTCGTCATAGGCATCATCTTCAGCAACTTCCTCACGCCCGGACAGGGCATCGACTCTCTCTTGAGCGGCGTCGGCCTGCACAGCATCGCCCTCGACTGGCTCGGCAGCACCCACACGGCTCTCCCGGCCCTTCTCGCAACCTTCAACTGGGCTCTTTTCGGCATCAATACCGTCATCTTCATGACCGGCCTCGCCTCCATCCCACCCGAGATCGTCGAGGCGGCCCGCGTCGACGGGGCCGGCTTCTTCACGATCCTTCGTCACATAGTGATGCCGCTCCTCGGGCGTTTCGTAAGGCTCGCCTTCTTGGTGACGATGATCTCCGGCTTCAGCGGCATGTTCGGCCTCATCTACGTGATGACCGCCGGCGGGCCGGGCTTTTCCACCACCACGCTCGAGTTCCAGATCTACCAGTCGGCCTTCACCCTCGGGAACTTCGGGCAGGCGGCCGCGCTCGGGATCTTCCTCCTCCTCATCATGTTGGCCGTCACGTTCATCATCAACATGATCGGACGGAGAAAGTCGGCTGACCTGTGGTGAGCGCAACTCTCCCAGAGATCCTCTCCCCCGAGGCGGCGGCCGAGCCGGGGAAGACGTCGGCTCGTCGCTCGCCCCGGCATCTGGCCGCCTCCATCACTCTTTTCGTGATCGGCGTCGCTCTCATCTATCCCCTGATCGACGTGATCATCGCCTCGTTCCGCTTGCAGGGAACCGGGCAGTTCACGCTCCAGTACTGGCGGGCGGTCTTCCACCAGATCCCCGTCTGGCGAGAGCTCGGCATGTCGGCACTCGTGACCGGGACCTCTGTCGCCGGAGTGCTCGTGGTATCTGTCCCGGCCGGCTACGCCTACGCCAAGCTCTCGTTCCGTGGCGCCCGGGTGATCTTCGGGATCACGGTGGCCTGCATGATGATCCCGGTCGAGTCGATGATCATCCCCGAGTACTCCAACCTCGCC
>JAJZLV010000004.1 GCA_021803215.1 Actinomycetes bacterium | reverse complement strand
GCCCCGCGGGTGAGGAGGATGTTCTCGAGCACGGCCCGGTACTCGCGGGCAAGCTCGACGGCGGCAGGGCCGGCTTCGGGGGCGGCGACCGGCTCGACCTGGACCCAGAGCGCCTGGCCGGTGCCGGGCACGGCGGTGCCCATCTCCGCCCGGGCGATGCCCTCGACGACCGCCACCTGCCCCCCGCCCGGCAGCTCTCCCTCTTCCATCACCTGGGCGATGACGCCGACGGCGGCATAGCGCCCCTGCACCTGGGGCACGACGACCAGCCGGCCGCCGACGCCCCGGGCCGCCTCGACGGCGACGCGGGCCTCCTCGGTCTCGAGCGCCAGCGTGAAGATCATCCCGGGCAGGACGACGCCCGAGGTGAGGGTCAACAGCGGCAGCGTCGTCTGGGCATTCAGTTCAGCCTGGGCATTCAGTTCAGCCACGGTCCCTCCGGTCCCCCGCGTGGCCGGACGACCTGACCGGGCGGCGGGAGAAAAGTGCTTGACTGGACAAACAAATGGGCCGGCTCGATATTCCGCCGGCGGGAGAGGGTCGGCGATGAGGCAGATGGGTGGAGGCCAGGAGGCTTGGGGAGCCCTGCGCTCGCTCCGCCGGGACGAGAGCGTCAAGGGAGCAGTCGTCGCCCCGGGCACGATGCGCCGTGTGGCCGCCTTCGGCCGCCCCTACCGGGTCCAGCTCGGGGTCTTCTTGCTCCTCATCATCTTGAGCGCCGTCATGGCGGCCGCCAACCCGCTCATCCTCCGGGTCATCATCGACCAGGGCATCGGCCAGCACCGCATCGGCCTCGTGGTGACCCTCGCCGTCGTCGTCGGCCTGCTCGCCATCGCCTCGGCCGGCCTTTCGCTCGTGCAGCGGTGGCTCTCTGCCCGCATCGGCGAGGGGCTGATCTACGACATGCGCCACCGCGTCTTCGACCACGTCTCGCGGATGCCGGTGGCCTTTTTCACCCGCACCCAGACCGGTGCCCTCGTCTCCCGCCTCAACAACGACGTCCTCGGTGCCCAGCAGGCCTTCACCGACACCTTCCAGTCGGTCATCGGCAACTTCGTGAGCGTGGCGGTCACCCTCGGGGCGATGTTCTTCCTCTCCTGGCAGATCACCCTCGCCACCCTGGCCCTCGTACCGCTCTTCGTCGTCCCGGCCCGCTTCGTCGGTCGCAAGCTGGCCGTGCTGACGAGGGAGTCCTACTCGCTCAACGCCGAGATGAACAACACGATGAACGAGCGCTTCAACGTGGCCGGCGCCCTGCTCGTTAAGCTCTTCGGCGACCCCGCCCGCGAGACCCGTCTCTTCAGCGAGCGAGCGGGCCGGGTGCGCGACATCGGGGTCACCACCTCTATGTACGGGGCGAGCTTCATGGCCGGGCTGGTCCTCACCGCCTCGCTGGCGACCGCCATCGTCTACGGCTGGGGCGGCGTCGAGGCAGCCAAGGGGATCCTGCTCGTCGGCACCGTCGTCGCCCTCACGAGCTTCCTTGCCCGCCTCTACGGCCCCCTCACCGCCCTCTCGAACGTCCAGGTGGACGTGATGACGGCCCTCGTGTCGTTCGACCGTGTCTTCGAGGTGCTCGACCTCGAGCCGATGATCGCCGAGAGGCCTGGCGCCGTCGACATCCCGGGCGGGCCGGCCCGGGTGGAGTTCGACCGGGTCGACTTCGCCTACCCGACGGCCGAGGAGGTCTCCCTCGCCTCGCTCGAAAGCGTGGCGGTCCTCGACCAGGCGCCGAGCCAGCAGGTCCTCTACGACGTCTCTTTCACCGTCGAGCCGGGACAGATGGTGGCCCTCGTCGGCCCGTCGGGGGCGGGCAAGACCACCCTCTCCCACCTCGTGCCCCGCCTCTACGACGTCTCGGCCGGCGCCGTCCGCGTCAACGGGATCGACGTGCGAGATGCCACCTTGGCCTCGCTCCGGCGGACCGTCGGCGTCGTCACCCAGGACGCCCACCTCTTCCACGAGACGATCCGGTCCAACCTGCTCTATGCAATGCCAGAGGCGACCGACAACCAACTGCGGGAAGCGTTGGCGGCCGCCCAGATCCTCACCCTCGTCGACTCCCTTCCCGATGGGCTCGACACGGTCGTCGGCGACCGTGGCTACCGCCTGTCGGGTGGCGAAAAACAGCGCATCGCGATAGCTCGCCTGCTCCTCAAAGCTCCCGAGGTAGTAGTGCTCGACGAGGCCACCGCCCACCTCGACTCCGAATCGGAGCTGGCGGTGCAGCGCGCCCTTGCGACCGCCCTCGCTCGCCGTACCTCGATCGTGATCGCCCACCGGCTTTCGACCGTGCGCAATGCTGATCTGATAGTCGTGGTCGAGGCCGGGCGGATCGTCGAACGGGGCGGCCACGACGAGCTGCTCGCCAAGGGCGGCATCTACTCCGAGCTCTATCGCACTCAGTTCGCGGTCCAGGAAGAGCTGCCGCTGTCTGACTGAACCAGGTCGCAATGGCAGCCACTGGGCAAGCGCCGATCCAGGAGATGAACCGAGAATGCTTGACTGTGGGGGGGTCGTCTGGAATGCTGCCAACACAAGGGCACGGAGTTCGGCCCTCGAGCTGCGGGATGGTGACTGCTAACTCAGCGTGCTAGGTAGGGGGAGGTACGGTAGGTATGGGGACCGCGACCGGGGAACTGCCGTTATCTGACTTCGAGGCGAGTGACCGGGGACTGAAACGAGTCCTCTCGCGCAGCCAGCTGCTTTTGCTGTCCTTGGGCGCGATCATCGGCTCGGGTTGGCTTTTCTCCGCCATCACTGCCGATACTCTTGCGGGGCCGGCCTCTTACGTGTCGTGGATCGTCGGCGGGCTCCTCGTCCTGTTCATAGCGCTCACCTATGCCGAGGTAGCGACGATGCTCCCGCGGTCTGGTGCGGTCGTCCGCTACCCGCACCTCACTCATGGCGGCTTCACAGGATTCATCCTCGGGTGGGCCTACCTGCTCGCAAGCGCCTCCGTCCCGGCCATTGAGGCGATCGCCACCGTGCAGTACATCGGTCCGCAGGCACCGGCCAGTTGGCACCTTCTGCAGAGCCCGGTGAGCACCAGTTCCGTCATCAATTTTCCCGAAGGTTGGCTCTTCACGGTCTTCTTCCTCGTTGTCTTCTTCTTCATCAACCTTTATGGGGCTCGCTTTCTCGGTCGGTTGAACAACACCGTCATGATATGGAAGCTGATTATCCCTATCCTCACGTTCATCCTCATCTTCGCCCTGTCCTTCCACAGCCACAACTTCGCACCTCCGGGAGGCGAAGCAACTGCTGGCTGGCATGAGGTGTTCTACATCATTCCCGGAGCGGGCATCATCTTCTCCTACTTGGGCTTCCGGCAGGCGTTGGACTTCGGTGGAGAAGCCAGCAATCCGCAGCGGGACATCCCATTCGCGACGATCGCCTCGGTCCTGATCGGTATCGTCATCTACACCCTGCTCCAACTGGCCTTCACCGGTGGCATCGTCTGGCACTTCTTCGGTCTTCACACGAATGACTACGCCGGGTTGGGCGCTCCGTCATCGAATGCCGGCCACATCCTTGTGACCGCGAGCCCCTTCTTTGCGATCATGAAAGCATCGGGCGTAGCCTTCCTAGTCTCGGTGTTCTCCTATTTGCTGATCGCTGATGCCTTTGTCTCACCAGTAGGCACCGGATATATATATCTGGGAACAGGCGGGCGGACGATCTATGGCATGGGGGTGAGCGGGTACCTTCCAAAGCAGTCTGTGCGCTTGAGCCCACGCACCCGCATTCCGTGGGTCGCCTTGCTCGCCTCATTCCTGATTGCGCTGGCCTTCTCGATCCCTTCGAAGAGTTGGTTCAGCCTTGTCGGCATCATCACCTCGATGACAGTCTTCACCTACATCATGGGTGGTGTCAGCCTCCAGATATTCCGCAAGACGGCTCCGGACCTGGCGCGACCGTATCGTCTGGGCGCCGCATGGTTCTGGGCGCCGGTCTCTTTTCTTGCAGCGACAGCGATCATCTACTGGTCAGGATTCACTACTGATATAGAACTGATCGCACTGCTGTTCATCGGACTGCCGCTCTATGTATGGTTCTTCGCTGCGGCCCGCGGTTATATGAATCGCTGGGTGGCCTACGCGATCGGAGTCATCTTCCTGGCAGCATGGATTCTCCTCATGCACTGGGGTCACTGGGTGCTCTCACCGGCTAGTGCGGCACCATATTCCACCAACGTGAAGTATCACGCGCCTTTCGTGCTCTGGTACTTGCTCGTCTGCGTCTCGGTGTACGGCTTTACAGGCTTGACTTGGCTCTTCAGCTCCAAGCCCGGCCGTCACCTCATCAACCGTTCGATCTGGCTGATCACCTACATTCTCGCAGAAGTGTTGCTCTCTTATTACGGTGCGTTCGGAGTGACGACCCACGTCCCGAAGCTCCTCACCTTCCCGATCGACACGATCTGGGCTCTAGTCATAGGGCTCATCTGCTACTACTGGGCAGTGAAGAGTGGCTACGAGACGGAGGAGATCAGGAGCATCACCGACAGCGGGTCGGGGCTGGTTCCCGAAGAGTCGGCCGCTCCAGCTGCAGTCCAAGCCTGACATCTTCGACGGAGTCGACTGTCCGGCCTGACGGCGCATTCGTACCCGATGGAGGCAGTCGGGTACTCTGGGAGTGCTCGCGGGCGTAGTTCAGAGGCAGAACATCAGCTTCCCAAGCTGAGAACGCGGGTTCGATTCCCGTCGCCCGCTCTCGAAATTCGGTGCTGGAGCTGCCGGTCAGGGCATCAGCGGAAGGAAAGAGACAACGGGAATCGAGCCGGACCGGCTCTTCCGGTCGCATTCAACTCCGGAGTGCACGGCGAGT
>JAJZLV010000048.1 GCA_021803215.1 Actinomycetes bacterium | reverse complement strand
CGAGTCGCCTTCCACGAGGGTGAGAGTCGCCTGCTTCGCCGCGAGCTCTACGGCCAGCCGGGCGAGCTGCAGGCGGTGCGGCGCCAGAGCCTGCTGCACATGGCGCACGTCACCGACATGCAGCTGGCCGACGTCGCGTCGCCCGGCCGCTTCGAGTTCTTCGAGTGCCTGCGCGGCCTTCCCGAGACGAGTGCCTTCATCCCGGCCCAGCGCGCCCAGGAGGCTCTCACCGCCTTTGCGATCGACTCGACGGTGCGGGGGATCGAGCGGGCCCAAAGCCGCGAGACGGGTGCCCCGGTCGATCTCGTCGTCTCGACCGGTGATGCCATCGACAACGCCCAGTGGAACGAGCTCGTGGCCTACCTCTCGCTCCTCGGCGGCGGTGAGGTCGCCCTCCTCCCGGCGGGGCGCTACAGCGGTGTGCAGCAAGGCGGGGGCAGCGATCTTTACTGGCACCCCGATGGCGGAGACGACATCTGGCGCCGCGGGCTCGGCTTCCCGAGCTATCCCGGGCTGCTCGAGCATGCCGCCCGCTCCTTCGTGGCGGCCGGGACGACAATCCCCTGGCTCTCCTGCTTCGGCAACCACGAGGGTCTCGCCCTCGGGGAGTCGGTTCCGACCGCGGCCTACAGGGCGATCGTCCTCGGCAGCTCGAAGGCAGTCTTGCTTCCTGCGGGCTTGGACCCGCGCGGGCGGGAGGAGGAGCTCTTCAGCCGGCCGGAGCTCTTCCTGGCTGGGCCGGCTGAAGAGGTGGCGGCCGACGAGGCGAGGCGGATCGTCGGACGGCGAGAGTTCGTCGCCGCTCACCTGGCGGCCCCCGGCCGGCCGGCCGGCCACGGCTTCAGCCTCGAGAACCTCGCCTCGGAGACGGCCTATTTCACCTACGACCCCAACCCGCTCGTCCGGGTGATCGTCCTCGACACGGCCAACCTCGACGGCGCCCACGCCGGCAGCATCGGGGCCCGCCAGCTCGCCTGGCTGGAGGAGCAGCTGCGGTCCTGCCATTCGAGGTGGCTCTCGCCCGACGGGCGGGCTGTCGCTCGGGGCGGAGAGGACCGTCTGGTCGTCCTCGCCTCTCACCACGGGCTCGCCAGCCTCACGAACCTGGCGGCCCGCCCCGGCGGCATCGAGCCGGACAGGCCCCGCTTCGGCCGGCAGGAGGTGCGAGAGTGCCTCGAGCGCTTCCCGAACGTGGTCTGCTGGCTGAACGGCCACCGGCACCTGAACGAGGTCGTCGCCCATCGCTCGCGGGCCCGGGGAGCCTCGGGAGAGCTCGCCGGCTTCTACGAGATCTCGACGGCCTCGATAGCCGACTGGCCCTCCCAGGCGCGCCTGGTGGAGATCGTCGCCAATCGGGACGGCAGCCTCTCGGTCCTCACGACCATGCTCGACCACCGCGGACCCGTCTCGCCGGGCGAGGACGAGCTGCCCGGCGGCGAGGGCGAAGATGCCCGCCAGTGGCTCGCCTCGCTCCATCGAGAGCTGGCAGCCAACGTGCCGGGCGCCGGTTTCGGCTCTCGGCTCGAAGGGAGTCCGAGGGACCGCAACTGCGAGCTGTTGCTCTCAGCTCCCTTCACGCTCGCCTGAGCTGCCGCCCGGGCGCCCGGCCGGCCGTCACCCGCCGGGCGGCCGGAGGTACACACGGTGCAGGCGGCCGATCGACCGGAGGCGCAACCCGGCAAAGGGCGAGCCCGAGATGGTGTGGAGGTGGAGCTGGCCGCCACGCCGGGTGGCGATGAACCAGGCTCCGGATCGCCCGGCGGAGGCGATGATGAGGACGGTGTTCCTCGGGGTGGCTTCCGGCACCGCCTCCTGGTAGGGGTCGAGGGACTCGAGATGCCCCACCGTCGTGGCGGCCCAGCGGACGGCCAGAGCCCGCCTTCCGGCCATGGCGCCTGCGAGCCTGGCGCGCATGTCGGTCGACAGCTGGCGGGGAAGGCCGGCCGGCAGGCGCGGCGGGAGCCAGAAGAGCCTCGTCCTCCTCTCGAGCAGCCGCAGGACGCTGCCGGCGGCGGCGTGACGGTCGAGGCTGATGCCGTGGGTTGTGCGCGCCGCGATCCAGTAGACCCAGCCGGCCAGCCGATTGCCCACGAGAGCGTAGAGGAGATAGGCCGTCCGGCTGCCCGAGAGTCGGGGCCACAGGCTCGTGCCGGTGAGCTTGCGTACTCTGGAGAGCCGGAAAGCGGCGTATCTGATCGGAGAGTTCGCCCCGATACCCGCCAGCTGGCGGGCGACGGCCCAGGGCAGGCGGGCGACCCGGGCCGGCACGAGCCAGGCGCGGTGGGCGCCGCGCCGGCCGAGATCGATCGGCTCGCCGGAGCCGGCACCGGCTCCGGCCGTCCAGTAGAGCCAGATGTGGCGTTGCAGGTGACCGGGCCGGAGCGGGTTCGGCTGGAAGCGGCCCGTCAGCTCGAAGGCATAGCCGCCCCTCGCCTTTTGGGTGACCGGCAGCCCGGCTGATCCGGCGCTCAGCTTCACCCAGCGGACAGGACGGGTGGGGCAGGGATCCTTGTACTGGCGGGCCTCGTTTATGAGAGCGCCCAGGGCCGGGCGGGGCAGGCTGTTCGTCTCCGGCCCGACGAGGCGGGCTTGGTTGAGGCAGGCGGCCAAGCGGGCCGCCGCCTCAGTTCTGTGGCTCGTGGTGAGACGAGATGCGACGACGCCCGCCGTCACGGCGACGCACAGCAGGCCGCCGGCGGCCAGGCTCGCCACCTGCCAGCGCCTGCTCGGCCTTCCCGAGACTTGGGCCGCCAGCTCTGCTTCGAGCGGGGCGCCCGCCCACTGCGGGTTGTCTCGAAGCAAGGCCGCCACCTCGAGAAGGCCGGCCAGCTCCTGGTGGCCGGCGTCGAAGTCGCTCGGGCGGGCTTCGTCCACCGCCCGGTCCAAGAGGAGGGCTGCGCGCCTCGTGGCCCCTCTCGCCTTGGCCGGCCGGAGCTTCGCCGAGGCGCTCTCCCGGCCGGCCCCGAGGAGCTCCCGGCGCAGTCGCACCAAGGAGCGCAGCTCGGCGCGCCGGACCGCCTCCTCGCTCTTGCCGAGGAGCTCTGCTACCTCACGGGCCGAGCGACGCTCGATGAGGCGTCGGCGGAGCGCCAGCCGAGCCTCGGGCTGCAGGCGACTGATGGCAGCTAGCAGCCCGCGGGCGTCGAGGCTGGAGCGGGTCCCCACCCTGGCCGAGGCCAGGGACTGGGCAAGGCCAGGGCCGGTCTCGCTCCGCCGGCGCTCTCGTCGTCGCCGAGCGGCTCTTTCATCTGCCGGGGCCGAGCCGGCGATCCCTCCTCGGCCGTCCCCCGCCTTGTCGCCGTGGGCCGCGCCGAAGGGGCGGGGCGAGCCGGTGACGAGGCGCGTCTCGAGGTCGTAGGCCGGGCCCTCGGCCCTTCCCAGCCTGGTGTCAGGCCGGGCCTCTGCCGGCTCGCTCTCGTGCTCCACGCCTTGGCACCGCCGCCGAGAGCCGTTCGTGACTGTCGCGCGACGTCCTCCGCCCAGAGTCTCGCGCGGCCTGCTCAGAGCGGGACGGGCGCCTCCCGCTGCTCGGCGACGAGCGCGACGAGCTCGCAGAGGATCTCCGCGAGCGAGAAGTCCTTCGGCGTGAACACGGCCCTCACTCCGGCCGCCACCAGCTTGGGCCGGTCCACCTCCGGGATGATGCCGCCCACGACGACCGGCACCTCGACGCCCCGCCTCCCGAGCTCGGCGAGGACCTTTGGGACGAGCTCGAGATGGGAGCCGGAGAGGATCGAGAGCCCGACGACCTCGACGTCTTCGTCGAGGGCCGCCGCGGCGATCTGCTCCGGCGCGAGCCGGATGCCCTCGTAGACCACCTCGAAGCCGGCGTCGCGGGCCGCCACGGCGATCTGCTCGGCGCCGTTCGAGTGGCCGTCGAGGCCGGGCTTCGCCACGAGGAGGCGGGGCGGTCGTCCCGGGAGGGCTCGCACCCGCTCGGCGGCCTCGGCCAGCTCCGAGCCGCGATGGCCGAGGCCGCCCGATACACCGGTCGGTCCCCGGTACTCGCCGAAGACCTGGCGGAGCACGCCGGCCCACTCTCCTGTCGTCCCGCCCGCATGGGCGAGGGCGATCGTGGCCGGCATGATGTTCTCCTCGGTTCGAGCCGCCCGACGAAGCTCTTCGAGGGCGGCGCGAACGGCGCTCTCGTGCCGGCCGCCTCTCCATCTGGCGAGGTCGCCGGCCAGCTCGGCCTCGACCGCCGGGTCGACCCGGAGGATGGAGCCGCCCTGGTCGCGGCTGTCGTAGAGGGGCGACGGCTCGGCCTCGGTGAAGGCGTTCACCCCGACCACGACCTGCTCGCCCGACTCGATCCTTCTCAGGCGCTCCGCCTGGCTGGCGACGAGTCGGGACTTCAGCTCTTCGACGGCCGCGAAGGCGCCGCCGAGCCCGAGCACCTCCTCCAGCTCCCGGCGGGCAGCCTCGGCGATCTCGGCCGTCTTCTCCTCGATCACCTTCGAGCCCTCGAAGATGTCGCCGTACTCGAGAAGATCGGTCTCGTAGGCGAGGAGCTGCTGGATGCGAAGCGACCACTGCTGGTCGAAGGGCCGCGGGAGGCCGAGAGCCTCGTTCCAGGCCGGCAGCTGGATCGCCCGGGCGCGAGCCTCTCGCGAGAGGGTCACCCCGAGAGTCTCGAGGACTATGCGCGGCACGTTGTTCTCCGGCTGCTGCTCTGTGAGCCCGAGCGAGTTCACCTGCACGCCGTAGCGGAAGCGGCGCAGCCTCTCCTCGCTCACGTGATAGCGCTGCTCGCAGAGCTCGTGCCACAGAGCGGCGAAAGCCCGCATCTTGCAGGTCTCTTCGATGAAGCGCATCCCGGCGTTGACGAAGAAGCTGATCCGTCCGACGACCGACGGCAGCTCTGCCCGCGTCACCTGCCCCGAAGCGACCACGGCGTCGAGCACCGCCACGGCGGTGGCCAGCGCATAGGCGACCTCTTGGACCGGCGTCGCCCCGGCCTCTTGCAGGTGGTAGCTGCAGACGTTGATCGGGTTCCACTTCGGGACGTGGCGCAGCGTGTAGCAGATGAGGTCGACGGTGAGCCGGAGGCTGGCGGCCGGGGGGAAGATGTAGGTGCCCCGCGAGAGGTACTCCTTCACGAGGTCGTTCTGGGTCGTGCCCTGCAGCAGGGCTGGGTCGACTCCCCTCTCCTCGGCGTTGGCGATGTAGAGCGCCAGCAGCCACGGGGCGGTGGCGTTGATCGTCATCGAGGTGTTCATCTCGCCGACGGGGATGCCGCGCAGCAGCTCGGCCATGTGGCCGAGATGGGCGACCGGCACGCCGACCTTGCCGACCTCGCCCCTCGCCTCGGGGGCGTCCGGGTCGTAGCCGAGCTGGGTCGGGAGGTCGAAGGCGATCGAGAGTCCGGTCTGGCCCTTTTGGAGGTTGCGCCTGTAGAGCTCGTTCGAGGCCCGGGCCGAGGAGTGGCCCGAGTAGGTCCGCATGACCCACGGTCTGTCGGCCATCAGCTCAGCCTAGGTCCGCTTGTAGTGGTAGAAGCCGGCTCCGGCCTTCCGCCCGAGGAGCTCGGCCGCCACCATCCGCCTGAGCCGAGGTGCCGGGGAGAAGTTGGGGTCGCCGTACTCCTCATAAAGCGCCTCCAAAATGGCGAGCGAGGTGTCGAGGCCCACGAGGTCGAGGAGGGCGAAAGGGCCCATCGGGAAGCCGCAGCCGCCTCTCATCGCCTCGTCGATGTCCTCCATCGAGGCGACGCCCGACTCGAGCAGCCGGATGGCGTTGTTGAGGTAGGGGAAGAGAAGGGCGTTCACCACGAAGCCGGCCCGGTCGGCCACCTCGACCGCCTTCTTGCCGCACCCCTCGACGAAGGCGATCGCCGCGGAGATGGTCTCGTCCTCCGCCGTCAGGGGCCGGACCACCTCGACGAGGCCCATGAGGGGTGCCGGGTTGAAAAAGTGGATGCCGCAGACCTTCTCGGGCCGCCCGGTCTCCATCGCCATCTCGACGACCGGGAGCGTCGAGGTGTTGGTCGCCAGGATGGCACCGTCGCCACAGACCCTGTCGAGCTCGGCGAAGAGGCGGTGCTTGGTCGCCCGGTCCTCGATCACAGATTCGATCACCAGGTCGCAGCCGGCGAGGTCGTGGAGGTTGTCGGTGGCGTTGATACGCCCGAGCGCCCCCGAGCACTCCTCGGAGCTGATGTCGCCCTTGTCGAGCTTTCGCCTGAGGCTGCGGCCGATGTCGGCGAGGGTGCCCTCGGCCGCCTGCAGCTCCCGCGACTTGAGCACCACCTCGTGGCCGGCGAGCGCCGCCACCTCGGTGATGCCGCCGCCCATGATCCCAGAGCCGACGACACCGACCCTCTTCACGGTCATGGCCGAAGGTTACCCGTCGGTCTCTTAGCTCACTCAACCGCTCGGACGGCGGCTCTCCCGCCCGGGCGGCTCGAGGAGGAAGAGCCGTGAAGATCTCGAACATGAGTTCGGGTAGCATCCCGGCGTGAGCTCCGCCGACCCCCTCGGCTCCTTCCACCCGGCGGTGGCGGCGTGGTTTCGCCGGAGCTATCCCGGTGGGCCGACCGAGGCCCAGGCGGCCGGCTGGGCGGCGGTGGCTGCCGGGGAGGACACCCTCGTCGCGGCGCCGACCGGGTCGGGAAAGACCCTGGCGGCCTTCCTTGTCGCCATCGACCGCTGCTACCGAGCGGCCGAGCGGGGCGAGGAGAGCCGGGGGACCGACGTCGTCTACGTCTCGCCGCTCCGGGCTCTCACCGTCGACGTGGCCCAGAACCTGCAGCGGCCCCTCGCCGAGATCGCCGAGATGGCGGCCGAGCTCGGCTTCCCGGTGCCCGAGGTCGAGGTGGCGGTGAGAAACGGCGACACCCCCCAGGCCGAGCGGGCCGCCATGTTGCGCAACCGTCCCGCGATAGTGGTGACGACGCCCGAGTCTCTCTACCTCCTGGTCACCTCTACGCGGGGCCGGGAGCTGCTCGGCTCGGTGCGCACCGTCATCGTCGACGAGATCCACGCTCTCGCCCGCGACAAGCGCGGCTCGCACCTCTCCTTGAGCCTCGAACGGCTCGACCGGGCCGTCGCGCTCTGGCGGGAGGGCCACGCGGGGAGCTTTGCTGCGCAGCGGAGCGGCGAGGAGGCCGAGCGGCCGGTCCGGATCGGGCTCTCGGCCACCCAGCGCCCGATCGAGACCATCGCCCGGTTGCTCGTCGGCTCGGGGGGCTCGAGGAGCCGGACCGACGGCTCGCCCCGCTGCACCGTCGTCGACGTCGGCCACCGCCGGGCTCTCGACGTGGCGATCGAGCTGCCGGACGACGAGCTCGGCTCGGTTTTCACGAACGAGCAGCTGGCAGCCGTCTTGCAGCGGATAGCCGAGCACCTGAAGGGGCATCGCACGACGCTCGTGTTCGTCAACACCCGCAAGCTGGCAGAGCGGGTGGCCTACCGGCTCGGAGAGCTCGTCGGCGAGGAGCTCGTGCAGGCCCACCACGGCAGCCTCTCGATGGAGCGCCGCCTCGGAGTCGAGTCGAGGCTCCGCCGGGGCGAGCTGCGGGCGGTGGTGGCGACCGCCTCGCTCGAGCTCGGGATAGACGTCGGACCGGTCGAGCTCGTCTGCCAGATCGGCTCGCCCCGGGCCATCTCCACCTGGCTGCAGCGAGTCGGCCGGGCCCAGCACCACGTCGGCGGGACGCCGCGGGGGCGCCTCTTCCCCCAGACCCGAGACGAGCTCGTCGAGTGCGCCGCCTTGCTGGCGGCTGCCCGGTCGGGCGATCTCGACGCCGTCTGTCCACCGCTCGCCCCTCTCGACATCCTCGCCCAGCAGGTCGTGGCCGAGGTGGCGACGGCCGGGCCGGAGGGCATCGCCGAGGCCGAGCTCCGCCGGCTCGTGGCCGGGGCGGCTGCCTATGAGTCTCTCTCCGACGATGACTTCGACAAGGTGCTCGCCCTCGTCTCGGACGGCGTGCAGACCGGCCGGGGCAAGCGGGGCGCCTATGTCCATCGCGACCGCCTTAACCGCCTCCTTCGGCCCCGCCGAGGTGCCCGCCTGGCGGCAGTCACCTCGGGCGGCGCCATACCCGAGCTCGCCGACTACCGGGTGGTGCTCGAGCCGGAGGAGAGCTTCGTCGGGACCGTGAACGAGGACTGGGCGGTCGAGTCGATGGCGGGCGACGTCTTCCTGCTCGGCACCCACACCTGGCGGATCCGCCGGGTCGAGTCGGGCACCGTCCGGGTGGTGGACGCCGAGGGTGCCTCTCCGACCGTGCCCTTCTGGCTCGGCGAGGCACCGGCGCGCACGGCCGAGCTCTCGGCTGCCGTCTCGCGGCTGCGGGCGGGGGTCGCCCGGGCGCTGCGGGACGGGGGTGGGAACAAAGCGGCCCTCTCGTTCGTGATGGGCTCGGCCGGCATCGGCGAGGAGGCCGCCAGCCAGGTCGTCTCCTACCTGCGGGCCGCCCTCACCCAGCTGGGTGAGCTCCCGACCCTCGAGACGATGGTGGTCGAGAGGTTCTTCGACGACACCGGCGGCATGCAGCTCGTCCTCCACTCGCCGCGAGGTGCCCGGATCAACCGGGGGCTCGGCCTCACGCTCCGCAAGCGGTTCTGCCGCTCGTTCGACTTCGAGCTGCAGGCTGCCGCCAGCGACGACGCCGTCGTCCTCTCGCTCGGCCCCCAGCACTCCTTCCCCCTCCCTGAGGTGCTCGGACACCTGAGCCCCTCGGGGGTGACAGAGACGCTCGAACAGGCGGTGCTCCCGACACCCATCTTCGGCTCGCGCTGGCGCTGGAACCTCTCGCGCTCTCTCGTCGCGCCTCGCTTCAGGGGGAGCCGGCACGTCCCGCCCGCCATCCAGCGGATGGAGGCGGACGACCTGATGGCGGCCATCTTCCCGCTGCTGGCCGCCTGCCAGGAGAACGTGAGCGGACCGATCGAGATCCCCGACCACCCGTTGGTGCGCCAGACGATGGCCGACTGCATGACCGAGTCGATGGACCTGTCCGGCCTCCTCGAGCTGCTCGGCGCGCTGCGTACCGGCGCCGTCGCCTGCCACTTCGTCGACTCGATCTCGCCTTCGCTCCTCGCCGAGGAGATCTTGAACGGGCGGCCCTACACCTTCTTGGACGATGCCCCCCTCGAGGAGCGACGCTCCCGCTCGGTGGCCCTCGGCCGGGGGGTGCCCCTCGAGGCGAGCGACCTCTCGCGCCTCGAGCCGGCCGTCGTGGCGGCCGTGGCGGACGAGGAGAGGCCGGCGCCGCGGGACAAAGAGGAGCTGCACGACCTCCTCTCGAGCCGGCTGCTCACAGAGCCCGGCCCGGCCCTTCGGAGCTGGTTCGCCCGTCTGGTGGAAGAAGGCCGCGCCCTCGAGGTCCGCCTGGCCGGTCACGAGCCCTTCTGGACCGCCCTCGAGCAGCGCCCGGCCGTCGAGAGCCTGCTCCCTGACGCGGTCTTCGAGCCCGACTCCCCCTTGCCGGCAGGACTCGCTCGCGGCCCCCTCGAGGCGGCCGATGTCCTCGTCGACGCCGTACGGGCTCTTTTGTCATCGAGCGAGCCGCTCACGGCCGGAGAGATCGCCCGGCGGGTCGGCCTCGGGCGGGAGGGGGACAAGGCGGTGGCGAGCGCCCTCGCCCGCCTCGGCCACGAGGGCTCGGTCCTGCAGTGCCGAGTCGGCGACGACCCGGCCGAGCGCTACGCCGCCCGCCATCTCCTCATGCGGATACATGCCCGCATGCGCTCCACGGCCCGCCGCTCGGTCGAGGTCTTCAGCCCGAGCCAGCTCATGTCCTTCCTCGTCTCCTGGCAGCATGCCGGTCCGGGCAACCGGCTGCTCGGCACCGGCGGGCTCTCGGAGGTGATCGGCCAGCTGCAGGGCTTCGAAGCCGCCGTCGGCGCCTGGGAGGAGGCGATCCTTCCGGCCCGCGTCGCCTCCTACCAGGCGGCCATGCTCGACCAGCTCTGCTCGAGCGGAGAGGTCGGCTTCGGCCGGCTCGGCCTGGCGCCGGCCACCGGCGGCGAGGAGGCCTCCCGCAGCCGGCGGCCGGGTCAGGTCCCCTCCTCGTCGACTCCGCTCTCGCTCTATCGCAGAGACGAGGCGGACTGGCTGCTCGCCGCCCTGCGGGGCGGGCAGGTCCCAGAGGAGCCGACCCTCGGCGCCTCGGCCGATGTCCTCGCTGCCCTCAGGCAGCGAGGAGCGCTCTTTCTCACCGACCTCTGTGTCGTCACCGAGCGGATGCCGGTCGAGGTGGCCGACGCCCTCTGGGACGGGATAGCCCGCGGGCTCGTCACAGCCGACGGCTTCCAGGCGGTGCGCTCCCTCCTCGGGGGCCGGGGCCGGCTCGGGAACCTCGTGCGCCAAGGGCTGCCCGGGTCGGCTCCGCCCGGCTCCGCCCGCCCGCTCTCGCCCAGGAGGCCTGCGACGCGCAGCCGGACCCGTCTCCGCCCGGCTCTCTCCGGCGGCCGCTGGGCACTGCTCCGGGCGGTGGCTGACGCCGGTTTCGAGGCAGACGAGCTGGCCGAGGCGCTCGCCGGGCAGCTGCTCTCCCGCTACGGCGTCGTCTTTCGCGATCTCGTGCGGCGCGAGCTCATCGGCATCGGTTGGCGGGAGGTCCTCTGGGCGCTGCGCCGGCTCGAGGCCCGCGGCCTCGTCCTCGGGGGCCGTTTCGTCGCGGGCTTCACCGGCGAGCAGTTCGCCCTGCCGGAGGCCTACGAGAGGCTCCGGCACCTGGCGAGAGAGGGCCCACGAGGAGAGAAGGTCAGGCTCTCGGCCGCCGACCCGCTCAACCTGACGGGCATCATCCTGCCCGGCCCGCGCCTTCCTGCCGTTCCTGGCCGCAGCCTCGTTCTCGTCGACGGAGTCGTGGCAGAGGGCGAGGCGGAGCTAGCCCGCCGGGGAGCCGGCCGCTAGAGGGGGGCGCCGACCGCCATCTCGGGCTCGGCCGAGGCCCGGTCCGACCGCCCGGCCGACAGGTAGCAGCCGGCGACGATGAGGACGAAGCCGACGACGGTGCCCGGCCCGAAGGGCTCGTTCAGGACGGCCACGCCCAAGATGACAGCCACGGCCGGGTTGACGTAGGTGATGACGGTGGCTCGCACCGGGCCGACCTCGGCGATGAGAGCGAAGAAGGCCACGAAGGCGAGGGCCGTGCAGATGAGGGCCAGGCCGACGACCGACAAGGCGACAGAGGCCGAGAGGCTCCGTCGGGGCATCTCGGTGGCCGCGACGGGGGCGTAGAGGATGGCGCAAAGGGCGAGGGCGGCCGTGGTCACCCCGAGGCCGGGCAGCTCCGCGAGGTAGTGCGAGGCGATCCAGGGCCCGAAGGCGTAGCCGATGACGACCACGATCATCGAGGCGGCGGCCCAGGCGTCGGAGGAGCCGACGTCGAAGCCGACGAGGGCCCCGACGCCGACCAGGCCGAGGAAGACTCCGAAGAGCCTCCGGCGGTCGAGCCGGTCCGCTCCCGAGAGCCGGCCGAGGAGCGCTCCGAGGAGAGGCACGGCGGCCACGAGCAGGCCTGCGAGCGAGCTCGAGAGCCTGCGCTCGGCGTTGAACAGGAAGAGCCAGGGAAGGCAGATCTCCACCGTGGCGAAGGCGGCGACCGCCGGCAGCCGTCGCAGCACGGGCCGGAGCTGCCCGCGGGCGATGGCGATCGGCAAGAGCACGAGGGCGGCGCCGCCGGTCCTCATCTCGACGAGCATCGGGGCGGAGATCTCGCGCACCGAGATCTTGATGAGCAGGTACGGGATGCCCCAGACGACACCCATCAAGGCGAACAGGACCCACCCACGCCGACTCATGTCCTCATCCTGGCCGATGGCGGAGCTCGCCTCGGACAGCGACGGCCCTTCGTGGCTACGATGCGCCCGCCATGGTCCTGCACCTCGACACAGCAGCGCTCGGCCTTCCCGCCATCGCCGTCCACGGCGGCGCCGGGACGTTCTCTGTCATCAGGAGCGAGGACGACCTCAACCGTCTGAGCGCCGGGCTCGAGAGCGCCGTCGCCACCGGGTGGCGGGTGCTCGAGGGAGGCGGCAGCTCGCTCGAAGCCGTCGTCGAGGCGGTCTCGTCCATGGAGTCGAGCGGCCTTTTCAACGCCGGGCGGGGGGCGGTGCCGACGAGCGGCGGCTCGGTCGAGTTCGACTCCTCGGTCATGGACGGGGAGACCGGAGCGGTCGGAGCGCTCTGCTCGGTCACCTATCCGGCCAACCCCATCCGGGCCGCCCTCCGCCTCTCCGAGCGGGGCGGTGGCGTGCCGGACGGCCCCATCCTGCTCGCCGGCGAGGGAGCCGACCGCTTCTGCCGCGAGGAGGGACTCGAGCAGATGCGCCCGGAGTGGTTGACGGCATGGCAGGAGGAGCCGGCCGGCACCTCGGAGGAGGGGACGGTGGGTGCAGTGGCCGTCGACCCCGCCGGGCGCCTGGCGGCGGCCACCTCGACGGGGGGCAGGGCCGGCCAATGGCCCGGTCGGGTTGGAGACAGCCCGATACCGGGCGCCGGCGTGCTGGCGAAGAAGGAGACGGTGGCCGTCTCGGCGACCGGGACGGGCGAGGCCTTCCTTGTCGCCGGCTTCGCCCACCAGATCGCCTGGGGGCTCGCAGGCGGCTCGGACCTCTCATTGGCCATGACCGAGGCGCTCGAGACGGTGGGGCAGCTGAAGGGAAGCGGGGGCGCGGTCGCGCTCGGCCCGGGAGGGGAGATGGTGGCCGGCTTCACCACGCCGGCCATGGCGAGGGCCTGGCGGGCTGCCGGCGCCTTCGAGACCCGTATATTTCCTGTCCGATGAGGTTTGCCCGGTTCGTCCATTGGTTAGGGAGAAGCCATGAATTCACGTGATCTCGGCCTTTTCGTGGGGCGGGCCGCTCTCGGCGGCACCGTTGCGGCCCACGGCTTCCAGAAGCTCTTCGGCATGTTCGGGGGCGGGGGCATCGACGCCACCGCGGCCGGCTTCGAGAAGATGGGTTTCGACCGCCCGCGCGAGTCGGCCATCGCGTCGGGCCTGTGCGAGGGCGTGGGCGGTTCCATGCTCGTCTTAGGGGCTGCCACGCCGGTGGCGGCGGCCGCCGTGGCGGGCAACCTGGCGGTGGCGGCCACGACCCATCGCCCGAAGGGCTTTTTCAACTCCGGCGGTGGGCTCGAGTTCCCGGCCACCCTGAGCGCCGTGGCGGCCGGCTTCGCCCTCACCGGGCCCGGCAACCTGTCGTTCGACAGGCTCCTCAAGCACCGCTACTCGAAGGGCTGGATGGGCTTCGTCGCCCTGGCTGCCGCCGCCGCGGCGGCCGCCTCCATCGTGCAGCGGCGCGAGCAGAAGCTCGCGGCCGGAGCCTCGAGCCCGGCCGAGGAGCCGCCGGCCGACCGCTCGGTCAGTCAAGCGACCGCCAGCTCTCCGGCGGCCTGAGGCGGTGCCCCGCCGGAGCGGCGCCGCGCAGTGGAAGGGCGATCTCCAGAGCGGCGGCGGCGAGCTCAGCCTCTCCAGCGGCGCCTTCGAGAGCACTTACAGCTACGCGAGCCGCTTCAAGGACGAGGGCGGGCCCGGCACCAACCCCGAGGAGCTGCTGGCGGCCGCCCATGCCGCCTGCTTCTCGATGGCCCTCGCCAACAGCCTGTCGGCCGCCGGCCACGTGCCCGAGAGCGTCCGCACGACGGCGACCGTCCACCTCGACCTCGTCGAAGGCGCCCCGGCCATAGCCCGCATCGAGCTTGACTGCGAGGCCAAGGTGCCCGGCATCGGCGAGGAGGAGTTCTCCCGCCAGGCCGAGCAGACAAAGGTCGGCTGCCCTGTCTCGAAGGCTCTGTCGGCCGTCCCCATCTCGCTCGCGGCCCGGCTCGCCTGAGCGCCGGGACGAGAGGGCAGGCTCCCGGCGCTTGTCCTCCTAGCTTCGCGGCACCTTCGACCAGGGGAGGTCCTTGTCGGTCCTCACATCGCCCGGGAGGCCGAGCACCCGCTCCCCGATGATGTTGCGCTGGATCTCGGAGGTGCCCCCCTCGATCGAGTTGGCGCGCGAGCGGAGGAACATCTTTCGCGAAGAGCCCGGCGGCCCCAAGAGGCCGAGCTGCTCGCTCCTTCGCATCGCGTAGTCGAAGCCCGTCAGCCCGTTCGCCCCGAGCAGGTCGAGGCAGAGCTCGTAGATCTCCTTGTTCACCTCGGCGAACATGAGCTTGGCGATCGAGCCCTCCGGGCCGGGGTTGCCGGCTCGGCGGTTGTCCGAGGCCCGCAGGTTGGTGAGCCGGAGGGCCTCTGCCTTCACCCAGAGAGCCATGAGGCGGTCCCGAGCCAGCGGGTTCGGGGCCGGGCACTCCTCCTCGTAGATGCGGACCGCCTCGGCGATGGCCCCCGAGCCCCGGGCCGGGGTGCTGCCGCCGCCCCCGATCGAGGTCCGCTCGTTCATGAGCGTGCTCATCGAGACCCGCCAGCCCTCGCCCACCCCGCCGACCCGGTCGGCGTCCGGCACCCGCACCTCTGTCAGGTAGACCTCGTTGAACTCGGCTTCGCCGGTCATCTGACGAAGAGGGCGCACCTCGACGCCGGGCGCGTGCATGTCGAGGGCGAAGTAGGTGAGACCCTTGTGCTTGGGCTGATCGGGGTCGCTGCGGGCGACGAGCATCCCCCGGTCGGCCAGATGGGCCAGGGTGTTCCAGACCTTCTGTCCGGTGATCACCCACTCGTCCCCGTCGCGCACCGCCCGCGTCGAGAGGCTGGCGAGATCAGAGCCCGAGCCTGGTTCGGAGAAGAGCTGGCACCAGGAGTCCTCCCCGGTGAACATCCGGGGCAAGAGGCGGTCCGCCAGCCCCTGGGTGCCGTGGGTGACGATGGTAGGACCGGCCATGGCGAGGCCGAAGAACTCTAGGAAGCCATGGGGTTTGGCGCCCGCCGCGGCCAGGCGGGCGTCGATGGTTCGCTGGTGGACGGGAGGCAGGCCGAGGCCTCCGAGGCCATCGGGGAAGTGGACCCAGGCGAGGCCGAGGTCGTACTGCCGGCGGCGGAACTCGACCGGATCGGTGCTGGCGGGGTCGGACTCCTCGAGCAGCCGAGCGATGCGCTCTTCGACGAGGCTCTCTAGCTCCTGGTGCATATGGCTCCTTTGTGGCTCGTCTCCCTATCCTGCCGTTGCCACGATCAGGCCCGGGGCCAGGGACCCGGCCGGGACAGCAGCCCTGCCTGGTGGTCGGGGCGCTCCGGCCGTTACCCTGGGAGCGTGTCGAGCCAGGCAGTGACCGCTCCAGCCCGGAGAGAGCGTTCGACAGCCGACGTCACGATGCGACGCCTGCTGCGGGTGCCGGCCGGCAAGCCCCGCGCCCGCCAGGAGGACGTGCACCGGATCTTCTCGACTTCCATCCTCATCTCGGCGCTCAGATGCCTTCTCAGCTATGTCGTCTTCCCGATCCTGGCTCCCGCCCTCGGGGCGGCCGGAGGGGTTGCTCCTGCGATCGGCCTCCCGATCGCCGTCGTGGCCCTCTACTTCGACGCCCTCGGCATCAGGCGCTTTTGGATGGCGGATCACCGCTACCGCTGGCCGATCACCTTCCTTTACCTGTTCGTGATGGTGCTCGTCAGCATCCTTCTCGCCATCGACATCGCCCACCTCGTCTGACTCCTCAGCCTTCGAAGTAGCGCCGGGGGTTGTCGACGAGCATCATCTCGACCTGCTCTGAGCTGACGCCTCTTTCGAGCAGGGCCGGCACCACGTCTTTGAGGACGTGCAGGTAGTTCCAGTTCGGCAGCGCCGGGAGGAGCGCGGGGTCGATCCAGTCGATATAGCAGGCGGCGTCCTGGCTCAAGAGCAGGCTCTCGGCGTGTCCCCGCCGGCAGAGCTCGGCCACCGTCTCGACCCGGCTCTCGAAGTCCAAGATGGCATCGAGCCCGAAGCGGTCCATGCCGAGGTAGAAGCCGGCTCCTGCCAGCTCGCTCAGATGATCGGCGTCGGTCGAGTCGCCCGAGTGAGCGAGGAGCACCCGCTCGGGCGGGACCTCCTCTTCGGCCAGCACCCGGGCGGCGGCGGCGCCCTGCTTCGAACCGGGATGGGTGTGCACCATCACCGGCGCCCCGGTCCGGCGGTGGGCCGCCGCCACCGCCCGCAGCACCCGTTCGACGCCGGGCGTCAGGCCCGGGCGGTCGATCGCGCACTTCAAGAAGGCGGCCCTCACGCCGGTGCCCTGGATGCCCTCGGTCAGGTCGCGGACGAAGAGGTCGACCATCGGCTCCTCGAGACCGGGAAGGGCTCCCGGTCCCCTGAAGGAGAAGAAGTTGGGCACGTCGTTGTAGGTGTAGACGCCGGTGGCGACGATGATGTTGAGCTCCACCTCTTGCTGGATGCGGGCGATGCGGCGCACGTCGCGCCCCAGCCCGTCGACCGTCGGGTCGACGATGGTGGAGATGCCGGTCGCTGCCAGCTCCTGCAGCTTGGCGATCGCCTCGGCGACCCGAGCTTCCTCCTCCCATTCCTCTGACCACTGCAATTGCGAGTCCACGGTGAGCACGAAGACGTGCTCGTGCATCAATGTGCGCCCGAGATCGGCCGTCGACACCGGCCCTCTTGCCGTCTCCACCGTCGCCATCGCCCACTTCCTCCCAGTCCGGCCGCCCGTGTCGAAAGCTAGCCCTCCGCCCGCCGGGCGCGGGCAGGGGCGACGCTCGCCTCGTCGCCAGCCGGTGGCCGCCCTCTAGTCTCGACCGCCTATGCGGCGGCGGCTCGATGCCCTGGACAGGCGGATAGTCGCCCTCGCCCTGCCGGCCCTCGGCGCTCTCGTGGCCGAGCCGCTCTACAACCTGACCGACTCCGCCATCGTCGGGCATCTCGGGAAGGTCCCGCTCGGAGGTCTGGCGGTCGCCACGACAGGCCTCAACGTCTTGTCCTGGGTGGCGGCCTTCGTCGAGATGGCGACCATCTCGGTGGTGGCCTTCCGCCGCGCGGCCGGAGACGACCCGGGCGCCTCCCGGGCCGTCGGGGCCGCCTACCTGCTCTCGGTCGTGGTAGGGCTCCTCGCCACCGGGATCGTCGAGGCGGCCGCTCCTTACATCGCTCTGCTCCTCGGCGGGAAGGCGGGCGGTGGCGTCCACCAGGCGGCTGTCGAGTACCTGCGCATAGCCGCCGTCGGGCTGCCGGCCCTCTTCGTCGCCCTGGCCGGGAACGGCCATCTGACAGGGCTCGAGAACATGAGAAGGCCGCTCTCGATCGCCCTCGCCTCGAACCTCGTCAACGTCGGGCTCGAGGTCGGCCTCGTCTACGGCGCCCACCTCGGCATCGCCGGCTCTGCCTGGGGCACGGTCGTCGCCCAGCTGGTCGGGGCGGCGGCTTTCGTCTGGTCCTCGCGAAAAAGCCCCCTTTGCCCGAGCCGACCCCGCTCGGAGGACCTGTCGCGCCTGGTGTCGGACGGCGCCCCGCTCACCGTGCGCACCGTCGCCCTCGGCTCGGCGCTCATCGCCACGACGGCGATCGCAGCCCGCCTCGGCACGGCCGCCCTGGCCGGCCATCAGATCGCCATGCAGGTTTGGAACCTGCTCGCCCTCGTGCTCGACGCCCTGGCAGTCCCGGCCCAGGTCTACGTGAGCCAGGCGCTCGGGGTTGACGACCTCTTCGCCGCCCGCCGGGTGGGCCGGCGCACCTTGCAGATGGGGGCTGGCCTCGGAGTGTCGGTCGGCCTCGCCACCATGGCGCTCTCGCCGTTTCTCCCGGCCGTCTTCTCGCCGAACGGCGCCGTCCAGCACCAGGCGACGCTGGCGCTGCTGGTCTGCGGGCTCCAGCAGCCGGTCGCCGCCTTCGCCTTCGTCCTCGACGGGCTGATCCTCGGCTGCTCGCAGTACCGGGCGATGCAGCGGGCGATGCTCCTCGCCCTCGTCGCCTTCGCCCCTCTCGCCGGCCTCACGGCCGCCTTCCACTCGATCGGGCTCGTCGGAGTATGGCTTGCCATGCTCTGCTGGCTGGGGGCGAGGAGCCTCCTGCTCAACCGGCGCTGGCGGGCTGTGGTGGCGGGCGCCGCCTGAGGCCCCTCAGATGATGTGGAAGGCGGGCCCGCCGTGGCGCCAGATGACGAGGAAGACCCGCCCGACTATGTCGCGGCGGGGCACGAGCCCCCAGACCCGGCTGTCACATGAGACCGGCCGGTTGTCGCCCATCACGAAGTACTCGCCGGGCGGGATGGTCTCTTTGTTGACGGGGGCCCCGAGGCTCTGGCCCTTCGGCAGGTAGGGCTCTTTCAGGGGCTTCCCGTCGATGTAGATGGTGTTCCCCCTCGACATGATCGTCTCGCCCGGAAGCCCGATCACCCGTTTCACGAGGTCGGTCTCCGGAGCGCCGCCGCAGTCCGAGGGCCTGTAGCCCGGCGGCGTCCGGAAGACGATGACAGCGCCCTCTCCGATCGAGTAGCCCAGCTTCTGGACGAGGATCCGATCGCCCGGGAGCAGGGTCGGGATCATCGACCCGCTCGGCACGTAGAAGGTCTGGACCACGAAGGTCCTGAGCAGGAAGGCGACGATGACGGCGGCGACGACGATCGCGAGCCAGGAGAGGAGCCGGCGCACGAGCTGGGGAGGGCGGCTGGCGGGAGGGGTCGGCCCGGCCGTCGGAGCCGGGGTCTGCCCGGCCGCCGGCACGGCTTCGGGCGTGGACCGGGAAGGACCCTCTTCTGCCATCGAATTCTGCCCTTACCAGGTCTGATGTCGCGTCGGTCTCACTTTGGTGGGCGAGGGGGGACTTGAACCCCCACATCCTTTCGGACACAGGAACCTGAATCCTGCGCGTCTGCCAATTCCGCCACTCGCCCGTGGCCCCACGACGATACTCGCCTCCGCCGCCCGGGCGGCTCGCGGGAAGCCCCAGCTGGTGGCAGCCGGACAGCGCTGCACGCCAGTAGGCTCACGCCTGCTATGGGACTCGAGCAGTTCGAGCGCCGGCTCGAGCGCCTGGTCGAGGGAGCCTTCGCGAAGGCTTTCCGCGGCCAGTTGCAGCCGGTCGAACTCGGCCGCCGCCTGACGCGGGAGATGGACCTGCACCGCACCGTGGGCGTGCGCGGGGTCATAGCGCCCAACCACTTCGACATCTACCTGGCCACCCCCGACTTCGAGCGCTTCGAGAGCTTCGGCGACGTGCTCAACCGGGAGCTCGTCGAAGCGGTGCGGGAGCACGCCACGGGCGAGCGTTACTTGTTCCTCGGACCGATCGAGATAGTGATCCACGAGGATCCCGACCTCAGCGTCAGCACCTTCGCCATCGAGTCGGCCGTGGCCGAGACGGAGGGCGTGACGAAAGACTGGCTGGTACTTCCGGACGGTCAGCGGGTAGGTATCGGGGAGGAGGCCGTCACGATCGGGCGCCTGCCGGAGTGCGGGGTGGTGCTCGAGGACGCCAACGTGTCGAGGAGGCATGCCCAGTTGAGGCGAGAGGGGAGCTCGGTGGTGCTGGTGGATTTGGGCTCGACGAACGGGACGAAGGTGAACGGTGTCTTGATCCGCGAGCGCCGGCTGGCCCACGGCGACACCATCACCGTCGGCACGACGGCCATGAGGTTCGAGTCCGCCTGAGGGTGGTGAAGGTATGCCCCACGCGCTTTTGCACGTCCTCCGGTACTTCCTCCTAGGTGTCCTCTGGCTCTTTTTCATCTACGCCGTGCGGATGGTGGTGGTCGAGATCAGACGGTCGCGGGCCGAGCGCTTGGCCCCGCCGCCGGCCGCCACCTACGGCGCCGACCAGTCGATCCCGCTCAAGCTGACGGTCGTCGACCCGCCCCAGCGCCGGGGGCGGACCTTCGACCTGGGTGAGGAGGTGACTCTCGGCCGCTCGGCCGGCTGCGCCGTCCCGCTCGAGGACGACACCTTCACCTCCTCGGTCCACGCCCGGGTCTTCCAGCGAGGTGGGGAGTACTTCCTCGAGGACCTCGGCTCGACCAACGGGACCTGGTTGAACGAAGAGCGCGTGAACGGCACACCGATGAGGCTGCAGAGGGGGGACCGGATGAAGGTGGGCAGCACCACCCTCGAGGTCACCCGTTGACGGCGATAAGAGCGGCCGCAGAGAGCCACACCGGCTACGTCCGCACGAACAACGAGGACCTGGCCGTCGTCGCCGGCAAGCTGGCCGCCCTGGCAGACGGCATGGGTGGGCACCTCGGGGGTGAGGTGGCCGCCCGCACCGCCATCGAGCAGATAGTCGAGACCTTCTCCAACGACACCACGGCCGGCGGCCTCGTGACGGCCGTGCAGGCGGCCAACGAGGCGATCTGGCGCAAGAGCCGCTCCGATCCCTCGGTGCACGGCATGGGGACGACGATCACCGCCGTCGGTCTGGTCGCCGGCGAGGACGGGCGCTCGCTCCTCGCCCTCGTGAACGTCGGCGACTCGCGGGCCTACCAGCTCGACCGGCGGGCCTCGCTCCCCCGCCTGCGCCGGCTCACCGAGGACCACTCGGTCGTCGAGGAGATGGTGAGGCGGGGCGAGATCTCGCCGGCCGAGGCGGCCGTCCACCCCCACCGCCACGTCCTCACCCGGGTCCTCGGCATAGACGCCGACGTCGAAGTCGACCTCTGGGAGCTCGAGCCCGATCCGGGACTGCGCATCCTCCTCTGCTCGGACGGCCTCTCCGACGACGTCCCCGAGGACGAGATAGCGACGGCGCTCGCGAGCTCGGACGACCCGACGGAGGTAGCCGGAGCCCTCGTGCAGGCCGCCCTCTCCCACGGCGGTCTCGACAACGTCACGGTCGTCGTGCTCGACGTGACAGACGAGGAGGAGCCGGCCGGTCCCGGCCCGGTCAGCTTCGCTCCGCCCCGCCCCGAGGGACCCGACAGCGGGGAGGACTCGCAGCGGGCCGACATCACCCAGGCCCTCCCGCTCGCCCGCCCGGAGGGCGCGGGTGGCGGGGAGCCGACGGCAGCGGTCGACATCGGCTCTCTCGTCGCCGGCGGGACGGGAGAGGCGGCGCTCGCCTCGGCCGCCGGCCGGCGCGGCGCCTTTTCGACCAAGCTCTTCGACCTCGAGGCAGAGGAGGCCAACGACGAGACGGTCGCCCTCGAGGCCACGGACGCCCGGCGCCCGGCCCCGCGCAGCCTCGTCGTGCGGGCCAAGGCCCCCGCTCTCCTGCCAGAGCGGGGCGAGCCGCCTGTCGGGCGCTCGCGCATGACGGTGCTCGTCCCGCCGAGCCGGGAGTCGATGGCCGACAGGGACAGGGTGCTCACCTTCCGGGTCGTGCTCTTCGCCCTCGTGCTGGCGGCCCTTCTCGGAGGCGTCGTGGCCGTCGTCGTCTGGTTCCAGCGCTCCTCGTACTACGTCGGGCTCTACCAAGGGCGTGTCTCGATCTTCCAAGGCCGCCCGGGCGGCCTGCTCTGGTTCAAGCCGCAGCTGCTCGAAGAGAGCAGCCTCGGCGCCCGCAACCTGCTGCCGAACTCGCTCGTAGACGTGAAGAGCGGGATCATCGAGTCCTCCTACGCGGCAGCCCGGCAGCAGCTGATCGACCTCGGGCGGCTCTCCTCGGAGGTCGGCCTCGCCCCGAAGAGCCCCCCTTCTACGACCAGGCCGTCCGGCAAGCACTCGCTCGGGGTGACGCCAACTCCCCGTCCCGGGCAGGCATCCTTGCAAGTGGCCGTCAGCTCGTCGGCTCGTCGGCCGGCGGGGACCGGCGACAAAGGAGTGTTCCTCAGGTGAACCCACGCATCCGCTGGGTCGGCATCATCCTCGTCATCTGCTTCGGCCTGCTCTTCTTGCAGCTGAACAACATCCAGGTGCGCCAGGCCTCCGCCCTCTCGAAGAACCCCCTCGCCTCCTCGGGCCAGGTCTCCTCGATCTACCTGCCGAGAGGGGTCATCTTGAGCGCCGACCACAAGATCCTCGCCTACTCGAAGAAGACCTCGCTCGGCTGGCAGCGGGTCTACCCGCAGGCGACCGCCCGGGACTTCGGCCAGGTGACCGGCTTCTTCCCGACCGCCATCCGTCGCGGGCCGCCGGCCTACGGGATCGAGGCGCAGTACTACAGCTACCTGGCGCAGCACGAGTCGCCGATCAACTCGCTCAACTCGGTGCTGACCCAGCACGAGGAGACCGACAACGTCATCCTCACCATCCCCTCCAAGCTGCAGGCCGAGGCGGCCTCGCTCATAAACGGAAAGAAGGGCGCCGCCATCGTCGCCCTCGACCCCCGCAACGGGGACGTGCTCGCCATGGACGGCTTCCCGAGCTACAACCCCAACCCGGTGAGCAGCCTCGACTTCAAGGTCGCCAACCGGGCCTGGAACCAGCTCAACAAGAGCTACCCGGACCCCTACGTCAACCTGGCGAGCGACCTCGGGTACGCCCCGGGCTCCACCTTCAAGCCGATGGACACGGCGGCCATCTTCCAGTACAAGCCGGGCATCGCCGCCATCAACTGGCCCTTCCGGCCCTACATCAAGCTGCCGGACACCAACGCCTTGTTCCACAATTACGCCAGTGAGAGCTGCGGCGGCTCGCTGGCCGAGGTCCTGGCCGTCTCCTGCGACACCGCCTACGCCCAGATCGGCCTTCGTCTCGGGGCGAAGGACGTCGTGCGCGAGGCCGAGGCCTTCGGGTGGTGCCAGGAGTCGAAAAAGCGCATCCCGGGCATCTGCGCCACCGGCGGCACCCCACCCCCGCTCGACCTGCCGAGCTCCGAGGTGGTCGGCGCCACGCTGGCGCCCCTCGCGATGCTGCAGGCGAACCCGCCCTTCCTCGCCTACAGCTCGATCGGCCAGTTCGACGACTCGACCTCGGCCCTCTCGATGGCGCTCGTGGCGGCCGGCATCGCCGACAACGGCAAGATCATGGCTCCCCACCTCATGTCCGAGATCGTGGACAGCGAGGGAAACGTGGTGCGCCGCTACCACCCGCACCTTTGGAAGCAGGCGACGACGGCCGCCATCGCCCGCAAGGTGCGACAGCTGATGATCGGCCCGACCGAGGGCTCGCCGTGGCCGGGGACAGCTGCCGGGGTCTTCTCCAACCTGCAGTCGCAGGGGGTCCAGGTGGCGGCCAAGACGGGCACCGCCGAGGCCGTCATCTCCTCTACGACCAAGAACTGCGCCACCTACGACTGGATGATCGCCATGGCTCCCATCAACAACGGTCAGATCCCCAAGGCGGTCGTGGCGGTCGTCGTCCCCACCCCGAACGGCGCCAACGCCTGTGCGGAGGCCACCGGGGCCGGCATCGCCGGTCCTGTCATCGACAAGATGCTGACCGATCTGTTGCAGGCTGGCTACTAGGTGCCGGAATAGGCTCTCGCAGAGATGTCCTCGACACCGCCCTCGAGCAACGGGGGAGAGCACGCCCGCATCTACGGCGGCCGCTACGAGCTGGTCCGCCAGATCGCCCGGGGCGGGACCGCTCAGGTCTACCTGGCGCGCGACCTCCTGCTCGACCGCCACATCGCCCTCAAGGTCCTCTTCCCCGAGCTCTCGACCGACCCTTCGTTCGTCGGGCGCTTCCGGCGTGAGGCCCAAGCGGCCGCCAACCTCTCGCATCCGAACATCGTCCCGATCTTCGACTGGGGCGAGTCGGAGCGGACCTATTACATCGTCATGGAGTACGTCGACGGAGAGCCGCTCTCCTCGATAATCCGCAGCCAGGCACCTCTCCCGGCCATCCGGGCGGCGGGGATAGCCGCCGACATCGCGAAGGCGCTCAGCTATGCCCACCGCCACGGCGTGGTCCACCGGGACGTGAAGCCGGGCAACGTGCTCATAACGAGCGACGGCCAGGTGAAGGTGGGCGACTTCGGCATCGCCCGGGCCGTCGGGACCGACGACAACGTCACCCAGACAGGCCTTGTCATGGGGACGGCCACCTACTTCTCGCCCGAGCAGGCCCAGGGGCTCGGGGTCGACGGCCGGAGCGACGTCTACGCCCTCGGGGTGGTGCTCTACGAGATGGTGACCGGTCGGCCACCTTTCTCGGCCGACACGCCGGTCGCGATCGCCTACAAGCACGTCTCTGAGGCGGCCCTCTCGCCCCGCGAGGTGGAGCCGCGGGTCCCGGCCGCCCTCGACGCCATCATCATGCGGGCGATCGCCAAGCATCCGGGCGAGCGCTACCCGACGGCCGAGGACTTCCGCTCCGACCTGCAGCGCTACCTGCAGGGTGCCCCCGTCATGGCGGAGGCCGCCCTCCTCGGGGCGACCCAGGCGATGGGGACGGTCGGCGGGCTCGGGGCGACCCAGGCGCTGACGCCCAACCCGACGATGGCGATGTCGGCGCTGACGGCCACGACGGCGCTCGGGACGACCGAGATCCGCCAGAGCTCCGAGGTGGCCGGCGGGCCGGCGATGCCGAAGCGCCGGTGGGCCGGCTGGGCGTTGGCTGCCCTCCTGCTGGCAGTCCTGCTGGGCCTCCTCGTCTACTTCGGCGGCCGCTCCCTCGGCTACTTCGGCGCCGGTGGCTACCTGCACATGCCGGACGAAAAGGGGCGCTCCGTCAACCTCGCCGCCAACCGCCTCGTCGCCCGCGGCCTCAAGGTGCGCGAGAGCGGCCGGCACTCGAGTGCGAAGAAGGGGACGGTGATCGGCCAGGACCCCCGCCCCACGAGCCTCGTCCGCCAGGGCGACACCGTGACCCTCATCTACTCTGACGGCCTGAGGAGGGTGGCCGTCCCCTCGGTGGTGGGCGAGCAGTACACCCTGGCCGAGTCCTCCCTCACCCGGGCCGGCCTCAACCCTCAACTGGTCCCGGTCACCCCGAGCAGCTCTTCTCAGAGCCAAGGCGTCGTGATCCGGACCAGTCCCCGGCACGGGACGAGGCTCCTGCCCGGAAGCGACGTCAAGCTCTACTACGTGCACGGCAAGCAGCAGGTGGCGGTGCCGCCGGTGGCCGGGGACTCGGTGACGAAGGCCTCGAACGTCCTCGGGGCCAGCCAGCTCTCGGTGCGGGGGACGACCTACGCGCCTTCCCCGACGATCCCGAAGGGAAAGGTCGTGGGGACCGAGCCGCCGGCCGGGACGAAGGAGCCGGCCGGGACCGCGGTCACGATCGTCATCTCCTCCGGACCGCCCGTCACCGTGCCGAACGTGATCGGTGACACCCAGTCGGTCGCCGAGAGCGACCTGCGGGCCGCCGGGCTGGTCCCGAGCGTCACCTACGTGAGCGGGCTGCCCTCGGACAACGGCTACGTGAGCAACCAGAACCCGGCGCCGCGCCAGCAGGTCTCGCAGGGGACGACGGTCACCATCGATGTCGTGCGCTCGACCCCGACCACCACGACCACCACCCCGACCACCACCACGACCACCGCCCCGCCCGGATCGACGGCCGTGACGCTCAAGCCGCCCGGGGGCTAGCTGCAGGCTCTGGTGAGGAAATTGCCGAGCAGCTCCCGTCCCGCCTCTCCGGTGAGGATCGACTCGGGGTGGAACTGGACTCCTTCCACCGGCAAGGAGCGGTGGCGAAGGCCCATCACGAGGCCGCCCTTGGTCCAAGCGGAGACCGCGAGCTCGTCCGGGACGCTCTCGGCCTCGACGACGAGGGAGTGGTACCGGGTCGCCACGAGCGGGTTAGGGAGGCCCTTGAAGACCCCCCGGCCGTCGTTCTCTATGGGCGACGACTTCCCGTGCACGATCTCGGGCGCCCGCACCACCTTCGCCCCGTAGAGCTCCCCGATGCACTGGTGCCCGAGGCAGACACCGAGGACCGGGCGGCCGGCTGCGGCGAAGGCGGCTATCGCCTCTTTGGAGATGCCGGCCTTCTCCGGTCGGCCCGGGCCGGGAGAGATGAGCAGGGCGTCCCCCTCGAGGGCCTCGAGGCCCTCGAGGTCGACGGCGTCGTTTCGGACGACGACCGGCTCGGCCCCGAGCTCGCCCAGGTACTGGACGAGGTTGTAGACGAAGCTGTCGTAGTTGTCCACGACGACGACTCTCGGCGGCACGCCTCGAAGCTACCGCCGGCGCCCCCTCGTCGGGGCGGCTCGCCAAGTGAGTAACGTCGGGGCGTGCCGAGCGGGAAGCAAAGGGGCGGGGGCCGGGTCACCCAGTCGCCGAAGAAGAAGGCGGCCGGCCGCTACACGGCGCCGATCCCGAAAAAGGTGCGCCAGAGCCCGCCCTGGTACCCCTACGTGCTGGTCGGGTTGCTGGTGGTCGGCCTCATCGTCATCATCGGGAACTACGCCGCTTTCATGCCCGGCGGCACCCACACCTACTACCTCGTGATCGGGATCGCCGCCATCGTGGCCGGCCTCGTCATGGCGACCACCTACCACTGAGGCTTCAGCCGAGGCGCTCGACGACGGTGGCGTTGGCGAGCCCGCCCCCCTCGCACATGGTCTGCAGGCCGTAGCGGCCGCCGCTCCTCTCGAGCTCGTTCACGAGCGTCGCCATCAGCTTGGTGCCCGAGGCTCCGAGGGGGTGGCCGAGCGCGATGGCTCCGCCGTTCACGTTGACCCGCTCCATGTCGGGGTGGAGCTCCTTCTCCCAGGCGAGCACGACCGAGGCGAAGGCCTCGTTGATCTCGACCAGGTCGATCTCGCCGAGGTCGAGCTTGGTCCGCTCGAGCACCCTCCTCGTCGCCGGGATCGGCCCCGTCAGCATGGTCACCGGGTCGACGCCCACGACCGCGAAGCCGACGAATCTGGCCCGGGGGGCAAGGCCGAGCTCGTTGGCCCGCTCCTCGGACATGACGAGCACGGCCGAGGCGCCGTCGGTGATCTGCGAGGAGTTGCCCGCCGTCACCTTGCCGTCTTGCTTGAAGGCCGGCTTCAGCTTCGAGAGCGTCTCGGCGGTCGTGCCCGGCCGCAGCCCCTCGTCGCGCTCGAGCAGCTCGCCCGTCTCCTTGCCCTCGGGGTCGCGCACCGCGACAGGGACGATCTCGCGCTCGAAGCGGCCCTCTTCGGTCGCGCGGACCCCGAGCTGCTGGCTGCGGGCGCCGAAGGCATCGAGCTCCTCACGGCTCAGGCCCCACCGGTCGGCGATCATCTCGGCCGAGATGCCCTGGGGCACGAGGCCGCCGACCGGCTCGTAGCGGGCCTGCACCTTCGGGCCGAAGGGGAAGCCGACGCCCGAGCCGATGGAGGCGCCCATCGGGACCCGCGTCATGCACTCGACGCCCGCGGCGACCACCACGTCGTAGGCCCCCGCCATCACCCCCTGGGCGGCGAAGTGGAGCGCCTGTTGGGAGGAGCCGCACTGGCGGTCGACCGTGGTGGCAGGCACCGACTCGGGCCATCCCGCCGCCAGCACTGCGTTACGGGCGATGTTGACCGACTGGTCGCCGACCTGCATGACACAGCCCATGATCACGTCGTCGACGAGGGCCGGGTCGAGATCGTTCCGCTCGGCCAGGGCCTGCAGGGTCTCCGCCGCCAGGTCGGCCGGGTGCCAGCCCGAGAGCTTCCCGTTGCGCTTCCCACCTGGGGTGCGGACGGCATCGACGATCACCGCGTTCGGCATCGGCTTCTCCTCGCGTCGTTCGGCGGAGGCGACGCTCCACCGGGCCAACTGACGTATCAGTAATAAGAGTACCGGCGGGCGGCGGCCTCCTGCCCGCCCTAGGGTGAGCGCCGTGACGGCCGGCGACGAGGAAGTGCCCGAGAGGGAGCGAAAGGACATGAGCCGCTGGCTCGGCGACGGCGGCATGGAGATCCTGGCCGCCATCGGTGTCAGCTTCGAGGACTACGGCGTCGAGGACGACGACGAGGCGGGCTTCGCCACCGCCGTGTTCGAGCCGAAGGTGCTC
>JAJZLV010000128.1 GCA_021803215.1 Actinomycetes bacterium | reverse complement strand
GAGATCGAGCGGGATCGAAGAGGCCGCCCGGAACTCGGCCAGCTCACCGAGCGAGGTGTCCGAGGGGATGTTGGCCGTCGAGGCACCGAGGCCGGCGATCACCCGGAGCGAGGCCGGGTTCGAGGGCGCCTGCATGACCGAGACCTTCCAGACGATGTCGTCGGGCAGCTCGCCCTTGAGCTGCAGGTCGTGGAGGACACTCAGAAGGCCGATGTCGGCGATGAGAAAGCTCCTGATCCCGAGCTCGACGGCCCGAGCGACGTCCTCGAGGGCGTAGCGGAGCTGGCGCACCGAGCGCTGCTGACCGGCGAGGGAGGCGCCGTCGAGGGCCCTCGAGTGGTTGCCGATGTCGTACTCCTGGCGGGGCCCGATGAACAGCGAGACCTCGAGGCCTTGCTCCTCTCCGATCTCGGCCATCTCGTGCAGCTCGGCCGAGCTGAGGAGCATCGCCCCGCTTCCCTGGGAGACGCGGTTGACGGTGACGCCGAAGCGCTGGGCCGACTCGACCACTTCGGCGAGCACCCGGGGGCCCTCCACACTCGGGATCTCGACGCGGAACTCGGCTCCGTCGGGGAAGCGACGCTCACTGGCGGTCGGGACTCCCTCGGTTGAGTAGCCCTCGGCTGCAAGGAAGTCGTCACCGAACATTTGCCAATCTCCACTTGTTCTGTAATACTGAACTGTATTCGTGAGACACGAATCCTAGAACCGGCGGCTCGGCAGCGTCAAGACCGATCCGGCAAGTCCTAGCTAGCCCGAAATGGGCTTCCTCGGGGCGTAGGCGCAAGTCCTCTCAGTAATCGGCGTTCGCTATAGTTGAACGCAATGCAACAGTGGCGAATAGGTCAGGCTGGGACGAGAACAGCCGGGGTGCAAAGCGTCGACCGGGCCTTGCAGCTCGTCGACAAGGCGGCCGGGGCGGCTCCCGACGGGCTCAGCCTCAACCAGGCGGCTGAAGCGCTTGGAGTCGCCAAGAGCACGGCCTTCAACCTCTTGAAGACCCTCGTAGCTCACGGCTTCCTGCGAGAGGAACGGCCCGGACCCCGCTACTTCTTGGGCATGAGCCTCATGCGCCTTGGCGACCTCGTAGGCCAGCAGCTGCCGGTCGGAGAGATAGCCCGGCCCCTTCTTCGCGAGCTGACCGACGCCACCGGCCTCACATCGAGGGTGGCGGTGGTGGACGATGGATGTCCTGTCTTCTTGGAACGGGTCGACGGTCCAGGCATGGTCCGCTTCCACACCGCCCTCGGCTGCCGGGAGGCGCCGCACGCGAGCGCGGCCGGAAAGGCCATCCTCGCCACCTACGACGAGGAGCGGGTGCGCGAAATCTGCGAGGCCGAGGGACTCGTCCCCCACACCCGCTCGACCATCACCGACGTTGAGTCGCTCCTCGTCGACCTCGAGCAGACGAGAACCCGCGGGTTCGCCATCGACGACGAAGAGGAGGCAGAGGGCGTCTTCTGCATCGGAGCGGCCTTCATGGACCACCAGAGCCGCTGCCTCGGCGCCATAAGTGTCACGGGCATACGTGCCGAGGTGCCGGCCTGGCGGGTGCTCCACATCGGAGAGCTGGTGCGCCGGCAGGCCGACCGCCTGACGCGGGAGATGGGCGGGAGAAGCGCCGAGTGGCCCTCGCCTTCGCTCGACGCCCGTTTGAGGAGAGCGGAAGTCGAGTGACGAAGCCAGCCAAGAGGGCTCTCGTGGTGGCTGCACCGGGTTCGGTCTCGCTCGAAGAGCGCCTCCCGGCCTCGGCGCGCCCGGGTGAGGTGATCGTCTCTCCTTCGATCGTCGGCCTTTGCGGCACCGACTTGGAGATCATCGACGGGAAGATCGACCCGGCTTACGTGAGGTACCCGCTGACGCTCGGCCATGAGTGGTGCGGCGTCCTCGACGAGCCCGACGGCAAGCGGGTGGTGGTGGCAGAAGGGGTCGTGCCCTGCGGGCACTGCGAACGCTGCCGGCAGGGCCGCACCAACCTCTGTGAGACCTACGAAGAGGTCGGCTTCACCCGGGACGGCGCCGTCGCCGACGAGGTGGTCGTGCCTCGCCAGGTGATACATGTCCTCGACGAGGCGGTCGACCGATCGGCCGCCGCCCTCGTCGAGCCGATGGCCGTCGTCTACCAGGGATTCGAGCGAGCCCGCCCGAAGCCGGGCTGGCGGGTGCTCGTGATCGGCGATGGCACGGTCGGGCTCCTCTCGGCCTTGCTAGTTCGCCTCTACTCGCCCTCTGTCGTGGACCTAATCGGGGCTCGCAGCGCCCAGGAGGCTCTCGCCCTCGAAGCCGGGGCGGATTCCTTCTGCGCCCCGGAGGAGGGTTTAAGAGGAGACTACGACCTGGTCATCGAGGCGGCCGGGAGCCCCAAGGCCGCCGCCATGGCGCTCGACTCGGCCCGCCGGGGTGGCGTCGTCGTCTTGCTGGGGCTCCCTCCGCACGGCGAGACGACCCCGGTGGCGATCGACGACGTCGTGAACCGCGATCTGGCGGTGCACGCCAGCTTCAGCTACACCTCGAGCGCCTTCGCAAGGGTGGCCGGCTTGTTGAGCGCCGGCGCCATCGAGCCCTCATTCCTCGTGACGCATCGCTTCGCTCTCGAGGAGTGGCAGGCCGCCGTAGAGGCGCTGCGTCAGCCGGTGGGAGTGAGGGGCAAGGTCGTCATCGAGCTCTGAGCCAGGCGCCTTCGGCACCCATGGTCGGATTGGCGAAGTCCCTTTTCGGACGGCTCTTGAGAGGAGGCAAGCCGCTGGACTTTGGGGGCGATCGAGGACTCCCAGCATCGCGTGCAGCTTGAGCTGACTCTTGCGACGCTCGGCGGTCAGCTCGGAGTCAGCCAGGATGCCGACGCCGGCGAAGAGGCGCGCCGTTCGCTCCTCGACTGTTGCAGAGCGGATGCCGACGGTGCCTCTTATGAAGGTGCCGTCTTGGCACCCCGCCCTGCCGTCCGCCAGGTACCTGAGCCTCACAGTGCAAGCGGCGACGGCAAGCGGGCCGCTGACCCCAGCAGTCTTGAATGCCACCGCGCCCCACTGAGACCCCCTCATGGGCGAGTGGGACATACCTCCATACAACACTCAGTTATCCGCTCCAGCTCGCGGGCCGCAGGACAGACAGCGATCACTTGCTACCTCGCCTGCTTGCTCACCTCCGGCGCCTGACACCAACATCAAGTTGGCGGGGCCGGGTGCAGTCGGGACTTGGAGCGACACGACCGTCTTCACGGTTGCATCGTTGCGTGATTACCCCGGTGACCTGTGGGTTTACGCCGAGCCGGTGGACTCGAATCTAGCGCACTAGCCGCCGAGAGCGCCTCTGTGTTCCCCGCTCTACATCCCTTCGCGGGACAGCAACACCTGGCACCGGCAAGGCAATGAAGCATCCTGGGTCTGTTGGAGGCTCCTCACCTTTGAAAGGAAGATGGAGCCATACGACACGAGAGGATCCCTGTCGGTCAAGTCTCGGGAAGTGATGTACGAGCCATCAGCTGGATCGGTCAACGCATCGACCTGAGCTGATATCGGAATGGCCGATAAGCGTTCGTGCGAGCATATCATTAAAGAGTATCGATAGCAAGACCTTCCTTGTGTGAATAACTGGCGGTTAGAGCGCGTGGCTATGCTGGGGCTGTGCTTCGGTGAGCTAGGTTTTCGATTGCGGCTCAGGTGTCGTCAGCCAGCGGCAGCCTCCATGGCCGGCTTCGGGTCACAGACCGGCAGATCGTGGATGCGACCCGCTTCGAGCCACTCGGCGCTCATGTAGCGCTTGGCGATGGCCCACTCATCGGTCTGCTCGGCGAGGATGGCGCCGCCGAGGCGGATGACGGCTTGGCGGTTGGGGAAGATGCCGACGACGTCAGTTCTCCGGCAAATCTCCTTGTTCAGCCGCTCCTGTGGGTTGTTCGACCTGATTTTCGGCCAATGCTCTGTTGCAAATGAGCCGAAGGCCAAGATGTCGTCAGCGGCGTCGATGAGATAGACGGCCACGTCGTTGAAGCCCGCGGTGGTGACCTTGTCGATGACTTCGCCGAGCTTGGACCAGGTGGCCTCTTCGTCGCTCTGCTCGAAGATCGACCGCACCAGGGCGGCGATCATCGGCCAGTTGCCCCGCTGCACGCGCGAGGCGAGGTTCGCCATGAACTGTGTCCCGCATCTCTGCCAGCTCGCATAGGCGAGCACCGTGGCGATGGCTGCCTCGATGCCGCCGTGGGCAACGGAGATGACGAGCTCGACACCACTTAGGCCGCGGGCGACAAGAGAGCAGGAACGCTGGCCTGACTTGGCCCCCTCTACGAGTCGCTTGACAGTCTTTGGCGTCGTAGCGCGGCTCTCGGCGGCCCGCCGGTACGTGCCCACCTCTTGGTAGGCCTCTCGTATCTCCATCTTCTTCCTCACTGTCAGCATTGGTGCGTCCCCTTCGGTTGGGGGTGCTGATTGGCATCACCACCGTGCCGACCGGAGGGGGCGCCGCGGGTGCATGGTTCAGTGAGGGGCGGGGACTTCTCCTGGCCACCGGCGGGGACCCCACATGGCCACTAACGGAGACTTTTTCATGGCCACGGACAGAGGGCTGTATTCGCCAGGCTCAAACGCGGGGTTCATCGGAACAAGTGGCTCAGGCCACAGGCGGTCTTGGTATAGCTCCTCGTCTACGAGGTCTCGCAACGGGAGTCGTCCGTCGGCGACGAAACGGCCACCGCTGGTCGGGTTTGAAGCCACGGAGCCTGAGGCCGAGAGGCCGAGCACCTCGCAGCACCGCCGAGGGGAAGACATTGAGGTGAAGTTCGGTGGCTAGGGATCTGTTGGACCGGCATCCCAGCGCCCCCAACTCGTGGTAGCCGCCGCCGTCAGCCTTCGCGCCTACGATCACCGGGGACAATG
>JAJZLV010000082.1 GCA_021803215.1 Actinomycetes bacterium | reverse complement strand
CATCGAGAAGAGCACCGGGTCCTCGAAGGCGACGGCGATCTGGCTCCGAAGCGAGTCGAGGGTGATGTCGCGCACGTCGGTCCCGTCGAGGGTGATCCGTCCGGCGGTGACGTCGTAGAGCCGGTTGGGCAGGGCGGCCAGCGTGCTCTTTCCCGAGCCGGTCAGCCCGACGATCGCGATCGTCTCGCCCGGCTCGAGGACGAGGTTGATGTCGTGCAGCACCGGTGAGCTCTGCGAGGGATAGGTGAATCCGACCCCCTCGAAGGCGAGCCTGCCGCTCGCCCGCCAAAGGGTGACGGCCTGCGGGCGGTCGGCCACCGTCATCGAGGCGTCGAAGATCTCGCAGACCCGGTCGGCTGCCGTGGCCGCCTGCTCTGCCATCGAGAGGATCCAGCCGATGTCGATGATGGGGAACTGCAAGAGGACGAGAAGCGTGCTGAAGGCCACGAGGGCGCCGAGCGAGAGGTCCCCGCGAGCGACGGCGATCACCCCGACCAGCACCGAGAGCGCCATCGAGATGTTCGGGACGAGGGTGAGCCAACCCCAAAAGCGGGCCCGCAGCGTGATGAGCTCGAGCGAGGAGGCCCTGAGGGTGCGGGCCGAGGCGCCGAAGCGCTGCTGCATGAGCGGGCCCCGTCCGAAGGCCTTCACCACCCTCATGCCGGTCGCCGACTCCTCTGTGATCGTGGCGAGGTCGCCCTGCTGGTCCTGCACCCGCCGGGAGATGGTCGAGTAGCGAGAGCCGAAGCGGCGGGCGAGCACGATGACCGGCAGCGTCGTGACGAGCACCACCGCCCCGAGGGGCGCGTAGGTGACCAGCAGGAGAGCGATGACGACCAGGTACTGGACGAGGTCGACTATGAAGTAGATGGCGCCGAAGCCAAGGAAGCGGCGGATCGTCCCGAGGTCCGAGGTGGCCCGCGAGAGGAGCTGGCCGGTCTGCCAGTGATCGTGGAACTCGACGGGGAGCTGCTGGAGCCGGGCGTAGAGGTCGTTGCGCAGCTGCCGCTCGACCATCATGATCGAGACCGACTGCACCTGGCGGCGTCCGACGATCAAGGCGGCCTGGGCGAGACCGAGGCCGAGGGCGAGGAAGAACATCGGCACGAGGGCACCGGTGTCGTGGCGATGGATGGGGCCGTCCACCACCGCCTCGAGCACGAGCGGGATGAGCGTCGAGGCGGCCGTCGCCAGGATGGCGCAGGCGAACATCCCGGCCATCTGGGGATAGAAGGGCTGCACGAAGGCGCGCAGGCGCCAGAGGGACCGGTATGTGGACGCGCCACTGCCAACCCCTGTTGCGGACATGGGTGCACCCTAGTTCGCGAGAAAGGCCGCTCTGAACAGGCGCTTCGTGGTGGCCAGGCCTGCTCGCGGGCGGCAAAGCCCTTCTATTTGAGGGCAAAAGCCAAAGTTGGAGGAAAAGCTCTAGAGCTGTTCGACCACGTAGTCGATGCAGGAGGTCAGGGCCTCGACGTCGGCCGCCTCGATCGTCGGGAAGAGGGCGATCCGCAGCTGGTTGCGCCCGAGCTTGCGGTAGGGCTCGGTGTCGACGATGCCGTTCTCCCGCAGCACCTTGGCCACCCGGGCGGCCTCGAGAGAGTCGTCGAAGTCGATCGTCGCCACCACGTGGCTCCGCTCCGACGGCACGGCGACGAAGGGCCGGGCGTAGCTCGAGGCCTCCGCCCAGGCGTAGATGACGGCCGCCGAGGCATCGGCCCGCCCGGCGGCGAACTCGAGCCCCCCGCCGGAGTTGAACCACTCCACCTGCTCGGCGAAAAGGAAGATGGTCGCGAGAGCTGGCGTGTTGTAGGTCTGGCGCTGCCGGGAGTTGGAAAGGGCGATCTTCAGGTCCAAAAAGGCCGGCGCCCAGCGCTCCGTGCGCTCGATCCGCTCGACCGCAGCCGGCGAGCACAGGGCGGCGAAGAGGCCGCCGTCGGAGCCGAAGCACTTCTGGGGAGCGAAGTAGTAGGCGTCGAACTCGGCCGGGTCCACCCGGAGGCCGCCGGCCGCCGAGGTGGCGTCGACGAGGACGAGTCCGTCGGCCACCTGCCCGTCGTCGTCGCGAGGGCGGGCGATCTCGGTCGCCACCCCGGTCGAGGTCTCGTTGTGGGTGAGGGCGTAGGCGTCGATCCCCCGGTCGGCCCGTGCCACCGGGTGGGTGCCCGGCTCGGAGACGATGATCTCGGGCTCGGCCAGGTGAGGCGCCGCCTTGGCGGCGGCGGCGAACTTGGAGGAGAACTCGCCGAAGCTCAGGTGCTGGCTCCTGCTCTCGATGAGCGAGAAGGTGGCCGCGTCCCAAAAGGCGGTCGTCCCGCCGTTGCCGAGCACCACCTCGTACTCCTCGGGGAGCGAGAAGAGCTGGCGGAGCCCGTCTTGCAGCCGGCCGACGAGGTCGCGGACGGTCGCCTGCCGGTGGCTCGTCCCGAGCAGGGACGAAGCCTGGGCGGCGAGGGAGCCGACGGCCTCGGGACGTACCTTGGAGGGGCCGCAGCCGAAGCGGCCGTCGGCCGGGAGGAGGTGGCGGGGGATCTCGATACCGGGCAACGGGAGCCTCCAGTCGGGTTGCCGAGCCAGTGAGGCTACCGCCCGCCAGAGGGCTTGCGGCAGGCGGCCTCGGCTGTGCCACGATGGTGCATGACCGTCGCCGGCACCCGTACCGGTCGCTCCCGGATCTCCGAGCGCGTGGCCGCCGTCTCGCCCTCCGCAACCCTCGCCATCGACGCCAAGGCGAAGGCGATGGCACAGGCCGGCGAGGACGTCGTCGGCTTCGGGGTCGGCGAGCCCGACTTCCCGACGCCGGCCCGCATCGTCGAGGCCGCCGTGGCGGCCTGCCGTGATCCCCGCAACCACCACTACTCGCCGACGCCCGGCCTGCCCGAGCTCCGCCAGGCGATCGCCGAGAAGACGAGGCGCGACTCGGGCTACGAGGTGACCGCCTCGCAGGTGCTCGTGACCAACGGCGGCAAGCAGGCCGTCGCCGAAGCCTTCGAGACCCTGCTCGACCCGGGCGACGAGGTGCTGCTGCCGGCCCCCTACTGGACCACCTACCCAGAGGCGATCCGTCTCGCAGGCGGCGTCCCCATCGAGGTGCCGACCGACGAGTCGACCGGCTTCCTCCCGACCCCGGAGCTGCTCGAGCGGGCGGCGAGCGAGCGGACCAAGGTGCTCTTGTTCGTCTCTCCCTCCAACCCGACCGGGGCCGTCGCCGAGCTCGAGCTCGTCGCCGAGCTCGGCCGGCTCGCTCTCGAGCGGGGCTGGTGGGTGGTGACCGACGAGATCTACGAGCACCTCGTCTACGACGGGCGCCGGCACCACTCGATGCCGGTCGTCGTCCCCGAGCTGGCCGGGCGCTGCCTCGTTCTGAACGGGGTCGCCAAGACCTATGCCATGACCGGCTGGCGGGTCGGCTGGATGATCGGCCCCGAAGACGTCGTCGCGGCCGCCTCGAACCTCCAGTCGCACGTCAGCTCGAACGTGAACAACGTCGCCCAGCGGGCCGCCCTGGCAGCCGTCTCGGGCGATCTGAGCGACGTAGCGATGATGCGCCAGGCCTTCGACCGCCGGCGCAAGGCAATCGTCCGGCTCTTGAACGAGATCGAAGGCGTCAGCTGCATCGAGCCGCACGGGGCCTTCTACGCCTATGCCTCCTTCGCCGGGGTGCTCGGGCGCAGGCTTCGCGGGCAGCGACCGGAGACGACGCTGGCTCTCGCCGAGCTGGTCCTCGCCGAGGCGAAGGTTGCCTTCGTCCCGGGCGAGGCCTTCGGCAGCCAGGGCTACGGGCGCTTTTCCTACGCCCTTTCCGACGCGGACCTCGAGCGGGGTATGAGGGCGATGGGACAGTTCCTGGCAGAAGCAGAGGGGTAACCCGTGGCACGGATACTTGTGACAGAGAAGCTCGCCCAAAGGGGTCTCGACCAGATGGCCGTCGCCGGCCACGAGGTGGACGTCCGCCTCGGCCTCGACGCCGACGGCCTCCTCGCCGCCCTGCCGGGCGCCGCCGCTCTCGTGATCCGTTCGGCCACCAAGGTCACGGCCGAGGTGCTGGCGGGCGCCCCCGACCTCGTCGTGGTGGGCCGGGCCGGCGTCGGGCTCGACAACGTCGACGTCCCAGCAGCCACCGCCCGGGGCGTGATGGTGGTGAACGCCCCCGAGTCGAACATCCTCTCGGCGGCCGAGCACGCCATGGCGCTTTTGCTCTCGATGGCCCGCAACGTGCCACAGGCCCATGCCGGCCTCGTGGCCGGCCGCTGGGAGCGGTCCAAGTGGGAGGGGATCGAGCTGTCGGGAAAGACCCTCGGCATCCTCGGCCTCGGCCGCATCGGCGCCCTCGTGGCCCAGCGGGCCCACGCCTTCGGGATGAGGCTCATCGCCCATGATCCCTACGTCTCGGCCGAACGGGCCAGGGTGCTCGGCATCGAGCTCGTCGACCTCGCCGAGCTGGTCGGGCGGGCCGACTTTCTCACGATCCACCTTCCGAAGACGCCCGAGACCGCCGGCCTCGTAGGCAAGGAGCTGCTCGAGAAGGCCAAGCCGGGCCTTCGGGTGGTGAACGCCGCGCGGGGCGGCGTGCTCGACGAGGAGGCCCTCGCCGACGCCATCGCCTCGGGCCGCGTCGGCGGAGCGGCTCTCGACGTCTTTTCTGCCGAGCCCTGCACGGACTCTCCTTTGTTCTCGCTCGAGCAGGTGGTCGTGACGCCCCATCTCGGCGCCTCGACCGCCGAGGCGCAGGACAAGGCAGGAGAGCAGATCGCCGAGCAGATCGTCCTGGCGCTGGCCGGCGACTTCGTGCCCTACGCCGTCAACCTGGCGGCGCGAGGGGCGAGCGAGGCGGTCCGGCCGTACCTCGGTCTCTCCGAGCGCCTCGGCCGGTCGATCTCGGCCCTCTGCGAGGGGCTGCCCTCCCCGGTAGAGGTGACCTACTCGGGCCTGCTCGCCGGCGAGGACACCGCGATCCTCACCCTGGCGCTGTTGAAGGGGATCTTCGCGGCCGGAAGCGAGGAGCCGGTGAGCTACGTGAACGCCCCGCGGCTGGCCGAGGAGCGAGGGCTCGAGGTGGTCTCGTCCGCCAAGACGACCTCCCTCGACTACGTGAGCCTCATCACCGTCACCTCGGGAGAGCACTCGATCGCCGGCACCCTGACGGGAAAGGGGCGCCTCGAGGCCGAGCGGATCGTCATGATCGACGACCACTCCGTCGACGTGCCCGCGGCAGAGAACATGCTCGTGGTGCGAAACGACGACCGCCCGGGCATGGTCGGGGTGGTCGGCACGGCGCTCGGCGAGGCCAGCCTCAGCATCCTGTCGATGGCGGTCGGCCAGAGCCCGGTTGCCGCCACCGCGCTCATGGTGATGACGACCGACCGGCCGGTGCCGGCCGAGGTCCTCTCACACCTGCGCTCCCAAGAGGGCATCCTCTCTGCCCACCGGCTCCTGAGCGACCTCGGCTGAGCGACGGCCGGCGTACGCGCCTGGGGGCTCTTGCGACTTTTGAAGAGCGTGGAAGAGAGCTCGGACCGAAACGAGTCGTCCAACCTGAAGGGCCGGAGGGCTGCAGCCTCACCCTCATGGGCCTTGGCCCTCGGAGCGGCGGTCCTGGCCGCCGGGGTCGGGTTGGCGGGCGTTGCCCTCGGGCAGTCGAGCGGGTCCGGCCGGGGCGGCTCGGCCGAGCTCACGGCCGCCCGGACCGGAGTCTCGCCGGCCGCCACCATCACCGTGAGCGCCTCGGGGAGGGTGGAGGGGAGGCCTGACACCGTTTCGTTCCAGGTCGGGGTCGACACGACGGCCCCCACGGCCACAGCGGCCCTCGCCGAGGACAACAGCCGGATGCGCGCTCTCGAGGCGAGCCTCCTCGGCAACGGGGTCTCTCGCTCGGGCCTGCAGACCTCTGGGCTCTCCATCTACGCCAACACCGACAACAAGGGCGTGGTGACCGGTTTCAGCGTCGACGACGAGCTGGACGTCACCATGCACGACGTCTCCCGGGCCGGGGCGGCCATCCAGGCGGCCGCCAACGCGGCGGGGAACGGAATCCAGCTGTACGGCATCGACTTCTCGATCTCGAACAAGGCCGGGCTCCTCTCGGCCGCCCGGGCCGCCGCCATGAGAGACGCCCGCATCGAGGCCGCCCAGTACGCGGCAGGGGCGGGCGCCTCGCTCGGCGAGGTGCTGAAGGTGACCACGACCGCGAGCTCGCCGCCCGTCAGCTACCCCGTGGCCTTCGGCCTCACGCAGGGGCCAGTCTCGAGTGTCCCGCTGCAAAGGGGCAGCCAGCCTGTGAGCGTCCAGGTGACGGTGACCTACCAGCTCCGCTGAGCGGGCCTTCACCGGGCCAAGCGGCCTCCCCGGCTTGACCCGGAGGCAGTTCTCGCCGAGACTTGCAGGAGATGACGAGCAACCTCTACGTCCTGCTCCTTACCTGACGGCGAGCGCCATAGCGCTCGCCAAGACCTCTCGTGCCATCCGGCCGGGAGGTTTTTTGTTACCCGAACACGACCGAGGTGACCGATGACGGCGACCGACGAGAGACAAGAGACTGACGAGAAGGTGGTGATCTTCGACACCACGCTTCGTGACGGTGAGCAGGCGCCCGGCATCTCGCTCGATGCGGGCGAGAAGCTCGAGATCGCCGAGCAGCTCGCCCGGCTCGGGGTCGACTGCCTCGAGGCCGGCTTCCCGGTCGCGAGCGCCGGTGAGTTCGAAGCCGTGCAGGCGATCGCCCGCCGGCTCGAGGGGCCCGTCGTCTGCGGGCTCTCCCGCACCCAGCTGAGGGACGTCGACCGCTGCTATGAGGCGCTGAAGGAGGCCGAGCGGGCGAGGATCCACGTCTTCATCTCGACGAGCCCGACCCACATGGAGCACATGCTGAAGATGACGCCCGACCAGGTGCTCTCCGAGGTGCGCCAGGGCGTCTCGCGGGCTGCCGAGCACGTGGACGACGTCGAGTTCTCGCCGCAGGATGCCACGCGGACGCCGCTCGAGTTCATGCTCGAGGTCCTGGCGGCCGCCGTCGACTCCGGTGCCACGACCCTCAACATCCCCGACACGGTCGGCTACGGCATCCCCTGGGAGTTCGGTGACCTCATCTCCTACGTCCGAGCCGAGGTGCCGGGGGACTACGTCATCTCGACCCACTGCCACGACGACCTCGGCCTGGCGGTCGCCAACTCCCTCGCCGGGCTGCGAGCCGGAGCCCGCCAGGTAGAGGTCTGCGTGAACGGCATCGGCGAGCGGGCCGGCAACGCCGCCCTCGAGGAGGTTGTGATGGCCCTGGCGGTCCGCCCTGACCAGTTCCCGGGGCTCCGCACCCGGGTGCGGACCGAAGAGCTCGCCAAGACGAGCCGACTGGTCTCTCGCCTCACCGGCTACCAGCTGCAGTGGAACAAGGCCGTGGTCGGGCGGAACGCCTTCGCCCACGAGTCGGGCATCCACCAGCACGGTGTGCTGGCCGAGCGGTCGACCTACGAGATCATGGAGGCGGCCGCCGTCGGACAGGTGGGGAGCCAGATAGTGCTCGGGAAGCACTCGGGCCGCCATGCCTTTGCCGAGTCGCTCGAAAAGCTCGGCCTGGTCGTGCGGGGCGCCGCCCTCGACGCCGCCTTCGCCCGCTTCAAGGAGCTGGCCGATCGCAAGGTGCAGCTCACCGATGCGGACCTCGAGGCCATCGTGGCCGAGGAGCTCGGCAGCTCGCTCGAGGCCGGCTTTGTCCTCGAGTCCCTCGAGGTGAGAGGTGGGACGACCGGCGTCCCCCGGGCGGCGGTCGTCGTCTCGCGGGACGGCCGCCGTTTCGAGGCGACCTCGGACGGAGACGGGATGATCGATGCCGCCTGCCGGGCAATGAAGCAGGCGACCGGGATAAACGCCGAGCTCACGGGGTTCAACGTCTCATCTGTCACGGGAGGCATCGACGCCCTCGGCGACGTCGTCGTGCAGCTCGACTCCGCCGGCCTCAAGGTCTCGGGCCGAGGCGTCTCGACCGACGTCGTCGAGGCCTCGGCCCGTGCCTACCTGGCCGCCGTCAACCGGGTCGTGCGTTCGAGGGCGAGGCGTGGAGAGGTGGCGGGCGTGCGCCGGAGAGAGCCCGGCCCCTAGGGCGCGGCCCAGTCGCCCTCCGATGGCCGGCAAACTCGTGGCGTGCCATCGAGACCACGGCCTTGTCCGAGACGGGGAGCTCCTCTTTGCCTTCTGGCCGTCGCCGCTTTCGTCCTTGCCTCCTGCTCGTCCTCTCACCCCTCTTCTGCCAGCAGCCTTCCTGTCAGCTCGAGGAGCGGTAGGGCGGTGGCGAGCCCGGGTGAGGTGAGACATGTCCTCTCCAAGACGATGGCGAAGAACAACCGGGCCAACGCCGCCCTCGACACCGGGCTTCTCGCCACCTACGAGGCGGGGAGCGCCTTTGCCATCGACGCCGCCAACTACCAAGCCGAGCGCAAGGCGGAGAAGGCGACCAGAACGAGCCCTCCGAACGCTCCCTTCGAGGTGGAGGACCAGCTCTCGGTCCTCGAGCGCGAGCCGTCCTGGCCGGTGCAGCTGCTGGCCGGGGGGCGGATCGTCTCCACCGGCAAGAAGGCGCCGAAGGGCCCCCCGTGCGACTCGCTTCTCGACTTCGAGAAGACCGGTTCGTCAAGGCCTTGGAAGATCGTGCTCGAGCCGGCCATCGGCCCTTCTCTTCCCCACCTGGCGGTGCGAGGTGGCTATGCAGCCCCGGTCTCGGCCGGTGCCGTCCGAGCGGCGGACAGCCTGCCGAAGAGGCTCGTCAGGGCCCTGTTACACCTGGAGACGAGCGGCCAGCTCGGCCCGCTGAAGCGCTCCTACTTCACCGGCGGCTGCTGGCAGCTGCCCAACCCCCGGGTCGACCTCGTGAACGCCGAGGCGGCCGGCTATGCCGCCCGGGACACCTATTCGCCGGTGGTGCCGGCCGACACGTCCGTCTTCGCCCTGTCGGGCGGGAAGACCCTCGCCATCTTCACCCTCAGGTTCAAAGACGAGGTGATCGCCCCCTCTCCCTCCTCGCCCGTCGACTGGACCCATCCCTCCTTGAACGGGAACTCGGCCGCGGCCTGGACCTACCTGCTGCCGGCCGGGCGCTACCTGCAGGTGACAGAGAGGGGGGAGCTGCAGGTGGCCGCCGTGCTCTCTTCCTCGCGGAAGAGCTACACGATCATCGGCGACTACTACGGGTTCATCGCTGTGGAGGGCAGCAGGGCCCCGCAGCGGCCCGCCAACTCGGTCCCGAGCGGGACGCTGGCGGCCGCCCACCAGAGACTGGGCCGCTCGGCGAGATCGGGGCCCTAAGTCAGACTCGGCATGTAGCCGGGCCGCCGCTGCTCGTAGCGCTCGATCTCTTCGAGATGCCCGAGGCTGAGGCCGATGTCGTCGAGGCCGTTCATGAGCCGGTGCCGGGCCGCCTCGTCGATCGAGAACTGGCCGGCGATGCCAGCCGCCGGGGCCTCGATGCTCCTTCTCCCGAGGTCGATCGTGAGCTCGAGGGTGGGATCCTCGCTGACGGCGCTCATGAGTCTTCTCACGAGCTCCTCGGCGGCCTGGACCGGGACGAGCCCGGCCTTGGCGGAGTTGTTGCGGAATATGTCGCCGAACTTGGAGCTCACGACTGCCTCGAATCCGTAGTCGGTGAGGGCCCAGACAGCGTGCTCGCGGGAGGATCCCGTCCCGAAGTTCGGCCCGGCGAGCAGGATCTTCGCCCCGGCGTGCTCGGGCCGGTTGAGCACGAAAGAGGGGTCGTCCCTCCACTCGGCGAAAAGGCCGGCGCCAAAGCCAGTCCGCTCTGTCCTTTTCAGCCAGCCGCTCGGGATGATCTGGTCGGTGTCGACGTCGGAGCGAAGCAGGGCGACCGCCCGCCCGGTCACGACCGGTACCGGGCGCATCAGCTGATCTCCGCCGGACTGGCAAAGCGGCCGAGGACCGCCGTGGCGGCCGCCACGGCGGGCGAGACGAGGTGGGTCCGCCCCCCCCGGCCCTGGCGGCCTTCGAAGTTGCGGTTCGAGGTGGAGGCCGCCCGCTCGCCCGGAGCCAGCTGGTCCGGGTTCATGCCGAGGCACATAGAGCAGCCGGGCCGGCGCCACTCGAAGCCGGCGGCCTCGAACACGGCGTCGAGCCCTTCGGACTCGGCCGCCCTCTTCACCCGGGCGGAGCCCGGTACCACGAGCGCCCGCAGGCCGGGATGCACCCTGCGGCCCTTCAGCACGGCGGCGGCCTGGCGGAGGTCCTCGAGGCGGGAATTGGTGCAAGAGCCGATGAAGACGGTGTCGACAGGGATCTCCCTGATGGCCGTCCCGGGCGCGAGCCCCATGTAGGCGAGCGCCCGGGCGGCGGCCTCCCTCTCCGAGGCGAGCTCGAAGGAGTCGGGGTCAGGCAGCCGCCCGTCGATCCCCAGCACCTGAGAGGGGTTGGTCCCCCAGGTGACCTGAGGCACGAGGGAAGCGGCGTCCAGACGAACCTCGGCGTCAAAGGGCGCCCCCTCGTCGCTGCGGAGCTCACGCCAGCTCGTCACGGCCTCCTCGAAATGACGGCCCTGGGGGGCAAAGCGGCGCCCCTCGAGATAGGCGAATGTCGTCTCGTCCGGCGCGATCATGCCGGCCCGGGCCCCGGCTTCGATCGACATGTTGCAGACCGTCATGCGACCCTCCATCGAGAGGCCGGCGATGGCCTCGCCGCGGTACTCGATGAGATGCCCCGCTCCTCCGGTGGTACCGAGGCGCCCGATGATGGCGAGGGCGAGGTCCTTCGGGCTCACCTCCTCGGGGAGCCGGCCCTCCACGGTGACCGCCATGGTCCTGGGCCTCGTCTGGGGGAGGCTCTGGGTGGCGAGGACGTGCTCCACCTCAGAGGTGCCGATCCCGAAGGCGAGCGCCCCGAAGGCGCCGTGGGTGGAGGTGTGGCTGTCGCCGCAGACGATGGTCATGCCAGGCTGCGTGAGCCCCTGCTCGGGTCCGACCACGTGCACGATGCCCTGGTCCGGGTGGCCCATCGGCCAGAGTGTCACGCCGAACTCCTCGCAGTTGGCCTCGAGCGCCTCGAGCTGGCGGCGGGAGGTCTCATCGAGCACCGGGAGCGGCTCGCCCTCGCCGGGCTCGGTGCCGGGCGGAGGGGCGGTCGGCACGTTGTGGTCCGCCGTCGCGATCGTGAGCTCGGGGCGGCGCACGCGGCGGCCTTCCTGCCGCAGGCCGGCGAAGGCCTGGGGGGAGGTCACCTCGTGGACCAGATGGAGGTCTATGTAGAGCAGGTCCGGCTCGTTCGCCCCGTCTCCCGGTGAGATGACGTGGGCCTCCCAGACCTTTGCGGCGAGGGTCTTTGTCATGGCTCCACCGCTCAGCCGACCGAGACGATCTCGACCCTGAGGCTGCCGCTCGGGGCTTCGAACTCGACCAGGTCGCCTCTCTCGTGGCCGAGGAGCGCCTTGCCGAGCGGTGAGCCGGGCGAGATCACCGCCACGTTCTCCCGGCGCTCCTCGATCGAGCCGACGAAGTACCGCTCGGTTGCGTCATCGCCCTCGTAGCGGAGCTCGACCTCCACGCCGGCGGCCACGACGCCGGGGGCCTCCGAGCTGGGCTCGACTATCGTGGCGCTTCCGAGCATCGCCCGCAGCTGGCGGATGCGCGCCTCCATCTTGCCCTGGGCGTCCTTGGCGGCGTGATAGTCGCCGTTCTCCGAGAGGTCTCCGAGGGCCCGGGCAGCCTCGATCTGGCGAGCGATCTCGACCCGGCCGCGGGTCGTGAGGTCCTCGAGCTCGGCCGCGAGGCGGGCGTGAGTCTCAGGCGTCAGCTGTGTCTCGCTCATCGAAGAAAGGCTACTGGTGGGCCGCCCGGCTCGGTAACACGAGCCCTTCGTCGGCGGGGGAGCGATGGCTCAACCGGCTCGGCTCTCCGGGCTGTTCGGTGCCCGGAGGCGTCTCGTGGCAGCCAGGGTGGCATCTGCTCGTCCTGACGTCGCTCGCCGGCGCCCGGGCGGCAGCCGGTGCCAGCTTCCTCCCCGCCCGCGGCGGCCCCGGAATCCTCCCGCCCCGCAACCCGAGCCGCTCCCGCTACCCGCGGTCGGACTTCCTCGCCAGTCCCCGTGCTAGCCCGAACTCACCGTTCGTGCTGGCCGGGTGTCACTTGTGGGTGTGGCGCAGCTGGTTGATGTCGCCCAGCAAGCAGGCGGCCTGCCTCCCCGCGGGTGTGCCGCCGGGCGTGAAGGTGGCGTCGAACAGCGGGTCCTCCAGGTGGTTGACGCCCGGCGACAGTCCTGGTGCGGTCAGCTCGGTCGATGAGCCTGTGGTGGTGTCGGTTCTCATCCGAGGTGCTGGATGGCTACGTTCGGCAACACAGCAGCAAGGCGCTCGAGCTCATTGGCGTCGCCGGTGAGCACGAGGGCGCTCTGGTGCATGGCCGCCGTGGCCACGACGAAGGCATCGATCGCCTCCTTGGACGGCAGGGCCGCCGCCTGAAGGAGCGCGCCGGCCACTTGCGCGATCCTGCGGTCGGTGGGGACGACATCGAGGCACCGGAGCACCCGCGCCGTCGCATCTCGTCGCGAACGGGTGCGTGAGGTCTCCGCCAGAACCGGCGCCGGCAGGGCGGCGTAGCCGCCGCGTCGCTCGATGGCCTCGAGAACGGCCTGAGCCCGGCGAGCCGAAGCCGTCCGTTCGCGCGGCTGGGAGAGGACCGACAGCGCCTCGGCGTCCAGGACCGCGACCGACGAGAGCCTGGGCTCAGCCTGCCGAGGCACGGCGCCGCGTCCCTGCCCGCGCCCGGCGCTCGAGCGCCGAGAGGGCAGCGTCGGCCTCGATGACCAGGGACTCGTCGGGGGGACCGAGCACAGCTGCAACCTCGTCGAGGAGCACCCGCAGCTCACAACGGGCGACCTCGTGGTGCAGCGCCCGGTCGACGAACGAGCTCACGCCTCGGGGGCCAGCAAGCGAGCGAACTCGTTCGGCGATCCCGGCGTCCACCGTCACCGACAGCTTCTCCGTCGTCATAGAGCTGATCCTACTATTATCGGATTAGACGCCTGCGCCGCGACGAGAGCGAGCATCTGCCACGACCAGGTCAGACTGGAGCCCTGCTGTGACACCCACGGGGACAGTCGGGCCTGCGGCCCGAGCCCCGATTCCCCTGACGGCTGAAGCCGCCAGTCCCCTCGGGGCGATCCGACGGCAGTGCCGGCCAGTGCGGCTCGCGGCGCTCCGAGACGGTGAGGGGAGCCGGTTACGTCGGTCGGGGGTGCTCGACGGCGACAGCGAGACCGAGCTCACCGCGGGTCTCTGTGGCCGCTCGCCGACAGATACGGTCTTGTCGTGGAAGAGAGCCAAGCACCTCCTCCGGATCGGGTAGCGAGACCGGCTGGCGGCCGCCACAAGGTGGCGGTCATCGGGGGCGACGGCATCGGGCCGGAAGTCCTGGCCGAGGCTCTCAAGGTGGTGGCGGCCGCCGGAGTCGATCTCGACACCGCCTACTTCGAGCTCGGGGCGGGGCACTACCTGCGTTCGGGCGAGGTGCTCTCCGACTCGGTCCTCGAGGAGCTCGCCGGCTTCGACGCCCTCTTGCTCGGCGCCGTCGGGCCTCCGATCGGTTCTAAAGAGGTGCCGCCCGGAGTGCTCGAGCGGGGCCTGCTGCTTCGTCTCCGGTTCGAGCTCGACCTCTACGTCAACCTCCGCCCTTTCAACGGCGTCCCGGGCTCCATAGCCGAGGGCTGCGACTTCGCCGTCGTGCGGGAGAACACCGAGGGCCCCTATGCCGGCGAGGGCGGGGTGCTGCGGCGAGGTACGCCCCATGAGGTGGCCACCCAGGGCTCGGTCAACACCCGGTATGGGGTCGAGCGCTGCATCGCCTTCGCCTTCGAGCTGGCCGCCAAGCGCCGTCGCAAGGTCACCCTCGTCCACAAGACGAACGTCCTCACCTACTCGGGCGACCTCTGGCGGCGCTGCTTCGAGGAGGTGGCGGCCTCTCACCCCGATGTCGAGACCGGCTACCAGCATGTCGATGCCGCCTGCATCTACTTCGTAGAGCAACCGGGGGACTACGACGTCGTCGTGACCGACAATCTCTTCGGCGACATCCTGACGGACCTCGGCGGTGCCGTCTCGGGCGGTATAGGGCTCGCCGCCTCGGCGAACCTGAACCCGGCCCGGACCGGACCCTCTCTGTTCGAGCCGGTGCACGGGGCCGCCCACGACATCGCCGGCACCGGCAAGGCCAACCCGCTGGCGGCGATACGGTCGGCGGCGATGATGCTCGCCCACCTCGGCGAGCAGGAGCCAGCCCGCCGTATCACCGAGGCCGTCCTGAGCGAGCAGACTGCGATGGCCCGCTCGACCGACAAGTGGAGCACCGCCGCCGTTGGCGATGCCGTTGCAGGGAGGTTGTGAAGTGCCTTTGACGCCGACCGAGAAGATCTGGATGGACGGGAGGCTCGTCGACTGGGACGACGCGCGCATCCACGTGCTCACCCACAGCCTCCACTACGGCCTCGGCGTCTTCGAGGGCATCAGGGCCTACCCGACGGCCGAGGGGCCGGGCGTCTTCCGCCTGACGGCCCACGTCAACCGGCTCTTCCAGGGCGCCCACATCCTCGGTCTCGAGATCCCATTCGAGAGAGATGAGATCGTCGAGGCGGTGAGGTCTGTCGTCCGGGCCTCCGGTCTCGACCAGTGCTACATCAGGCCCATCGTCTACCTCGGCTACGGCGAGATGGGCCTCAACCCCCTCCCCTGCACGGTCAACGTGTCGGTCGCCTGCTGGCCCTGGGGCGCCTACCTCGGAGACGCCGGCTTCGAGAGGGGCATCAGGTTGAAGGTCTCCTCCTGGGCCCGCCACGACCCACGCGCCATGCCGACGGCCGCCAAGGGCACCGGGATGTACATCAACTCCTCCCTCGCCAAGGTGGAGGCCGTGAGGGCCGGCTACGACGAGGCGCTTCTTTTGACGACCGACGGCCACATCTCAGAGGGCACCGGCGAGAACGTCTTCATCATCCGAAAGGGGAAGATCCTCACCCCGATCACCTCCTCGGCCGGTGCGCTCGAGGGCATCACCGCGGACTCGGTGCGCACGATCGCCACCGACCTCGGCCATGAGGTGGTAGAGGTGCCGCTCAGGCGGACCGACCTCTTCCTCGCCGACGAGGCCTTCCTCACCGGGACGGCGGCCGAGATCGTGCCGGTCGCCTCGGTCGACGACCGGGCGGTCGGCACGGGCGAGCCGGGCCCCGTCACCCGCTCCATCCAGGAGATCTTCAACCAGACGGTGAGAGGCGAGGTTCCCCAGTACAAGGACTGGGTGGAGCTCGTCGACTGAGGCGGCCGGTTCAGCCGCCCAGGTGAGGGGCCGGTACCATCGCCGGTACCACCTGGCGGCCGATCCGGCAGCCCACTCGCACAGGAAGGGCGCGTGACACAGCCAAAGTTTGCCCCGATACTGCCGGAGGACGAGGTCCGCGACCTTCACAAGCTGCCGCCTCCGGCGGCCTGGTACGCCAAGCGGCCGGCTGACTTCCGGCCGGCTCCGGCCGCCCGGCAGCCGGGACGGGGCGTCGCCGGTCCGGACCAGGGCTACGGCCTCCTGCTCGCGGAGCGCTTCGCCGGCCGCCTCGTCCTCGCGAAGGGCGAGCACAAAGAGGACGCCCTCAAAGGAGCGAGCGTGCTCGCCATGAAGCGGGCGGCCCTCTTCGGCCGGGCGCCGGTCGTCGACGACCTCGAGCTGGCTCTCGAGCTCTTCGGCTACCTCGGCGAGGCGAGCCCTCTCCAGGTGGAGGTACGCCGGGCGGCCTTCGGCGGCGTGGCGCACGACTACTGGCGGTGCCGCGAGCTCGCCGACCTCGTTCCCGAGGAGACCCTACGGATGACGCCGGCCGCCGTGAGAGAGCGCCTGGGCGCCTCGCCCGAGAGCTTCAAGGAACTCACCGGAATCGATCACTAGGGGGTGACCATGAGCCCATTCGAGCTCAGTGACGACCAGCAGTCGTTCCGCGAGGTGCTGCGGCGCTTCGTCGACGACAAGATCGCCCCCCTTGCCGCCGCTTACGACGAGCGGGAGGAGTTCCCGTGGGAGAGCTTCAACGCCTGCGTGGGCATGGAGCTCCCGGCTCTCGGCGTGCCCGCCGCCCACGGCGGCCAGGGAGCTGACACCGTGACCCAGGCCGTGGCCATCGAGGAGGTGGCCCGCGGCTGTGCCTCGACGGCCGTCACCCTGCTCATCTCGAAGCTCGGGATGCTGCCGGTGATGAACTTCGCCAGCACCGCGACGAAAGACCGCTACCTGCCGAAGATCGCGAGCGGCGAGGCACAGGCGAGCTACTGCCTCTCGGAGCCGGATGCCGGCAGTGACGTCGCCAGCCTCAAGACAAGAGCCGTGCGCGACGGGGACCACTACGTACTGACCGGGACGAAGTACTGGATCACCAACGCCGGCATCTCCGACACCTACACGGTCTTCGCCAAGACCGATCCGGCTGCGGGGCACCGGGGCATCACCTGCTTTTTGGTCGAGAGGGACTGGGGCGTGAAGGTGGCCAAGCTCGAGAAGAAGATGGGCCTTCGGGCCAGTCCGACCGGCGAGGTGGTCTTCGAGGATGTGAGGGTGCCGGTCGAGAACCGGGTCGGCGAGGAGGGCCAGGGCTTCTACATCGCCATGCACACCCTGGATCGGAGCCGGCCGACCATCGGCGCCCAGGCCGTCGGCATTGCCCAGGGGGCCATCGATTACGCCCTCCAGTACATGAAGCGCCGCAACCAGTTCGGGCACCCGATAGCAGACTTCCAGGGGCTCCAGTTCATGGTGGCCGACATGGCGATGAAGATCGAGGCTGCCCGTGGCCTCGTCTACAAGGCCTGCGCCTTGGTCGACGCCGGCGACCCGGCCGGGGAGCTTCCCAAGGTCGGTGCCATGGCCAAGTGCTATGCAGCCGACGTCGCCATGGAGGTGACCACCGACGCCGTCCAGCTCCTCGGCGGCTACGGCTACACCCGCGAGTTCCCGGTCGAGCGCTTCATGCGGGACGCCAAGATCACCCAGATCTACGAGGGCACGAACCAGGTGCAGCGGCTCGTGATCGCGAGGCGTTTGCTCGGCTGATCATCTCGCCGCAGAGAGCTGGCGGAACCGTGCCAGCTCCCGGCGCCGGCCCGGCGGTGCCGGGCCAAAAGTGCCCCGGCTCGGCTGCTCTGGACCTGACGAAAGGGTCGTCAGGTAGGCTCGCTCCAGCGCTTCGCGCCGCTTCGGGCCAAGAGCCATCCGATGCCGGACCTCCTTCGGCGGCATCGGCCAGCCGAGCGCGCTGATCGCTCTCAGCCCGGCGGTGTCGAAGGTCGTGCCGGCAGGCCGGGCCGGCGCGGTAGGTGGCCCGGTAGGGCTCGGCCCAAGGATCTGCCGGTGCGCTCAACTCTGCTTCGAACGGCGGCAGTCGCCTCGGCCGGGCTGCTGCTTTGCGGCTGTGCTCGCCATCAGCTCGCCGTCCACCATCACGAGGCGCCGGGGCGAGGCTTGAGCGGAGCCGTCTCGCCGCCGACCTCTTCCCCGGCCCCCTCGGTGCCGAGCACCGAGGCGGCTGCCCGGCCGGCCCTCGGACCGGTCGCCTCCTGGCTCCTCTCCGAACGGGCCTTCTACCGAGCCGGTCAGCTCGGCGAGCCTGACTACGGACCTCTCGTCTCCTCGTTCGCGCCCTCCTCGCCCGCCCTCGAGAGCATCGTCTCTTTCTTGATCACGCTCGAGGTGGCCGGCGTGGTGGCTCCTTCCAGCTACCGCCTCGGCGCCGGGCGCCTGCTCTTCGAGGACGGGCACGAGGCGACGGTCACCGGCTGCTCTTATGACACAGGGAGCCTCTACCGCTCTTCCAGGCTGCCGGCGCCGGCCTCTCTCGGAGGAGGCGCCGGTTTCACCGCCTACCAGGTGAGGCTCCTCCTGCGGGGCGGGCGTTGGCTCGTGTGGTCGATCGCCTCCCGCGCCGTCTCCTCCGACCGGCAGCCGGGCCCGTGCGAAGGCTTCTGAAGCTCCTGCTGCTCGTCCCGCTCGGCTGGCTCGTCGTGGCGGGGACGCCTTCGGCCGGAGCCAGCTACGGCGGCGGCTCGGGCGGCACGAGCCCGAACGGCATCTGGGCTCTGTCGTGGTGGCGGGGCAACCCCGACGGCGCCGGCCCCTACACGGGCTCGCCGGCCGGCGGTGTCGACCTGTGCAGCTGGCACGATGTCGGGTCGACCGTCTCGGAGCTGGGGCGCGCCCTGAGCGAGGCGAGCCTGCCAGAGTCCTTCTGGACCGTCCCCCGCTCCGGTGGGCACCCGGGCATCTGGGGCGTCCTGCAGTGGGCGACCACCCGCTCGGCCAAGTCCCGAGGAGGCGACCACTTCGACCTGGTCGCCTGTCCGAGCGCCGGCGAGCTGCCGGCTACAGGAGGCGAGGTCGAAGCGGACTTCCCGAGGGCCCGGCCTCCCGGCAGCCCGCCGGTTTACCTCTTCGCTTTCTTCGACACCGTGGCGGACCCGCCGGCGAACGCCCTTCCACCGGTCGTGAAGAGGGCCTTCGACGAGACGCGCCTCCCGCCGCCGAGGATCTACACCTCCCCGGACCGCATCGGCGCTGTGAAGGAGGCGACGGTCGTCAACCTGCCGACTTGGCTCTGGATCGATCCGGCGATCTGGCACGGCTACGTGGCCCGGGCCCGGGCCGGCGCCGTCGTGGCGACGGTCTGGGCCTATCCGACCGGGCTCAGCTGGCTCGCCGCCTGGGACTTCACCTCTCCCTCGAGCGATCCGGAGCGGGGTGTCTCGCTTGGTCCCGAGCGGCTCGACCGCGCCTGTCCTGGGCCGGGGGTCGCCTACAGCCCGGGGTCCGCTCCGGGCGGGACGGGGGTCTGCACGGTCACCTTCTCCGAGCCCACCTTCGGGACTCGCCGGCCGCTCGAGGCCGAGGTCAGCTGGTCGGTCTTCTGGGCCGTCTCGGACGTCGCCGGTGTGGTGGGGGGAGAGGGGCGCTACAAGACCGTGCTCACCTCGAGCTCGGACCCCCTCCGGGTGATGCAGGTCGAGTCGATCATCACAGCCGGATGAGATCCACCGCTCGCAGCCGACTGTTCCCTAAGGTCTGAGGGTGATCGATACGAGGACTGGTTCCATCGGCCTCACAGCCCGTCGGCCCTCTCGCGCAGCCAAGGAGACCGCCGAGCGGGCCCTCGGCCGTTTCGTCCGGGCCGAGCACTGGAACGGGATGGTGGCAGGCGACGTCGTGAAGGTCTCGGGCCACGCCGCCCGCGGGAGGCACTGGCGCTTCCGGGCGCATGTGACGAACACGAGCAACGGGGCGAGCTGGGTCGAGGTTGCTCTGGTCGAGGGCTCCCAGCCCTCGCGGCGCCCGGCCGGTGCAGAGGAGATCGGCCGGGTCGAGCGGGTGCGCTCTTTCTCCCCCGAGCTGGTCACGCCTCGTTGGCGACGGACTCGCCGGCCGCCGGAGAGGGAGCTCGAGGGCCAGCAGCTCCTCTTCTAGCCGGCCTCAGCTGGTCTCGCCGGCCAGCCGCGGGGCGGCCGTCCCGGGCTCGGCTCCGCTGTAGACGGCCCGGCTCCTGTACCTGAGCCGGTGGCCGTACTCCTCCAGGCCGTGGGCGATCCAGCCGGCCGTCCGGGCGGCTGCGAAGATGGCCTCGGCCGCGCCCTCTCCCATCTGCCCTATGACCACGAGGGCTCCAAGCGCCAAGTCGACGTTCGGGAAGCTCTCGGGCTGCTCGCGACGGAGCACCGCCTCGATCTCTCGCGTCACCCCCATCGCTTCGTGACCGGGCCAGGCGGCCTCGAGGGCCGTGGCGAGCGGGCTGTAGCGCGGGTCGCGGCTCTTGTAGACGACGTGACCGAAGCCGGGCGGGAGCTCGCCTGTGGTCAGCCGCTCGCCGACGGCCCGCTCGACTCCGGTCGCCAGGGCGAGGCGGATGAAGCCGGCCGCGCCGTCGCCGGCCGAGCCGTGGAGCGGGCCGCCGACGACCGCCAGGCCGGCGGCCACCAGCCGGTAGACATCTGCCCAGGTCGAGGCGGCCAGCCGGGCCGCCAGAGTCGAGGTCGCGAGCTCGTGGTCCGCGAGCAGCACCAAAGCGGCGTTCAAGGCCTCCAAGGCCTCGTCGCTTGGTGCGAGGGGGGAGAGGGCCGGCCAGAGCCGCTCGGCGAGAGTGAGCGAGCCTCCGCTTGGCGCCGGGCCGGCCAGCGGCAGCGACTCGACTAGGAGGGCGAGCAGTCCGGCTGCCCGTCTGGCGACAGCCTCCGGCTGACGGCCGAAGCGATAGGGGTCGGCCGTGGCGGCGCCGGCCAGTGCCAAAAGGTAGCGGTCGAGCGGTCGGGCGGCCCGGCCGGCCGAACGGGCGGAGGCTCTCGCCTGGGCGAGGAGGACTTCATCCGGCCTGAACAGGCTGAGGGGCTCGGGGCTCTCGATACCCCACAGCCAGAGGGCCACCTCCTCGAACCAGGCGCTCCCGGCAGCCGCTGCGACGTCCCAGCCCCGATACCAAAGACCGCCGTTCGGGTCTATCAAGGTGATGGAGCTGTCGACGAGAAGCTCCATCCGGCCCGCCCTCCCCCCGCCTCTTCGCTCCCTTTCTGCCAGGCGTCTCACTTCGATCGGATCGAGCAGCGTCTCCCGTCGGCCGGGCACCCGCCGGCTGGTGAGGAGGCCGCGTGAGACGTATGAGTAGACCGTCTGGCGCTTCACCCCGAGGAGTCGAGCGGCTTCGACAGCTGACATCCCCCCTGGTCCTTGCGCGGTCACAGGTCAATCATATCGACTAGATCAATGTTGACGAGTGAATGCTCAGGCGTCCCGTCCGAGCCTGCCAGGGGACAAATACATTGATGCAATCAAGATTGACAAGTAAAATCGTAGGTCGGAGAATCGAGTCATGACAGAGGTTGCAAAGCGCCCGGGCCGTACCGTCGCCGAGCTGATGACATCGCCCGCGATAACCGCCTCTCCGGGTGAGAAGCTGGGGGCGGCCGCCCGCAGGATGGCCGAGGCGAGGGTCGGCTCGCTCGTGGTGCTCGAGGAGGGCCGCCTCGCCGGGATCCTCACCGAGAGGGACCTGCTGTCGGCCGGGGCCGCCGGCGTGGACCCGGCGACGGGCCTCGTCGGCGAGTGGATGACGTCCGACCCCGACGTCGTCGAGGCAGATGCCGAGGCGATCGAGGTCTGGCGGAGCCTCGCCGCCCACGGTTACCGGCACATCCCGGTCGTAGCCGGCGGAGAGCTGAAGGGGGTCGTCTCGCTCAGAGACCTGGTGGCGGTCTCTCAGCTGCGCCCGGTGGACGGAGTCTTCGCCGACGTCCCGAAGGGACTCGAGGGCGTGGTGGCGGCCGAGACGGCCATCGGGTCGGTCCGGGGGCTCGAGGGCTTCTTCCACTACCGCCAGTACGACGCCACCGAGCTGGCGCGCCGGCGGAGCTTCGAGGAGGTCTGGCAACTCGTCTTCGACGGAGCTCTTCCCGAGAGCGAGCCGGAGGCCGCCCGCTTCCGCCACGAGGTGAGCCAGGCCCGTCGGCTTCCGCCCGGCTTCCTGGCCGATCTCCGGGCGCTCTCGCGGGCGGCAGGAGGGGCCCGGCTTCTTGCGAGCCTGCGGACGGCGATCTGCCTTCTCGGGGCGAGAGAGGAGATGCAGGCGACGACGGACCTGGGCCGGCCGGAGGCGAGGCGGGACGCCCTCCACCTCGCGGCTGCCATGCCGGTGCTGGCCACGGCCCTGTACCGGGCCTCGCGAGGGAAAGAGCCGATCGAGCCGGACCCGAGCCTTCCGACCGGTGCCAACTACCTGTACATGCTGACGGGCGAGGTGCCCTCACCGGAGAGAGCCCGGGCGATCGAGCGCTACCTCTCGCTCACCGTCGACCACGGCCTCAACGCCTCGACCTTCACCGCCCGGGTGGTCGCCTCGACCGGAGCCGACCTGGCGGCCGCTGTCTCGGCCGGCATGGCGGCCCTCTCCGGACCCCTGCACGGGGGCGCCCCCAGCCGGGCGCTCGACACGCTCGACGCAATCGGCCGCCCGGAGCGAGCCGAGGCCTACATCCGGGCCGCCATCGAGAGCGGTGAGCGGATCATGGGCTTCGGCCACCGGGTCTACAAGACTCCCGACCCTCGGGCCGAGCTCATGAAGGCGACCGCCCGAGAGCTCGGAGGCGAGCTCGTCACCTTCGCCGAGGAGGTGGAGGCGACCGTCGTGAGGCTTCTCAAAGAGCTGAAGCCGGATCGGCAGCTCTACACCAACGTCGAGTTCTACGCCGGTGTCGTCATGGAGCTGTGCGGCATCCCGCGCCCGATGTTCACGCCCACCTTCGCCGTCAGCCGGACGGTCGGCTGGTGCGCCCACGTCCTCGAGCAGGTGGGGGACAACCGGCTCATCCGGCCCTCTTCACGCTACGTCGGGCCGCCCCCGCCCAAGCCGGTCCCGGCCGGCTTCTAGGCTAGGAGAGGAAGTCTCGGGCCAGCTGTTCGAAGGCCTCGGCCGAGAGGGCGAGCGACTCGACGTCGATCCGCTCGTTGTGGCCGTGGAACATGGCGGCGAACTGCCCGAAGGGGATGCGGTCGGAGAAGGCGCCGAAGCCGTAGGCGACGGTGCCGAGCCGGCGGAAGAAGCGGGCGTCGGTCGCCCCGGTCATGAGGAACGGGATCATCTTGCCGTCGGGGTGGGCCCGCCTCGTGATCTTCTCGAGCGCCGACCAAAGCGGCGTGTCGACAGGTGAGGCCGTTGGCGGGTCGTCGTGCATCTCGACGATCTCGACCTTGGCCATGAGATCGCCGACCGCCTCGGCGATCAGCTGGCGGACGTCCTGCTCGGTCCAGCCGGGGAGGGTGCGGATGTCGACGTCGATCTCGACCGTGTCGGGAATTATGTTGATCTTGCTGCCGCCATGCGCGATGGTCGGCGCCACCGTCGTGTGGGTGCAGGCGTGCGCCTGCCGGGCGAGGCCGATGTCGGGAAGGACGGCGAGGAGGTCGTCTATAGAGCTCTCGTCGACGAGGGCCCGCTGCGTGGCCTCGTCGAAGCCGGCTGCCTCCACGAAGGCGCGCCAGGTGTCGCCGATCTCGGGTCGCTGGCTGAAAGAGGCCAGCCGGCTCACGACGTGGGCGGCGCTCACGAGGGCGTTGTCGGTCCGAAGCGGCATCGAGGCGTGGCTCGGCTCGCCGCTCACGCGCAGCCGACACCAGCAAGAGCCCTTCTCGGCGACCGGGACGGGCAGGAGCTTGCCGCCCGGAGTTACAAGAGGGAGGCCGCCGAACTCCGTCACCAGGTAGTCGGTGCCGACCACATCGGCCTCGTTGCAAGAGAGGTAGGAGGCGCCGTGGGTTCCGAGCGCCTCCTCGTCGGCCACGGCCGCCAGCACCAGGGTGCCCTTCGGCTTGAAGCCGCTCTCAACGAGGCGGGCGAAGGCGATCGACATCGACGAGGTGAGGTTGAGCATGTCGACGGCCCCGCGTCCCCAGACCTCTCCGTCGACGAGCTCGCCCCCGAACGGGTCTTGGTCCCAGGCGGACTCGTTCACCGGGACGACGTCGGTGTGGGCGAGGTAGCAGAGAGAGGCTGCGCCCGGGTCGCTTCCCTCGATCCGCGAGACGATCGAGACCCGGCCCGGGAGCGGCTCGTAGGACTGGAAGTCGGCCCCGGCTCCCTCGAGCAGCCCGGCGATGCGCTCGGCGCTCGCCGCCTCCTGGCCAGAGGAGTCAGAACCATCGTTCACGCAGCGGTTGCGGATGAGGTCCTGCAGCAGCTCGACGACCTCATGATCCCTTGGCTCGGCGCTCATCCCGGTTCCCCTTCGACTCGTCCGTCCGCCGCCACATGACTATGTGGGGGCCGATCGCCCCCTCGTCCCACTCCGAGCCGAAGGCGACGAAGCCGGCTCCCTCGTAGAAGCGTCGCGCGGCTGTGCGGGCGTTGCACCACACGAGGGCGCCGCCCGACTCTTTCACGTGGGCGAGCGCCGCCCTCAACACGGCGGCCCCGATGCCACGGCTGCGCAGCCGGGGAGCCGTGGCCATCGAGCGAAGCCGCCAAGCCGGGCGGTCGGTGACCAGCTCTCCGAGGGCCCCGGGCGGTTCCTCGGGGGCGACCGCGCAGGTCCCGACCACCTCGCCGCTGGTCGAGAGAAGGCCGCCGATCACCACGGCCCCGGGCTGGTCCGATCCCATAAGGCCCATCTCCTCGATGCTCTGGTGGGGGCGGAGCACCTCGTGGCGAAGACGAAGAGCCAGCGAAGGCTCGATGAGACGGATCTCGATGGTCCCCTCGGGGCTGTCGATGAGCTCTGCCGGCACGGCGCCGATGGTAGGGCAGCGGGTCGGTGACAGGATGGCCCCGTGCGGAAGGAGACAGAAGGCTTCAAGAAGGCGGCCGACGAGTACGAGCGGGGACGCCCCGGCTACCCACCCGCCGCCGTCCAGTGGATCGTCGGCCGGGCGGGCCTGCGCCCGGGCAAGACGGTGGTCGACCTCGCTGCCGGGACCGGCAAGCTGACCCGCCAGCTCGTCTCGAGCGGGGCCGAGGTGGTGGCCGTCGAGCCGCTCGCCGAGATGCGTGGCCGGCTGAGCGAGGCCCTGCCCGAGGTCCGGGTGGTCGAAGGCAGGGCCGAGGCGACCGGGCTCCCCGAGGCGTTCGCCGACGCGGTCACGATCGCCCAGGCCTTCCACTGGTTCGCCACCGAGGACTCTCTCCGAGAGCTGAGGCGAATCTTGGTGAGAGACGGTCTTTTGTTCCTCCTCTGGAACCGCCGCCAGCTCGACGACCCGCTCCAGGCCGCCATCTCGGAGCTGACCCTGCCGCACGTGGGAGAGACCCCCTCCTACGGCTCTGGCACCTGGCAGGGGGTCATGGCCAAAAGCGCCCTGTTCGCTCTCGACGAGGAGCGTCACAGCCGTTTCACCCAGCCGGTCGATCGAGACCGCCTGGTCGACCGGGTCGCCTCCACCAGCTATGTCGCCATGCTCGAAGAGCCCGTCCGGGCCCCGCTTTTGGGCAAGGTGGCCGAGCTGGTCCCGCCGGGCGTGGTGGTCGAGCTTCCCTACACGACAGACGTCTACTGCTACCGAAGGCTCTGATCGCTCCGGCGCCTGAAGCCCGCCATGCCGAGCCCGGGCCGCCAGTGGAAGGCCACCTGCCAGAAGCACTCGAAGCCGAGCGCGTCGAGGCGTCGCTCGAGGCTCTCGAGGGGGGCGGCCTCGTCGGCTCTCGAGTGGTACTCGAGAAGGACGAGATAGACGTCGTCCCAGGTGGCGGCCGGAGAGCTCGCCACGATCTCGTGCTCGGCGCCCTCGCAGTCGAGCTTTACCACTCGGACTGGCCCCGGAGCCTCTGCCACCAACCGGGCGAAGGGCACCATCTCGACCTCGAGGCGCCGGCCCGGCCGCTCGAAGGTCGTCGAGGCCTCGCAGGAGGCGTCGTCCGAGCCGTAGAGGGTCACCCGCCCGGCGCTCGCCCCGACGGCGACGTTCAACAACTCGGCCGGGAGCCGGTTCGATGAGACGTTCCACTTGAGATAGGAGAAGGCGACCGGGTTCGGCTCGGCGCAGAGGAGGCGGGCGGCAGGAAAGCGCTTCGAGAGCGCCAGCGCCGAGGCGCCGAGATGGGCGCCGACGTCGACGATCACCTCTCCGGCCGCCAGCTCCGGCCCGGCGAGGGCGCCGAGCCTGTAGAGGTCCTCGGCCAGCATCTCGTAGATCGGCCACCAAGAGGACCTGGTGGCTGGCGAGCGAAGGACCGAGCCGGACCGGTCCCTCGTGGCGATGTCGCCCCGCTTGAGCCCGAGGCTCGCGAGGGCGAGTCGGGCGAAGACCGCCGGCCAGTTCGAGAAGGTGCGCCTCATCCTCTCCAGGTAGAGGAGCAGGTTGGCCGGCCCGATCTCGCCGACTATCGGGCGGCCGTCGCTTGCGAGGGCGCCGCCGTCTCTCTTCCGCGCCATCAGGCGCCGAATGCTAGTGGCGGGGCCGGGGCCGGCCCCGCCACTGTCATGAGGGTGGCCCGGCTGCTCGTAGCCTTTAGGCGAGATGCTGAGCGTCGTCGACCTCGAGCTCGCCGTGGCGGGCCGTCAGCTGCTGGCGCCGGCCAGCTTCCAAGTCGCGCCCGGCGACAGGATCGGCCTCGTAGGCAGGAACGGCGCCGGCAAGACGACGCTCGCCAAGGTGCTGGCGGGGGAGAGCTCGCCGACCGCCGGCAGCGTCCGGCGCTCGGGCCCGGTCGCCTACCTGCCGCAGGATCCCCGGACAGGGGATCTCTCGACGCTGGCGCGTGACCGGATCCTCGGAGTACGGGAGCTTGACGTCGTGATGTCCGGCCTCGAGCTGGCCCGCCAGCAGATGGGCTCGGGCGACGGCGAGCAGAGAGCCGCCGCCATGGAGCGCTACGGCCGGCTCGAGGAACGTTTCCATGCCCTCGGCGGCTGGGCGGCCGAGGCCGAGGCGGCCTCCATCGCCTCCTCGCTCGGCCTGCCCGAGCGGGTGCTGGCCCAGGAGCTCGGGACCCTCTCGGGTGGGCAACGCCGCCGGATCGAGCTCTCCCGCGTCCTGTTCTCGGGGGCTCCCACCCTCATCCTCGACGAGCCGACAAACCACCTCGATGCCGACTCGATCCTGTGGCTGAGGAGCTACCTGAGAAGCCACGAGGGCGGCCTCATCGTCATCAGCCACGACACCGATCTGCTCGAGTCCGTCGTGAACCGGGTCTACCTGCTCGATGCAACCCGCTGCGAGCTCGACCTCTACAAGCTCGGCTGGAAGGCCTACCTGGAGCAGCGGGCGGCCGACGAGCGCCGCCGACGGCGGGAGCGGGCCAACGCCGAGCGCAAGGTGGTGGCTCTCAGGTCGCAGGCCGACAGGATGCGAGCCAAGGCGACCAAGGCCCGGATGGCTCACAACCTCGACCGCCGGGCCGAGCGCCTCGTGTCCGGCCTCGAGGCCGTCCGCCAGGGCGACAAGGTGGCCCGGCTCCGCTTCCCGGCACCGGCCCCTTGCGGCCGGACCCCCCTCACCGCCGACGGGCTTTCGAAGTCATACGGCTCGCTCGAGGTCTTCGCCGACGTCGACCTCGCCATCGACCGGGGGAGCCGGGTGGTCGTGCTCGGCCTGAACGGGGCAGGAAAGACCACGCTCCTCCGGCTGCTCGCAGGCGTCGAGCCCTCAGACACCGGCGTGGTGAGGGCCGGCCACGGTCTGAAGCTCGGCTACTACGCCCAGGAGCACGAGACGCTCCGGCCGGGATCGAGCGTCTTCGAGAACGTTCGCCACTCGGCGCCCGTCGCGGTGACCGATGCCGAGATCAGGCGGATCCTCGGCTCTTTTCTGTTCGGGGGTGACCGGATCCACCAGGCGGCCGGCACCCTCTCGGGCGGAGAGAAGACCCGGCTGGCGCTGGCGAGCCTCGTCGTCTCGTCGGCCAACGTCTTGTTGCTCGACGAGCCGACCAACAACCTTGACCCGGCCAGCCGGGACGAGGTGCTCGGGGCGCTTCGCACCTACGAGGGGGCGATAGTCCTCGTCACCCACGACCCGGGAGCGGTCGAGGCGCTCTCGCCGGACCGGGTGGTGCTCATGCCCGACGGGATCGAGGACAGCTGGAGCGACGACTTCGGAGAGCTGGTCGCCTTGGCCTGAGCCTCCGAGCGGAGCTGTGCCCACCGTCCGGTGGCCGGGGCTGGTCGCAGGCTGCGGGAGACGGTCACGGGGCTTCTCGTGATCCGTCGATCAGGTGCCGGCGCAGCGAATAGCGGCTGGCGGCGAAGGTGGCCACCGCGACCACCGCCAGTGCGGCGCAAAGCAGCCAGCCTGCCTGGTAGCCGACATGGTCGACGAGCAACCCGAAAAAGAGGGGGCCGGTCATGCCGCCGATGTAGGTGCCGACCTGGGTGATGCCGGTGGCCCGCCCCGGGGCGTGGGCGTAGGCGCGCACCACCGCCAGATTGAACAGGCCGTTGAAACCCCAG
>JAJZLV010000134.1 GCA_021803215.1 Actinomycetes bacterium | reverse complement strand
CGGACACCTCCTGTCAGACCAGGACAGCGAAGACCGTTCGCGCCGTCCCATCAGCCCCGATCAGCCGAAACTGATAGACGCTGATGAATCAGGAACGGTGGGCCGAGCCGAGAACGGAGAACGCGACGGCAGCTCTCCCGATCGCTCGGCCAAGGTGGCTCCGAGGACTCGGGGGCTTGCCGGACGCCCCAGAGCCTCCGGGCGCCAGGTGCTCTCCTTCGCGTAGGGCGCCCTTCTGCCGGCAAGGTGATGCTCGGCCGTTCAGGGTCGACTCGGATGGCCGTCGGCGCAGCCACTCCAGCTCGCCTCCTTCGAGGGCTCCTCCCACCACGGGGCGATGACTGGCTTGCCGGGGTCGAACCGCTGGCGGAGTGCGTAGAGGTTCCAGGGCACCGACCGCCTGCATGGTCGCCCGAGGCTCGATACGGTGGACCCACCATGGACATCACAAAACTGCTCGAGAGCCGCTCCGCCCGGGCTCTCGACGAAGACGACTCCGGCCGGCTGCTCATCGCCTCCGATCTGATCGGCACCTTCCAGCTCTACGAGCTCGACGGAGAGCTCAGGCAGCTCACGGCGTTCAGCGAGCCGATCTCGGGCCGCTACCTGCCCGGCGGCCGGAGGGTGGTGGTCCAGATGGACGCCGGGGGAAACGAGCGCCACCAGCTCTATCTGATGGATGCCGACCACCCGCCCGGCTCGGATGGCTCCATGCTCGAGCCGCTCGCAGTTTCCGAGGCACACGGCCACTCGATCGCCGGCGTCAGCCCCGACGGCTGCCAGGTCGCCTTTTGCTGCAACAAGCGCAACGGCGTCGACTTCGACCTCTACGTGATAGACCTCGACAGCCGCCAGGAGCGGCTCGTCTACTCCGAGGGGGGCTGGGCCCGCCCGGCGACCGGCTACTCGCCCGATGGGCGCTATCTCTCTTTCATCCTGCCCGGTCAGCGGCCGCTCGACGAGGACCTGGCACTTTATGACACCGACACGGGCCAGATCCTCCACCCCCTCCCGCACCGGGAGGAGGCGGCGCTCGTGGGCGGCCCGGCCTTCGTCGGCCCGACCGCCTTCTTCGTCAGCTCGAACATAGGGCGCGACATGATGGGGCTCTTCGCAGTCGACCTCGCCACGGGCGAGAGCGAGCTGGCGCTCGAGAGCGCTCATGACCTCGAGTGCCATGCCAGCAAGGACGGGCGGAAGCTCCTCGTGGTCGCCAACGCAGGCGGCTCCTCGCAGGCGACGCTCTGGGAGGTCGAGACGGGCTCTGGCCTGCCGAAGCTCGGGAGGAGCTTCGAGCTCGAGCTGCCCGGAGCCGGCGTCATCGCCGGCTCTCTTCTCACCCCCTCGCCTCTCGTGAGCTCCGACGGATCGAAGGTGACCTACAGCTTCACCTCACCTCTCGTGCCGGGCGACGTCTTCAGCCAGAGCCCGGGCCGTGCTCCCGCGAGGCTCACCGAGAGCCCCGGGTCGAACGGAGCGGTCGATGGCCTCGTCGAGCCCACGAGCGAGTCTCTGAAGAGCTTCGACGGGGAGGAGATCCCGGTCTTCTGCTACCGACCGAGGGGGACTGGCGCTGCGCTCCCGGTCGTCGTCGTCATCCACGGCGGTCCCGAGAGCCAATCGGTCCTCACATTCAACCCGATGATCCAGGCCATGGTCGCCAGGGGCTTCGGCGTGGTGGTCCCGAACGTCCGAGGCTCGACCGGCTACGGCAAGCGGTACGCCTCGCTCGACGACACCACCCGCCGCCTCGACTCGGTGGCCGATCTGGCCGCCATCCACGGGTGGCTCGACTCGGCCGGCTTCGACTCGAGGCGGGCGGCTCTCTACGGCGGGTCCTACGGTGGCTACATGGTGCTGGCGGGGGTCTCCTTCCAGCCAGATCTCTGGGCGGCCGGCGTCGACATTGTCGGCATCTCTGACCTGGTCACCTTCCTAGAGAACACCTCGCCGTACCGTCGCGCCTTTCGGGAGCGGGAGTACGGCTCGCTCGCCGACGACAGAGCCTTCCTGGAATCGGCTTCGCCCCTCCGTCGAGCGGACGACATCCGGGCGCCGCTGTTCGTGATACACGGCCTGAACGACCCGAGAGTGCCCGTCGGAGAGGCCCGCCAGCTCGTCGACTCCCTCGAGCGGCGGGGCATCGACCATGAGCTCTTGGTCTACGAGGACGAGGGCCACGGACTCAGCAAGCTGGCGAACAAGCTCGATGCCTATCCGAAGGCGCTGGACTTCTTGGCCGCCCACCTCAGGCTCGACTGAGCGCGACGCAGCTCGGGCAGCTGGCGCAGCTCGAGTGAGGCAAAATGGGCGCTCCAGACCTTTTCAAGCGCCTCGCGGCTCATTACGGTCAGTATCCGTCCAGCTACAACCAGGAGCAACGCAATGACGAAACGACCAAACTTGAAGTATCTCTCCGGTGCGGTGGCGCTCGGCGGGAGCCTCGTCTTGGCAACCGCGCTCGGGGTGCCGACCTCTTCGGCCGCCCAGAGCACCTCCACTGTCACCTACAACGTCTCGCCCATCGCCAAGCTGGCGGTGAGAACGCAGGGGCCGACCGGCAGCTCCTGGCCATACACTCCGAGCCAGTGCGTAGCCAAGTTCGGGCTCGCCTGCTACACGCCCTCGGAGCTGAGGAAGGGCTACAACGTTCCTGCCTCGGCCACCGGTGCCGGCCAGACGATCGTCATCGTGGACGCCTACGGCAGCCCCACGATCCGCCAGGACCTCGCCGTCTACGACTCGGAGTTCGGCCTCCCGGCCCCGCCGGCGTTCAACATCATCTATCCGATGGGCTCACCCGTCTACAACCCGCTCCAGACCCACAACGAGACCTCCTGGGCCGAGGAGACGAGCCTCGACGTCGAGCAGGCACACGGCCTGGCTCCGGCCGCCACCATCGATCTCGTCGTGGCGCCGAACAATTACGGGAGCACCCTCAACAACGCCGTGCAGTACGCCGTCTCGAACCACCTCGGCAACACCCTCAGCATGAGCTACGGCGCGCCGGAGGCGGCCTTTAGTGGCAACAACGACCAGGTGAGCCAGGCCGAGGCGACCTTCAAGCAGGGCATCGGCGAGCACATGAGCTTCTTTGCCTCCTCGGGCGACTCAGGGGCGACCGAGGGCGAGAGCGTGCCCTCCGCCCTCTTCCCGGCCTCCTCGCCCTATGTCACCTCGGTCGGCGGCACGAACCTGTTCCTCGCCAACAACGGCGCCTACCAGAGCGAGACGACCTGGAACGACGCCGAGCCGGGCGAGTGCCCCTTCGGCTGCGACTACGGCCCCTTCGGAGCCACCGGGGGAGCTCCGAGCGTTCTCTACTCCGCTCCGAGCTACCAGCAGGGCGTGACGGGCTACACCGCCCGGACCACCTCTGACGTCTCCTTCAACGCCTCGGTGTACACCGCCACGATGATCTACCTCGGCTTCCTCGGAAGCGCCAACGGGTTCTACTTCTTCGGCGGCACCTCTGAGGGCGCCCCCTCCTGGTCAGCCATCACGTCCCTCGTCAACCAGGCTGCCGGGCACGCGCTCGGTGCGATGAACCCGCGCCTGTACGCCCTTTACGGGACGAGCGCCTACTCGAAGGACTTCCACGACATCACCCAGGGCAACAACGCCTTCAACGGCCCCGGCTTCAACGCCGGCCCTGGCTACGACATCCCGACCGGCCTCGGGACGCCGAATGTCGCCAACCTGATCAAGTCACTGGCTGGCCACTAGTAGTCGCTCACCGCTTCGCCAGAGGCGGGCAAGCAGTGATGAGGGCCCTGGCGGCCCGGTCCTCGGGACCGGGCGCCGCCAGGGCCCTTTGCCGTCGGAGCCGAGCGGGGCCAGCCCGCTCCAGAGCAACGGCGCCGGCGAGCAGCCCTTCCTCGACCACCGCTCGTGAGAGGCGGCCAGCTTCGAAGCCCGGGCGTGGAGAAGTTACCGACAGGTTGGCGGTGGCTGACCAGCACCTCTGCTGCCCGGGCCCGGCTGCGGCTGCTCAGCCTCCCGGTGCCAGGGCAGCGAGCGAGTCGAGGGAGGCGATGACGTAGTAGGCGCCCGAGAGGGCAACCGTGTAGCGGCTTAGCGCGTCGCGCACTCCGTCGGGCAGGCCCACCATCCGCTCGAGCAGCACCTGCAGCCGGTGCAGCTCGGCGCTGAACCCGACAAAGACGGTCCCGTGCTCTGTCGGCCCGCCTCAGGCGGTGTTGCGCCGAAAGATCTCGAGCTGCTCGCCCTCCTCCTCGACGACGTTTCGTGCGACATGGGAGTCCTTCGGCATCACCTCTTGGGAGAGCTCTTGGCTGTCAGCTTTCCTCCGACCGATGACGAGCTCTTGTTGCTCGACGCTGAGTGAGCGCCACGAGGATAAGTGGATCCACTTCTGGAACAGCAAGACGCTCGAGCCCGCCGCCGGGCCGTCAGCGAGGCAGGCGACGTGGAGGGCCTTTGCGCCCCTCGGGTTCTCGGTGCCGTCGATGAAGCCCGTCAGGTCTCTGTTCAACAGATGGACCCACCCGGTGAGCTCGCTCGCGGGAGAGGCAACCGCTGCGAGGGTGTCGACGACCCGAAGGGTGTTGTCGAAGACGGCGTCCCGGTGCGAGCCGGCCACCCAGAGCCAGGCGTCGTGCTGCGTGGCCGGCAGGGTGAGCTCCCGCCCGGCTACCTCTTCGAAGGAGCGGGCTCCCGGGTGGGCGGCGGTCGGGACAGCCTCGGCCCAGAGCTCGGGCCGCATCCCTGCGACACAGCTCACCCGGACGAGCGGGGTGTTCTTGGCGAACAGGCCGGCGAGCGCCCTCGCCAGCTCGTGGGCGCCCGCACCCGGCTGGCGGTCGAGCTCGACGTAGCAGTGCTCGGCGTCGCCGGTAGCGAAGATTCCCGGCTGAGGATTCATGGCCCACATCCTGCCGCCTTCTTGCCTGGCGTAGAGACCGGGAGCAAGCCGGGCCTTCTCAGCTGATGCTCCTATCGTTGTCAAGCGGCGAGAGATGAACTCTCGATTGCGGGCGGATTGCGGTCGCTCAGCCACTGTTCGTAGCGCCGGGCGAGCGCACTGTCGTGCACGAGTGCCCGCTCGAGCCGA
>JAJZLV010000014.1:26827-28993 GCA_021803215.1 Actinomycetes bacterium | reverse complement strand
CCCGGCCGCCGTGATGATCACGTCAGCCGGCTGATGTGGGCGCGAGGTGGTCCCATGCTGCTGGCAACGAGGGTGGTCCCATGGGACTGGCAAATGACAATCAGCCGTGGGGCGGTGCCCGGACCGGTGACCCGCTTGTAGGCGTCCACCACAAGAACCCTGCCCCTGCGACTCTTGCGGTTGGGGTCGGCCCGATTGCTAGATGAGCGATGCAACGCGTTCGACGTGGTTCGACCGAGCCTTCATGGTCGGGTGGCAGACGAGCGGGAGCAGCTGAGCACGACGTTCGACTCGGCCGCCGACCTCTACCAGCAGGCCCGGCCCGACTACCCCGAAGCGATCGTCGACACCCTCGTCGAAACGACTGGAGTCAGCGCGATCGGCTCCTCGAAGTCGGATGCGCTAGCGGGACAGCCACGATCCCCCTTGCTCGTCGAGGCTTTCGGATCACTGCATCGAGATCGGCCCCGACCTTGCCGCCGCTCGACGCAACCTGGCCGGCTTCCCGCAGACGACCGTGATCGACGGGACCTTCGAGACCTGGCGCCCACGTCCCGATGAACAGTTCGACCTTGTGTCCGCGGCGACGGCCCGGCACTGGATTGACTCCGAGGTCCGCTACCGACGCGCCTGGGGGCTGGCGCGCCCCGGCGGCCGCCTCGCCTTCTGGAGCGCCACCCACGTCATTCCCGAAGACGGCGGCCCGTTCTTCGCGGGGATCCAAGCCGTCTGCGACGAGATCGGCGAGGGCGCGCCCAACGAATGGGCGCCCACCCGGCCGGGCCAGCTGCCCGACAGCCGAGACGAGATCGAAGCAAGTGGCCTCTTCGACGTCGTCGCCGTTCGTCACTTCGACTGGGAGATCAGCTACAACGCCGAGGAGTACCTCCAGTTGCTCGAGACCTTCTCCAATCACATCGCCATGAAGCCGTGGCAACGGGATCGCCTCTACGGAGAGATCAGGCGGCGTCTCGCTCGACGGCTCGACGGCCGACTGCGTCGCCGCTGGGGAGTCGTCGTGAGCATCGCCCACCGCCGCAACCAGCCAACAGCCAGCGCGGCCGCCAAGGGCCTGCTGGCCGGGCCGAGACAGACGCCATGCAGGCGGAGCCTCTCGGTGAGGCCCCGAATCGAGCCGGCCGGCTCTGTCGGTGTGGCGGAGCTGGCTGAAGCGCCGACGCGCTGCTGTCGGAGAGTGGCCGGCGGTGGGCTAACCTCTCGCACGCCATGGGGTCACTCATAAAGAAGCGCCGCAAGCGCATGCGCAAGAAGAAGCACAAGAAGATGCTGAAGCGCACACGCTGGCAACGCCGCGCCGCCGGCAAGTAGCCCAACTCCGCCTCAGTTCGCCGGCCCCGCCCCCCGCACCCGCTCGGCAACAGTGACGAGGGCGCTCTCGCGCCCCGAGACGATCTCTGCTCTCACCTGGGCGGCGAGCGGATCGAGGAGGGCTTTCTCGCCGGCGACGAACCAGGTCCCGCCGCTTCCCGCCAGCCTGGGACGCACTGCGCAGGCTGCTCCCATCAGGTCCCGCCACCAGGCGAGAACCGGGTAGGCGGCAAGCGCCGGCGCCTCCAGGTCGTTGCCGTTCGAGCCCTCCGGAGCGCCCAGCGCGTCGTAGGCCCTGAAGACGGCCGGGGTCGAGACGTGCAGGCGGGGCGTCACGAGCAAGAAAGCGCTCTCGCCGGGCGGCGGCTCGACGGGCTCCACAACCTCGCCGATCCCGCTCACCCTGGCCGTCCCCCCGCGCAGGCAAAAGGGCACGTCGGCACCGATCCGGGCGGCGGCCGCGAGATCCTCGAAGCCGGCCCAGCGAAGGATCGCCCCGGCGTCGGCCGAGCCGCCGCCGAGCCCGGCGCCGGCCGGGATCCTCTTTCTCAATCGGCAGGCCGCCGTCCGGCCGACAAGGTCCAGTGCCTGCTCGACGAGGTTCGATCCCTCCGGCAGGTCGGCCAGCACCCCCTCCTCGACGGTCCCGGGAAGGCCGCTCCAGTCCACCTCGTCGACCACCTCGACGCCGGCCGAGCCCGGCTCGAGCTCGAGCTCGTCGCAAAGGCCGACGGTCGTCATCTCCGCCTCGAGGAGGTGGTAGCCGTCCTCTCGACGGCCGACCACCCGAAGCGAGGTCGTCAGCTTGGCCGGGGCGAGGAGGCGGATCACCTGGCG
>JAJZLV010000014.1:0-26817 GCA_021803215.1 Actinomycetes bacterium | reverse complement strand
CGCCGGCAGGCACTCGCGAGCGCCCCCCAGCTCTCGACCGAGAGCTCCTCGGGCCGCCTCGTGGGCTCGATGCCGGCCCTTTCGAACTCCTCTTCCCCGACCACACCCGCCAGCGAGCGGCGCAGCATCTTTCGCCGCCCGGCAAAGCCGCGCCCGACCAGCCGGTCGATCTCGGCGTAGCTCGCCACCTCCTCGCCCACGGCCGGCCGGTCGCGCCGCACCATCTGCAAGAGGGCGGACTCGACTCTGGGCCGGGGAACGAACACCGAGGCTGGAACGTAACCGCTGATCCGGGCGGTGGCGAAGTAGGCGGCCCGTACCGAGACGGCTCCGTAGGCCTTCGAGCCGGGCGAGGCCGAGAGCCGCTCCGCCACCTCACGTTGAACCATCACCAGCAGCCGGCTCACCGCCGGCACCTTGGCGAGGACCTCCAGGACCAAGGGGGTGGCGATGTTGTAGGGAAGGTTGGCGACGAGCTGCCAGCCGTCACCCGCGAGCCGCTGCGCCCACTCGAGGCGCAGCGCGTCGCCCTCCATCACCTCGACTCCCGAGCCCGAGAGCACCTCGGAGAGCAGCGGGAGGAGACGGCGGTCGATCTCGACGGCGAGGAGTCGGGCGCCGGTGGCTGCGAGCGCCAGGCTGAGCGAGCCGAGGCCGGCTCCTATCTCCACCACCCGGTCCCCCTCCCCCACCCCGGCCAGGCGGGCGATCCGCTCGGCCTGGTTCGGGTCGACGAGGAAGTTCTGGCCGAGCGCCCGCGACGGTCTTATGCGGTGAGCTTCGAGGAGCGAGATCAGCTCGCCTCTTCCAAAGGCCCTCTTGTGGCCGACAGCTTCCCCGTCCACGACGTCTCAGGAGAGGCCGAAGGCCGAAGCGGCGTTGGCAGAGGTGAGCCGGGCCACCTCGTCGAGATCCATCTCCTTCTCCGCCGCCAGCTGCTCTCCCACCCGCACGACGTAGGCGGGCTCGTTCTCACGGCCCCGATAGGGAACCGGAGCGAGGTAGGGCGAGTCGGTCTCGAGCAGCATCTTGTCGGCCGGGCAGAGGCGGGCGGCCTCTCGGACGTCGTCGGCGTTCTTGAAGGTGACGATGCCCGAGAAGGAGAGGTAGCCCCCGAGCTCGAGACAGCGCCCCGCCTCGGCCGGGCCACCTGTAAAGCAGTGGAAGACGGTGCGCTCCGGCAGACCTTCGCTTGCCAGGATGGCGAAGGTGTCGTCGAAGGCCTCTCGGGTGTGGATGACGAGGGTCAGAGCCAGGCTGTGGGCGAAGCCGATCTGGGCGGCGAAAACCTCCCGCTGGGTCTGGCGGGGAGAGTGGTCGTAGTGGTAGTCGAGGCCGCACTCCCCCACCCCGACGAGGCGGGAGGTGGGACCGGACTGCTCGGACAGCAGCTCGCCGAGCGGCCCGGTGCCCTCGGTCGCGTCGTGGGGGTGAACGCCGGCCGTGGCATAGACGCCCCGGCCGGCACTCTCACGAGCCAGGGCCAGCGCCTGGCGCGAGGTCGCCACGTCGGTCCCGACGCAGACCATCGTCGTCACTCCCGCTGCCGCGGCCCGCTCGAGCACGGCGGCCCGCTCGGCCCCCTCGGCGAGGTGCTGCAGGTGGCAGTGGCTGTCCGTCCAGGCGGGCGGCCCGGCCCCTTCGCGCCTCAAGTGCTTCGCCGGGGGAAGAGAGGCTCGCCCTTCACCACTTTCGTCCCCCCCTTGTAGCCGCCCCAGGCGAGGACGCCGTCCGGTCCGGCGTTGCCGGGGGCGTCCGGCGAGCCCCCGATCCCGAGGCGGTGCCATATGACCCCTGCCGAGCGGATGAGGACCGGCGACACGAGCACTGCCACGAGGCGGAGCACCTCGAGGGCGTCCCCGAGGACGGCGTCGACCGCCGGGCCGGGCTCGAGCTTCCAGGGGGCGACTGCTTCGAGCTCGGCGTTGGCGGCCCTGATGAGCCGCCAGGTGGCCTCGAGCGCCTCGTGGGGAGCAAAGCTCGCCCAGGCCTCGGCGGCCGCGGCCACGGCCTCTTCGGCCACGGCCGCCAGCTTCGAGTCCTCTCGCGCCTGGGTCGGAGGACCGGTGCCGGCGCACTTTGAGCCGACGACCGTCGCCACCCGGGCAAGAAGGTTGCCCAGGTTGTTCGCCAGATCGGCGTTGTAGCGCTCGATCAGGTTCTCGTAGGTGAACTCGCCGTCGTTGCCGAGGGGGAAGTCCCGCACCAGGTAGTGCCTGAGCCCCTCGACGCCGACGTCGCTCGCCAGCTCGACCGGGTCAACCTGGTTGAAGGCCGTCTTTCCCATCTTCTTCCCGCCGATCAGCAGGTAGCCGGTGATCAGCCAGCGACGGGGCGGGTCGATGCCGGCGGCCATGCACATGGCCGGCCACCAGACGCAGTGGAACCGGACGATGTCCTTTGCGAGCAGGTGGTGGACGGCTGGCCACCACTTCTCGAAGCGGGCCTCGTCCCGGCCGTAGTCGATGCCGGAGAGGTAGTTGACGAGGGCGTCGTACCAGACGTAGAAGACGTGCCCATCGTCCCAGGGGACCGGCACCCCCCAGTCGATCGAGGTGCGGGTGATGGAGATGTCACGCAGCCCGCTCCGGATGATCCCGAGCGCCTCGTTCCCCCTCGCCTCGGGGTAGATGGCGTCCTTGTGCTGCTCGTAGAAGTCGAGCAGCCGCTCCTCGAAGCGGCTCAGGGCGAAGAACCAGTTCTCCTCGACGAACCACTCGACCGGCCGCTCGTGCAGCGGGCAGAGGTTCTCGCCGATGAGCTCTTCTTGCCCGTAGTAGACCTCGCAGCTGACGCAGTACCAGCCCTCGTAGGTCCCCTTGTAGAGGTAGCCGTTGTCGTAGATGGCCTGCATGAACTTCTGCACCGTCTCGTAGTGGCGAGGCTCGGTGGTGCGGAGAAAGTCGTCGTTCGAGATCTCGAGCGCCTTCCAGGCTTCGACGAAGCGGGCACTCGTGCGATCGGTCCACTCGGCCACCGAGACGCCGTTTAGCTCCGCTGCCCGCAGGATCTTGAGGCCGTGCTCGTCGGTTCCGGTCAGATAGAAGGTCTCGTCGCCGACGAGGCGGTGCCAGCGAGCCAGCACGTCCGCCATGACGGTCGCGTAGGCCGTGCCGACGTGCGGGGCGTCGTTCACGTAGTAGATCGGCGTCGTCTGGTAGTAGCGCCCGGTCATCTCGCAAGACTACAAGGGGTCCGACGAGGCCTTCTCCTGCTTCGAGAGCGCCTCGTAGACCTCGCGGCGGGATAGACCCGACCGCCCGGCCGCCTCGTCGACGGCGTCCCGGCGGCTGAGGCCGCCCTCGATGAGGCCGGCAACCAGCGCGGCCAAGGCCTCTTCGGAGGCGGCTCTCGCCCCGGTCTGCTCCTCGCCGTCGAGCACCAGGACGAACTCGCCCCGGGTGCTCTCCTCCGGCCAGCGCGAGGCCGCCTGGAAGAGCGGTCCCCGCCAGATCTCCTCGTGCAGCTTGGTGAGCTCCCGGCAGACGAGGAGGAGCCGCTCGGCCCTGCAGAGCGCCCCGAGCTGCGAGACCAGGCGGTCGACCCGCCGCGGCGACTCGTAGATCACCGTGGGGACCGGGGAGGAGGCGACGGCTCGGAGCCGCTCGGACCGCTCCTTTCCCTTGGCGGGGAGGAAGCCCTCGAAGCACCAACGGGGAGAGGAGAAGCCGGCGAGGGCGACCGCGGCGGGCGCAGCCGAGGGCCCGGGCACGACGCTCAGCCGGGCGCCTGCCCTGTGGGCGGCGTCGACCAGGCGGCCACCCGGATCCGAGATGGCCGGCATCCCGGCGTCGCTCACCACGGCCACCTTCTCTCCCGCCTCGAGCAGCGAGAGCACCTGCTGCAAGCGGGCCGCCTCGTTGTGGGCGTGCAGCGAGACGAGCCGTGGCCCTCTCACGCCGGCACGTGCCAGCAGCCGGCCGCTGTGGCGGGTGTCCTCGCAGAGGATCACCCCGGCTGCCGCCAGCACCTCGCAGGCGCGGGGAGAGAGGTCGGCCAGGTTCCCGATCGGGGTGGCGACGAGGACGAGCTCGCCCGGTCCGCTCACTCCTTCAGCTCGAGGGAGTCACCGACCACGAGGTGCCAGCGCCCGAAGGCGCCGGCGGAGGCGTAGAGCACGCTTGTTGCCCGCCGGCGGGGTAGAGCGAGCGAGAAGGGCCGCAGGCGCGAGAGGGCTATGACCGTCATCTGATCGTCGAGCCAGGCCACGTCGACCGCCGAGTGGCTGCCGAGCGAGTGGGCCGCCTTGGCCCCGGTGACGAGGAAGGCGCCCTCGCGTAGCGATGCGCCGGCCAACCACTTGAGGCGCCTCTCCGAACCCCTTGCCACCTCGAGGCTCGCCAGCACCTGCCCGTCACGGATCAACCAGGCCATCGCCCTTATTCTCCCATGCCAGGCGGCGAGTACACTTTCTCCTTTGTGTCGAAGCGAACTGTGAAGCGGAAGCTCCGCAAGAAGAAGAAGGCCAACCACGGCAAGAAGCCGAACTGCGGCCGCGGCTGAGCCGGGCTGAGCGCTTCACGGCCGCCAGGCGACCTCCCGCTCCTCCAGCAGGCCAACGAGCACGCTCGGCACGTCCGAGATGATGCCGTCGACCCCGAGCTCGACCAACCGCTCCATCTCGTCGCGCTCGTCGATCGTCCACACGTGCACGGCGAGGCCGGCCTCGTGCGCCCGGGAGACGAACTCCTCGTCGACGACGGTGATCTCCCCGTAGACCGCCGGCACCTGCAAGGCGACGTGGGCGAGGACCGACTCGGGCACCTCCTCTCCGGCCTTGACGGCCCTGTAGAAGTCCGCTGTGGCCGCTGTCCCGGCCGAGGTGGGTATCTCGGGCGCGTAGGCCTTGAAGGCCGCCGTGGCCGAGTCGTCGAAGGAGGCCACGATGACGTCTTCGCTCCGGCCGAAGCGTCGCAGCAGGTCGGCGAGGAGGACCTCGTAGGGCTCGACGGCGGGGGCGGTCTGCTTTATGTCCAGGTTGAGCACGACAGCCGGGAACTCGCCCAGCACCTCCTCCAAGGTGGCGATGCCGAGCCGGGGCTCTGCGGGCGCCCGCCCCCGCAGCTCGTAGCTCTCGGCGGGCCGCCCCACCTGCACGTCCTCGCCCGCCACGAAGAAATAGGCGTTGTCGAGGGCTCGCAGCTCTTCGAGGCTGTGGTGGCGGATCTCGCCGCTCCCGTTGGTCGTGCGCTCGAGGGTGGCGTCGTGGCAGACGACGAGCTGGCGGTCTGCCGTGGCGTGGACGTCGAGCTCGACGGCCGGGGCGCCGGCCGCTACGGCCTGCTCGATGGCGTAGAGCGTGCTCGAGCGGGCCTCCCGAGCACCGCCCTGGTGGGCGTAGGCGATGACGCGACGATCGAGCCAGGGGTTCACCACGACCTGCTGTCTACCAGGCCGGCTGGCGGTTAGCCTCGACGCGTGATCGACCACATCCTCCTCGATGTCATCGGCGCCATTCGCGAGTCGTTCGAAGGTGCCCTGCTCGAGCAGCAGGCCGTCGAGGAGCGGTTCCAGGTCGACGTCTTCCTTGGCGACCTCTCCTTCGAGACCTCCTACAGCCTGCCGGGCGAGGACAGCCCTGCCCGGGTGCGGGCAGACCTCACCCTCGACTGGCCCACCTGGAGCCAGAGCGCCTACCGCTCCTGGTCGATCGGGGAGCCGCCGGCCGAGCCGCCCGAGCTGATCGTGGAGCTGGCCCTCCGGCTGCAGAACCTGGCCGAGCCGCCCGAGCTGGAGCGGGTCCTCGAGGTGCTCGAGCGCCAGAGCCCGGCGGTCGGATCCGAGCGCCTCGACCGGGCAGCTCCGACCCTCGAGCAGGTCTTCGAGCCGGACGGCACCGTCGCCAGCTCGCTCGAGATCGCCTACCAGGGATCGATGCGCTTAGAGGACACCGTCTTGGAAGATCCCTCCAAGCTCGACGAGGAGATGGCGGGACTGGCCAGATGGGTGGCGAGCGCCCTCGTCCGCCTCACCGACCTCGAGCTCCCCTTCCTCCCGCCCGAGCAGGACACCGAGAAGGCCTGAGAGCTCGGTCGCCGAGCGCCGTGGGCGGCGGGCTCAGCCGAGCTCGTGGCGGGCGAGCTCGGCGAGGGAGGCCTCCGGGCGGGCCCCGAGGTGGGAGATGATCTCGGCCGCCGCCAGCGAGCCGAGGCGGAGCGACTGAGCGACATCCTGCCCGGCGCAAAGGCCGCCCAGCACACCGGCCGCGAACAGGTCGCCGGCGCCGGTCGTGTCAACGACCGCCTCGACCCCGTGCGCCGGCTGTTGCACCCGGACCTCGCCCGCCAGGGCCATAGAGCCGGCCGCCCCCTTGGTGACGAAGGCGAGCCGATCCTTCTCCCAGAGCGAGTCGACCGCCTGCTCGAGGCTGTCGTGGCCGGTGAGGCTGCAGACCTCCTCTTCGTTGCCGAAGAGGAGGTCGACGAGCCCGGCTGACAAGAGCTCGTCGATCTTGTCATGGTGGCGCTCGACCACGAACGGGTCAGAGAGGCTGAGCGCCACCAGCGTCTCCGAGCTGCGGGCGAGCTCGATCGCCCGCTCGAGCGCCGGCCCGGCTGCCGGGGCGTCGAGCAGGTAGCCCTCGAGGTAGACGATGCTGGCCGACCCTATGCCCGCCTCGGCGACGGCCCGCTCGTCCAAGGCGCCGGCCGCCCCGAGGCTCGTCGCCATCGAGCGCTCGCCGCTCGGCGAGACGAGGACGTGGCAGAGGCCGGTCGGGAGGTGGTCGGCGATGTGGACGTAGGCCTGCACCCCGATCGCCTCGAGATCGGCCACGTAGCGCCTTCCTGCCTGGTCGTCTCCGACCGTCCCCACGAAAGCCGGCCGGCGGCCGAGCGAGGCGATGCCCGCCGCCGTGTTGGCGGCCGAGCCGCCGGCCACCTCCCGCCAGTGGTCGCGAGCCGACTCGATGACGGCGGCCTGGTCCGGGTCGACGAGGGTCATCGCCCCCACTTCGAGCCCCGCCGCCCTCACGACGGCTTCGTCCCCCTCCGCCAGCCGGTCGACGAGGGCGTTTCCGATGCACAAGACGTCTATCGCCCTCCCCTCTTGGCAGATGGCGAGCCGCAGGCTGTCGTCGAGAAGTCGCACGCCTGAGAAGGTAGCTGGCCCGGCTCGGCTATAACCTGCCTCAAATGACCACCGCCTACGGCAACGACGCCGACTACCGGCTCCCGCCCGGAGTCAGGCCCTCCCGCTACGCCATCCGGGTGGCGCCCGACCTCGACGCAAGCAGCTTCGAGGGCGACGTTGCCATCGAGCTGAGCGTCAAGGAGGCGACGAGCGAGATCCTCTTGAACGCGGTCGAGCTCGAGATCGACGGCGCCTCGATCGCCCCGGCCGGCTCGACAGCCAAGAGCAGCCTCGAGGTCTCGATGGACGAGGCCCGCCAACGGGTCCGCTTCCTCGCTCCAGGAGCCCTCGCCCCGGGCGAGTACGTCCTCAGCTGCCACTTCACCGGCTCGCTCGGCGACAAGCTGCGGGGCTTTTACAAGAGCACCTTCAAAGACGCCGCCGGCAACGAGCGGAGCATCGCCTCCACCCAGTTCGAGGCGACCGACGCCCGGCGCGCCTTTCCCTGTTTCGACGAGCCGGAGATGAAGGCGGTCTTCTCGGTCACCCTCGACGTGCCCGACGGCCTCGTCGCAGTCGCCAACGGCCCGGAGACAGAGGCGATCGACCTCCAAGACGGCCGGCGCCGGGTCCGCTTCGCCGACACCATGAAGATGTCGAGCTACCTGGTCTGCTACGCCGTCGGCCCCTTCGAGGCGACCGAGCCCGTGATGGCAAACGGCGGGGTGCCGCTGCGCGTCGTCGTGCCGGAGGGAAAGCTCCACCTCACGAGCTTCGCCCTCGAGGCGGCCCAGCACTCGCTGGCCTTCTTCCACCGCTACTTCGACATCGCCTACCCGGCCGAGAAGCTGGACCTCGTGGCGATCCCCGACTTCGCGATGGGGGCGATGGAGAACCTGGGCTGCATCACCTTCAGGGAACAGGAGCTTCTCTGCGACCCGGCCAAGTCGTCCGTCCCCGAGCTCGATGGCATCGCCGATGTCGTGGCGCACGAGATCGCCCACATGTGGTTCGGCGACCTCGTGACGATGAAGTGGTGGAACGGGATCTGGCTGAACGAGGCCTTCGCCACCTTCATGGCCCTTTGCGCCGAAGCGGACTTCAAACCGGAGTGGAACCGCTGGGTCCAGTTCGGCACCGAGAAGGACCTGGCGCTCCAGGTCGACGGCCTGCACGCCACCCGGGCCATCGAATTCCCCGTCCGGGCGCCGGACGAGGCCGACGCCATGTTCGACCTGCTCACCTATTTGAAGGGCGGGAACGTCCTTCGCATGGTCGAGCAGTACCTCACCACCGAGCGATTCCGCGCCGGCGTGCGCCAGTACCTGAGGAGCCATGCCTACGGCAACACCGAGACGACCGACCTCTGGGACGCCATCGAGGCGGCCAGCGGCGGCGAGCCTGTGAGGGCCATCCTCGACAGCTGGATCTTCCAGGGCGGCCACCCCCTCGTGACCGCCCGGCTCGAGGACGGCGAGCTCGTCCTCGTGCAGGAGCCCTTCGCCTACCTGCCCGAGTCCGAGCGACCGGCCGGCGGGCCGCCGGACGCCATCGGCAAGGACTGGCTGGTGCCGATCCGGGTCGAGGACCGTCCCGGCCCGGTCACCTCGGCCCTCCTCGGTCCCGAGCCGCACGGCTCTCCGCTCCTCCGCCTCGGGCCGATGAACGGCCTGCCGGTCGTGAACGCCGGCGGCTCTGGGACCTACCGGCTCAGGTACGAGGGCGCTCTTTTCGACCAGGTGCTGGCGAACCTGGCGCTCCTCGAGCCGCTCGAGCGCTTCAACCTCGTGGCGGACTCGTGGGCGGCGACGCTCGCCGGGCGCTTTGCCCCGGGTGACTTCCTCGCCCTCGTCCGGCGCCTCAAAGGAGAGCAAGACCCGAACGTCTGGGGCGTCGTGGCGACCGCCTTCGAGATGCTCGACTTTGCCGCAGCCGGTCTCGCCGAAGAAGCTCTCGCCCGCCTGGTGCGGGAGATCTTCCGGCCGGAGCTCGACCGGCTCGGCCTCGAGGTCAAAGAAGACGACTCGGCCGAGCGCCAGCGGTGCCGGTCCATCTTCCTCGGGATGCTCGGCACCCTCGGCGCGGAGGCCGCCGCAAGGAGCTTCGCGGCCGAGGCCTTCGCCTCCTACCGCGCCGGCTCCGAGCTCGAGCCCTCGCTGGCTCAGACGATCCTCAACATCGTGGCCGCCACGGCCGGCCGTGAGGAGGCCGACGCCCTCATCGAGGGCCTGCTTCACCCGCGCGACCCGCTGAGCGAGAACCGTCACCTCATGGCGCTCACCCGGCTTCGCCGACCCGAGCTCGTCGAGGAGTTCCTGGCCATGTCGCTCTCGCAGGTGAAGGCGCAGGACGGCCCGATCATGCTGCGGGCGATGATCCGCAACCGTCACGCCGGGGCGATGGTGTGGTCGTTCGTGACAGCCAACTTCGAGGAGCTCTCGAACCGGCTGGCGGTCCATGCCATACCGATGATCCTCGGAGGAGCCGCCAACCTCGTCCAGCTGGACGACGCCGGCCAGCCCTACCTGCTCGAAGAGGTGCGAAGCTTCTTCGCCGGCCGGGACTTCGGCGGCCAGCGGCTCCTCATCGACCAGGCGCTCGAGCGTCTGGCGGTGAATGCCCGCTTCGTCGCCGGCAAGCGGGCCGAGGTGGCCGAGCTGCTGGCCAAGGCGTAGCGGTGGGCAGCCGGCGGGGCGACCGGCCGCGGTGAACTGGGGAGTCCTCTTCGCCACCTTCGGGCTCGTCTTCCCGGCCGAGCTGCCGGACAAGACGTTCATCTCATGCGTGGTGATGTCGTCGCGCTACCGGCCAGGCCCGGTCTGGGTGGGCGGTGCGGCCGCCCTCGTGCTGCAGGCGGGCACCGCGGTCTTGGCCGGGCGGCTCCTCGTGCTGTTGCCGCAGACGGCCGTCCACAGCGTTGTGGCGGCCCTGTTCATCCTCGGCGCCGCCTTCCTCCTCTTCGTTCCCGAGAGGAAGGAGGAGGAAAAGGGCCTGCGAGAAGCCCAGCCGAAAGAGGGCGACGAGCCAGAGGAGACTCCCCAGATCGGTTGGTGGAAGCCGATGTTCTCGACCTTCGGCATCCTCGTCCTGGCAGAGTTCGGCGACCTCACCCAGATCCTCATCGCCAATCTGGCGGCCCACTTCCGCGCCACCTGGCCCGTGTTCATCGGAGCCTCGCTGGCTTTCATCCTCGTCTCGGGCCTGGCGGTGGCGAGCGGGCGCTTCATCTTGCGAGTCGTGCCTCTCGGCGTCGTCCGGCGGATCTCCGGGCTCCTCCTCTTGGGGATGGGCATCTACACCCTCGTCGGCCTCATATGAGCCGGGCCCCCGCCTTTGCTCCCGACCCCGGCAGCCGGGCGGCAGCACTCCTCGAGGCCGCCCGGGCCGCCCGGGGCTTCATGCCCGACGAGGAGGGCCTCCACCTCTCGGACCTCGCCCGGCGCGTGGCGGACGATGACCTCCTCCCCCACCGCATCCTCGAGGTGGGCGCCTACTGCGGCCGCTCGACGTTGTACCTGGCGGCCGGGCTGGCGGCGAGCGAGCCGCGAGGCGGCGCCTTGCCCGTCCTCTTCTCGCTCGACCACCATCACGGTTCGGAGGAGAACCAGGCAGGCTGGGCCCACCACGAGCCCGACCTGGTCGACGCCCGGACGGGGCTGTTCGAGACACTGCCCCACTGGAGGAGGGCCGTCGACGACGCCGGTGCCGGCGACCTGGTGGTCGGAGTGGTCGGCTTCTCCGCCCAGGTCGCGGCCAACTGGGAGACCCCCCTCGGCGCGGTCTTCATCGACGGCGGTCACGGCGACGACCCGGCCTGGGCCGACTATCGCGGCTGGTCGCCCCTCGTCGCCCCCGGCGGCCTGCTCGCCATCCATGACGTCTTTGCCGATCCGCGCGACGGTGGTCGACCTCCCTACGAGATCTACTGCGCCGCCTTGGACTCGGGTCTGTTCCGCGAAGAGCCCGCCCTCTCGAGCGGCAGCCTGCGGGTCCTTCGTCGAGGCGCCACCAAGGCCGAAAGCGAGCAGAGCCAGCGGAGCTGAGGCAGCTCCCGCGCCCCGTCGCCGAGCCCGCGCTTGTGGGCGGCTCGGCCGCCGTTGAGAGGACGGGCCGTGACGAAGCGGCCCGGTCGATGCGAGGCTGATCGAGCCTCCGGCGCGGCCACTTGAGCGCCAGCCACGAGAGCCCCGCCGAGCCTGCGAGAGGCAGCCACTGCTACTGCTCGGGGTGGGCAACGCTCGGCTCGCGAGCCGACGCCTCGGTCGGCTCGTCAGAGAGAGGAGCCGACCTTCAATCCCTCGAGGACGGCTTCTTCTACCGAGCGCGGCGAGAGGCAGTCTCCTATCCCGACCACCTGAGTCTCGGCCGGAGCCTCGGCCGAGAGCTCGTCGAGCAGGTCGTTGACAGAGAGGTGGCCCTCGGCGAGGACCAGGCTGGCGACGTCCTCGATGATCACCGGCTCCTTCGTGAGCACATGCTGGAAAAAGACGGCGTCCTCGTCCGCTCCGTAGAGCCGGACGAGCGACACGAGCTCAACCCGGCTTCTCTTCAAAGCGACGAGGTGGGCGTCACGGACGTACTGCTGGAGACCCTGCACCGCCGCATAGCCGTTCACGCAGAGGACAACCTCGTGCCCCCGGTGGGCCAGCTCAACCGCGACGCCAGCTCCGACCCAGTCGCCCCGCCAGTCGGAGACGACGACCTTCCCCTTTGGAGGGTCCTTGCCCTCTATGACCTGCCAGGCGTCGAGCAGGACCGGTGCCCCCAACACCTCGATCTCCGGCCAGCGCGGCCGCGCCCCGGTGGCGAGCACCACCGCGTCCGGCTTCTCGGAGCGCACAGCGCTCGCGTCGATCCTCGTCCGGGTGACGATGCGGACCCCGGCCCGCTCGGCTTCCGCCTCGAGGTTCGCCGCCGCCCCGCCGAACTCCTCTCGTCCCGGCAGCGCTCCGGCCAGCAGCACCTGACCGCCAAGGCGCGGGGCCTGCTCATAGAGCGTGACATCGTGGCCGCGCTCTGCCGCCACGGCGGCCGCCTTGAGGCCGGCCGGGCCGCCGCCCACCACCATGACCCGACGTCGGATCGCCGCCTTGGCCAGAGAGCCGTAGACGAGCTCACGACCCGTCTCTGGATGCTGGATGCAAGAGATCGGGAAGCCCGCATGGAAGTGCCCGATGCAGGCCTGGTTGCAGGCGATGCAGGCCCGGATCTCGTCCACCCGCCCCTGCTCGGCCAGCTGCGGCATCAGCGGGTCGCAGATGAGGGCTCGGTTCATCACGACGGCATCTGCCTGGCCGGCAGCCAGCACCCGCTCGGCGTCTTGCGGCTGGTTGATGCGCCCGGCCGCGAACACCGGCACCGACACCTTCTCCTTCACGAGAGCGACGTACGGCACTGCATAGCCGATCGCCTCGCTCATCGGCGGCACGATGTGATCCGAGCCTGCGGGGGCGGCCGAGGTACCGAGCGTGACGCTCAGGTAGTCGACCAGTCCTGACTCGTCGAGCGACACGCAAGCAGCCAGCGAGTCCTCGGCTGGCAGGCCCGCCTCCTCGAGCTCGTCGGCGGAGATCCGCAGCCCCACCGCCAGGCTGTCTCCCAGTTGGCCGCGGATGGCAGACAAGACCTCTCGCAGGAAGCGGAGCCGGTTCTCGAAGCTCCCTCCGTAGCAGTCGTCGCGGCGGTTGACCTTCGGGTTCAAAAACTGCGAGGGCAGGTATCCATGGCTCGCAACCACCTCGACGCCGTCAAGACCGGCTCTGCCAAGACGACGGGCGGCCTGGCCGTAGGCGTCGACCATCTCGGTGATCAATCGCTTCGACATGGCGCGGGGCATCACATGGAAGCGCTCGTTCGGGACCGCCGAAGGCGCCAGCGCGACGGGAGCCGAGCCGTCGCTCGTCTCCATCACCTCCCGCCCGGGGTGAAAGAGCTGGCCGAAAAGCCTCGTCCCGTACGGGCTCACGGCCTCCTTGACAGCCCGGTAGCCCGCGATGCACGAGTCGTCGGCGGCCATGAGGACATGGGAGGTGTAACGGCCCGTCTCGTGCACCCCGGCCGCCTGCATGACGATAAGTCCGACGCCCCCGGCCGCCCGGGCCTTGTGGTAGGCGACCAGCTGCTCGGTCACGCAGCCGTCGGCCACCATGACGGTGTCATGACCGGGCGAGACGATGCGGTTCTTGATCGTGACCGGACCGATCCGCAGCGGTGCGAACAGCTTTGGAAAGGCGGCGCTAGCCATCGTCTCGGCTCAAGCCACGGTCACGGCGTCGTCGCTGGTGGCCAGCAGGAGCCCTGCAACGTGCAAGGCGAGCCGGCGAAAGCGCTCCGGGCTCATGCCGTCAAGCCTGACTGCTGTGGCCAGGTGGAGACCGTCGACCACCGCGTCGATGGCGTCGACGATCTCATCTGAGGGGAGCACAGGGTGAAAGGCGCCGCTTGCGACCCCCTCCTGCACCGCCTCCATCAGGATCTGGCGCCAGTTCTCGTAGACACGGAGCACGGAGGGCCGCAGCTTGGGGTGGCGGGTCGCGCTCGAGCAGAACTCCAGCCAGGCGGCGCTGTGCCCTGGCAGATCGGCCTCGCCCGTCAGCTCCTCGATCAGCCCGACGATCTTCTCCCATGGAGCGGACTCGCGCTGGGCACGCCCGCGCCACCGATCGATGAGCCTTTGGCAGATCCACGAGAAGGCCTCTTCGAACATCTCGTCCCGGGTGTTGAAGTAGTTCTGGAGGAGCCCGATCGAAACGCCGGCCACCCCGGCCACGTCGCGAAAGCGAGCCGCCTCGAACCCCCGCTCGGCCAGCACGCGGGCCGCCACCGACAGAACCCGATCTCGCTGGAGGAGGGTGCCCTCCCTCCTCCGAGCGCCCCGACGCTCAAACAGGCCGCCCTCGTCATCGGCCGCGAGATGGGGCCGCTCCGGCTTTCGCCTCCCATCCCGGGAAGGACCGGCCGGTCCCAGCTCCTTTTGGTCCTTCATCTGCGCCACATTTCAATAATAGCGTATTGCCGATATTTCCCGACGGAGTCCTGGATCTCCTCCGATCGGTCTCGGCAGAGCCGGGCATGCCCGCCTTCTCTTTCGGCATCATCGCCGCCGGGCCACTTCGGGATGAAGCCGCTCGTCAGCGACTCACTTTACGTAGTACCAGCGCGATGCCATCGGGAAGTTATAGGGGTTCAGAGCCTGCCAGCCACCCAAGTTGTTCTTCACCAGCAACAGCTCCTGTGCGGGCAGCGGGAACCAGAGGGCCGCCACCTGGTCTGTCAGGTAGGTCTCGTCCTTGTAGAGCGCTTGCAACCCCGAAGAGGCCGTGCGCGCCCTGGCGATGAGGGCGTCCGCTCTCGCCGAGTTGTAGCCGCCTCCCCAGTAGTTGCCGTGGCCGAACTCCTGACCGCCCGTCGGGACGAGGGCGTTCTGGCCGTAGTCCCAGAAAAAGCCCGAGTAGGCAGCCATGCCATAGTTGCACGGCCCCGGAGGGCATACACCTGCGATGGAGTACATCGTGTTGGCGGTCTGACCGTCGAGAGTGATCTCGATACCCGCCGCCTTGGCTGCGCCCGCGAAGGCTTCTACCTGGGCGAGGAGCGAGGGCGACTCGGTCGTGTACATGAGACGGATACTTAGCGCCTCGCCTTGTTTTATTCCGGTGCCGCACTCGTTGGCCGCGCTGCCCGATCGTCGGCACACATCGATGCCCGAAGAGCCCTTCGCCCAGCCGTGCGCTCTCAGGAGCTCCTTGGCGGCCCGGAGCGAGTACGGATAGGGGTCTTTTCTCAATGCGGGCGCTACGTAAGAGCTGTTGACCGCCGGTGCCACCCCGTAGTCCGGCTGCCCATATCCGTAGTAGACCCTCTTTATGTAGAGGGGCTCGTTGACGAGGTGCTGGAGCGCCTGTCGGAGGTAGAGCTGGCGAACGAGCGGACCCCAGGTCGGACTGGTGTAGTTGAACTCGACTGACTGATTGTAAAAGGCATACCAGGGCTTGAAGCTGTAGCCGAGCCTCTCGTATGACTTGAGAGATGGCGCGTCGCTGAAAGGAAGAAAGCCGAAGGTGACCGCACCTGACCGGAGAGCGTCGACCTCGGCTGTGTCGGAGCTGAAGCTGATGATCTTGAGCTTGCTCAGGTGGGGCCGCCCTGGCCCCGTGTAGCTCTTGTTGGCCGAGAGGACCGTCTCATAGGTGGTCGGGTTGAACCCCGAGAGTAACCACGGGCCGTCTACCACCTTCCAAAGGGGGTTGCTCGCGTAGGTCGAGAGCTTCTCCGACTGGCCGTAGAGGAAGCTGTAGACCCGCTTGGCTCCGGCCGGCGTGGCGGCGGCGTCTCCCACCTTGCAGGTGCTGCACGTCTTGTCCCAGGCCTGCGCCGGCAGGGCGTACAGCCAGCTCAGCTGGTTACCGGTGAACCAGATGGGATTGTAGGAGTGCTTCAGGTGCATCGTGATCTCGTACTTGCCGCTGTAGGTGACGCTCTTTATGTCGTCCGGCATGTCGCCTGCGACATAAGGGGCGTACCGGCCGCTTCTCGCCCCGGCGGCCTCCAGCTCGAAGAAGAACCTTACATCGGCGTTGGTGACCGGCCTGCCATCGCTCCACTTGAAGTTCTTCCGCATCCTGATCGTGACCGTGGAGTCGTGGTTCGAATATGACGGGGGGTAGGCGAGCGAGATTCCATAGTCGATCCCGGTCCGCCCCGGTTGACCGGGGTAGTAAAGAGGTCGCCACATCTCGTTCTCGACCGCCTCGTCCCACGGCTCGAAGTTCGCCTGGTTCTCGAGCGGGAGTATCCAGCTGAAGTCGTTTCCCACCGGCATGGCGTAGCTGGCCGTGCCACCCTGGCGGGGCTTTCCGCTCGCGGCCGGCCCGTGAGCTGTGGAGCCCCCGGCGCAGGCAGCCAGTCCGAGCGCGACGGCGCAGAGCGCGGCGGCCAGGCTGGGGGCACCTCTTCGGCCAGGGTGCCCCGGGCCCTTTCTCGACCGGCTCGATCCTTCTAACCAAGACTGATTGCTGACCATCGGCTCGCCTTTCGACGCAGTGGCACCACAGCTCAAAGTCCCTGCCGGCTCTCGATGACTATCGAGTCCTCCAGGATGTCCATCGCCTTCTCGATCGTCTCGCGGCTCATGTTGAGGGCCGGCAGCCAGCGGAGAAGGGACATCCCCGGGATGTAGATGCCGGCCACTCCGCCTCGCACCGACCGAGCGTGGACTCGCCGTGCGAAGTCGGGGATGCGACGCTTCGAGTCCTTGTCGGCCACGAACTCGACCGCGATGTACAGCCCCTTTATCCGAACATCGCCTACCAGCTCGTACTTGGCGGGCCATCTCCCCATCCGCTCCAGCAGCAGCTGCTCGAGATCGCCCACATGGCCAAGGAGGTTGTCGCTCTTTATGAGGTCGATTCCCCTCAGAGCCGCGACGCAGGCGGCTGGAGTCCAGGCAAAGGTGCCCCCAAGGTAGAGCTCGGTCGAGCCCATCACCTCTTCTGTGCCCAGGGTGGCACCGATGGGCATTGTCCCGGCCGAGAGCGACTTTGCCAGGCACATGAGGTCGGGCTGGACGTTCCAGTGCTCGACGGCGAACATCTTGCCGGTGCGACCGATCCCGCTCTGCACCTCGTCGGCACAGAGCAGCCACTCGTGCTCTTGGCAAAGCTCCACCAGAGCCGGCCAGAACGGATCCGGCGGGATCCACACCCCGGCCTCGCCCGCCACAGGCTCGATGATGACGCCGGCGATCCGGTCGGCCGTCGAGTAGTAGCCGAGGATGTACTCCTTGATGTAGTCGATGACGCACAGGCCGTCACATCGCTCCGAGCGGTGAAACGGGCAGCGGTATGGCTCGGGATAGGGAACATGGATGTACCCGGGTGCGAGCTCGCGGACATACCTCGCCTCGTGCGCCAGCTGGGAGCCGAGGCCCAAGGCTCCCGCCGACTCGCCGTGGTACTGGCCGAAGAAGCTGAGGATGAAGGGGCGTTCGGCCTTGCCCCGCATCAGTCTCATGGACATCTCGACTGACTCGGTCCCGGAGATGTCGAATTCGACTCTTGTGAGCGAGGCAGGCGAGACCTCGACCAGCTTCTCTGCCAATGCCAGCACCGGTTCGGAGGCGACGTAGTCGCTTATCTCGGTGCCGTACTGCGCGAGGGCCGCGATGGTGGGCTCGAGGAGCCTCTCGTCGCCGATGCCGAGCGGTGAGGAGCCCCAGCCGGTGACCATGTCGATGTACGTGTTGCCATCGATGTCGAACAGGTAGCTGCCCCGCTTCGCTTTGAGGACGAAGGGGATAGCCGAGTAGTCGATGCCCGACCAAGCTATGGCCTCGATCTTCTGACGAACCGTGCGAGAGCGCGGGCCCGGGAACTCCCCCTTGCAGCCCAGTTCAGCAAGCTCGGCTTGGCTGAGCTCGGTTGTGCCCATCTCCCGCTCCCCTCGAACGACTTGCAATAACAATATGTTATTAGTTATTCCGGCGCAAGCTCCGGCCGCGGCTCCACCGGCGGGGCCCGGCGACCGGCCGACACGGCCGCAAGCCTGCCGGCGCTCACCGTCGGAGCCGGCGACGCCGCTCACAGCCCCACCGGGAGGCCCCGAGAGCGCTGGCGGACTCTGCGGTCAGGCGAACCGGGGCGCGGCGGAGGGCCGGGCCGCGCTCGCGGAGCCGAGCCGCGCTACCCCTTAGAGCGGTGCTCCCAGACGAGGTGGGCGTCCACCTTCTGCCCGCCTACGCCGGGCCAGCCTTGAAAGCGCCCCGGCGTCTCGATCAGGCGAGCTGTTCCTCGTCCCACTCCTCTTGCATCTCCTCCAGGTCTAGACCGGCCGGAAGGCCGCTGAGGTCGGCCCGGAAGAGGCCGGCGGCCGGGCTGTTGAGGCTCAGGGCGTCGTTGGCGAGGACGATGGCAGCCGCCGTGTAGCTCGAGCGCTCCTCGTGGGGAAAGCTGGAGCGGCCGGGGTAGACCCGTCCGGTGGTGTAGGAGCCTTCCGGGTCGCGCTGGTCCTGCACCCAGGTGAAAAGGGTCCGAGCCTCGCCGGCAAGTCCCGCCCCGAGACAGGAAAGGACGCACTCGGCTGTCTCGGCCGCCGTGACCCACGGACGGTCCGAGACGCAGCGCACGCCGCTCCCGTCCATCACGAAAGTCGGCCAGCCGGCCCTCAGGCGCCGCAGGGCTGCCGGGCCCGTGAGCGCTCCGGTGAGGACCGGGTAGTACCAGTCCATGGCATAGCGCTCCTTCGGAGCGAACAGCTCCGGGCGGTAGACGATGGCGTGGCGGAGGCGTCCGGCCGCCAGCTCCCACTCCGGGCGTTCGAGGCCGAGCAGCTCCGCGCAGGCGATGCCGCAGCGAAGCGAGAGATAGGCCGACGAGGAGCCGGTGAGAAGGGCGTAGCCCTCAGGGCCCCCGTCCGGCTTGATCGACCACACGAGCTCCCCGCCGGCCCGCTGCCAGCCGAGGACGAAGTCGAGAGCAGCTCCGAGAGAGCCGAAGAGCTCTTCTACAAAGCCGCTGTCCCCGGTCACCAGGTAGTGGTGCCAGACCCCGGTCGCCACGTAAGCGCAGACGTTCGTGTCGACCCGGGCATCCTCGACGCTCCCGTCGGCCCGGTAGTAGTTGAACCAGCTGCCGTCAGCCTGCTGGGTCGCCACCAGCCACTCGTAGGCCCGCTCGGCAGCCACGCGCCGGCCTCCGGTCGAAAGCGCCATGGCGGCCTCGACATGGTTCCACGGGTCGCAGTGCCCGCCGTCGAACCAGGGGATCAGGCCGCGCCCGGTCTGCACCGCCTCGATCGTGTCGAGGGTGGCGTCGAGCTCACCAGGCCCGAGGAGGACAGGCTCGCTCTCGGGCAGGCTCATCGGGCGTGCTCGAGGTAGAGGACGAGGCTCTTTCCGATGAACGGGTTGAGCACCCGGTCGGGGAACCTCGTGAGCGGGCTGGCATGCACGATGTCGTGGACGAGCAGCCGGTGATAGGCCCGGACGGCCGGGTGCTGCTCCTTGTCCAGCCCGACCAGGCACCTGAGCCACCAGTAGGGGCTGTGGAGGGCATGGGCGTGGTGGCTGCCGACGACCCGCAGGCCGGCCCGTCCGAGCCGGCCCTCCAACTGGGAACGGCGGTAGATGCGGACATGGCCCCCCTCCGTCTCGTGGTAGGGCGGACAAATGGCCCAGCTCACGAGCTCCGGACCGTAGCGGGGCACGGTGACCGACATGCGTCCCCCGGGACGGAGCACCCGGGCGAGCTCCGCCATGGCCCGGCCGTCCTCGGGGATGTGCTCGAGCACCTCGGCTGCGATCACCCGATCGAAGCTGGCGTCCTCGAAGGGGAGCTCGAGAGCGGTCGCCCGCAGCGGCAGGCCGACGGCGCCCTCCGGCACCTCCCCCTCCTCCAGCATGGCAGCCATCATCGCGGCCACCCTCTTCAGCTCGAGGCGGTCGGCGTCGAGCGCTATCACCTCGGCGCCTCGGCGGAGGGCCTCGAAGGCGTGCCTGCCGCCGCCGCAGCCGAGGTCCAGCAGGCGCTCGCCCGGGACGAGGCCGAGCTCAGCGAAACGGACGGTCAGCATCAGGCCTGCCCGGGACTCTTCTCGTCCAAGAAGAGACGGTACTGCTCGGCGGTCAGCCGGGCCGTCACCGGCCAGGTGTAGCGCTCCCTCGTCCGGGCCCGCCCGGCGGAGCCGAGCCGGAGCCGCAGCTGCTCGTCCGCCAGTCCGCGGCCGATGGCCGCCGCCAAGGCTCCGGGGTCGTTCGGGGGCACCAGCAAGGCGGTCTCTCCGTCGGTCCCGGCCACCTCCCTGAGCGCCCCGCCCGTCGTGGCGACGAGCGGTACCCCGCAGGCCATCGCCTCGATCGCCGGCAGAGAGAAGCCCTCGTACAGGCTCGGCACGACCGCCAGCTGGCTGGTGGCGTAGAGGCCGGCCAGCTGGTCGTCGCTGATGCCCGAGACGAATTCGACCGAGCCCTCGAGCCCGAGGCGGGCGATGGTGGCCGGCACCTGGCTCCCCCCACGCAGCCGCCCGATGACGACCAGGTGGGCCTCCTCCCACTCGGTCCGCACCTTGGCGAGCGCCTCGAGAAGCGGGATGAGCCCTTTCATCGGGACATCGGCGCTGGCGGTCGTCATGAGCCGCCCGGCCACCCGGGCGACGTCCGGACGGGGCGAGAAGACGGCATCGTCCACCCCGACCGGCACGACGGCCATGCGGGAGGCTTCGACCCCGAGCTGCTCGGCGATGTCTGCGAGGGATGACTTCGAGACGGTGATGACCCGCGGCAGCTGGCGGGCCACCCGCGACTGCATCTCGATGAAGCCGTACCAGCGGCGCAGGGTGAGGCGGCGCCGCCAGCTCTCGGCGTGGGCGAGGTCGAGCTCGCGGTCGACGGTGATCGGGTGGTGGATGGTGGCGATGACGGGCCAGCCGTCCTTCATCATCCCGAGCAGTCCCGCACCGAGGCTCTGGTTGTCGTGCACCAGGTCGAACTCTCCCCGTCTGGCGGCCAGGAGCCTCCTCGCCCGCAACGTGAAGGTGCGGGGCTCGGGGAAGCCCGCCGTGCACATGACGGCGAACTCGAGCAGGTCGATCGAGGACTTGAACTCGGAAAGCTTCGGCACCCGGAAGGGGTCCGGCTCACGGTAGAGGTCGAGGCTCGGGACCTTCACGAGCTCGACGCCCTCGTCGAGCTCTGGGTATGGAGGGCCGGAGAAGACTGTCACCGAGTGCCCGAGCGCAGCCAGCTCGCGGCTCAGGTGGCGCGAGTAGACCCCCTGCCCACCACAGCGCGGATTGCCCCGGTAGACGAGATAGGCGACGCGCAGCCGCTCTCGCCCTTCGCCCTCCATGGGTCTCAAGCCTCCCTTGTGCCCCGGGCGCTCCGCAAACGGGAGCCAGCGTTCAAGAGACGCCGAACCAGGAGAGAACCGTCAGCACGACGAGGATCGAGGCCATGAGGGCGACGACGGTGACCGCCACGGTCGCCACCGCCCTGAAGATCGGCCCGTTGGCCCACTCGCCGAGAAGCGAGCGCCGGTTGGCGAGGATGAGGATGTACACGAGCGTGATCGGGGTGATGACTCCCTGCAGCACCTGGGTTCCTATGAGCAAGGTGATGAGGTTGACGGGCACGAGGGCGACCACCGCCCCGATGAGGACCTGGGCCGAGAAGAGGCCGAGGAAGACCGGCGCCTGCTTGAAGCTGCGCGAGACCGAGCGCTCGACGCCGATCGCCTCGGCGATGGCATAGGAGGTCGAGAGCGGCACGACCGCCCCGGCCAGGGCGGAGGCGCCGAGCAGTCCGAGGCCGAAGAGGATCTCGGCCCCCGGGCCGGCGGCCGGGCGGAGCGCGATCGCCGCCTCCTTGGCCGAGGCGAGCACCCCGCTCCCTCCGATGGCCGCCGCGGTCGCCACGATGATGAACCAGGAGATGAGGTCGGCGAAGATCGCCCCGCTCACCGTGTCGATCCGCTCGATCGGGTACTCGGCCGGGCCGATGCCCCGGTCGACGACGGCCGAGGCGTTGTAGAGCTGCATGTAGGGCGAGATGGTCGTCCCGATGAGCGCCACGACCAGAAGCACGAAGCCCTTCGTCGTCTCCAGGTGGGGGACGACGGTGTGGAGGCCGACCGCCGCCCAGTCGGGATGGGCGAGCCCGGCGGCAAAGGGATAGACGAGGAAGGCGAGCGAGAGGATGAGGAAGACTCGCTCGGCGTAGCGGTAGCTGCCGAACAGGACAAGGACCCAGATCACGACGGCCGCGATCGGGATCGAGATGTAGCGCGAGACCCCGAAGAGCTCGAAGGCGGCCGCGATGCCGGCGAACTCCGAGACGACTATGCCGACGTTGGCCACCAGGAGCGCCCCGAGGGCGAGGGTCGCCATGCGGATGGAGAATTCCTCCCGGATGAGCGAGGCGAGGCCCTTGCCGGTGATCGCCCCGAGGCGGGCCGCCATCTCTTGCACCACCACGAGACCGATCGTGATGAGCACCATGACGAAAAGGGTGTCGTAGCGGTACTGCGACCCGGCCGAGGCGTAGGTGGCGATGCCGCCGGCGTCGTTGCCGGCGTTGGCGGCGATGAGGCCGGGACCGGCGATGGCCGCGATCGTGAGGAGGCGGCGACCGAGGGCGCGCCGCCCGGGCGGCGGCGGGCCGGGCGGGCGGCGGCCCCCACCGGCCCTGCTCAAGCGGCCGGAGCCCTCCCTGAGGCCGGAGAGGCCCATCGATCTGCCTCCTTGCTCACTGCAAGAACCGCGGGAAGTGGAGTCGGCCCCGCTCGGGCAAGAGGGCGTCGACCACGTCGTCGGCGAGGATCCGCCCGAGAGGCTTGCCGTCCTCGACGACCAGGACAGAGGACCGCCGGGCGTCGACGAGCTTTGCCGCCACCTCTGGCATCGGACTGCCCGGCTCGACCGTGATCGGCTCGGACTGCTCGAGGAGATCGCCCACCTCGGTCTGGTCGTCGGCCACGAGCAGGCTGAAGAGACTGACGTCGCCGACGAGCAGCCCGTCGGCGTCGAGCACCGCGACGGCGTCGACCTCGAGGGCGTGCTCGCGCATCTCGGCCAGTCGGCGGCGAACGAGCTCGACGCTCTCGCCCTCCGGGGCGGTGACGAGGGCCGTCGTCATGATTCCGCCGGCGGTGTTCTCGGCGTAGGCGAGGACGGTCTCGAGCTCGGCCGCTCTCAGCTCGTCCATCTGCTCGAGGAGCTCGTCGCGCTCCTCGTCGCCGAGGTCTCGCAGGGCCTCGACCGCCTCGTCGGTCTCCATCGAGGCGACGAGGCGAGCAGCCTGCCCGGGCTCGGCCCCCCTCAGCAGCGACTCGAGCTCTTCTGGGTCCATCTCCTCGAGAGCGTCGGCCGCCTCCTCCGGCTCGAGGGCATCGAGCAGCTCCTGCTGCTGGCGGCGGCCGAGGTCCTCCAGCAGGTCGGCCAGCTCGCCCGGACGGAGCCGGTGGAGCCCCTCGTGCGAGGTGCGGAGCCGGACCGAGGCCTCGGGCCCGCTGAAGGGCTGGATGGCCGCCCAGTCGATGATGCGGTTCGGCGTGGGCCGGGTGCGATAGCGGGTCGGCCCGAGGCGACGGAGCAGGCTCTGGGAGCTCACGTCAACCCCGACCAGGCGGATGCGGCCCTGGGTGGGGGCGAGGTAGAGGTCGGCGGCCCGGATCACCTGCACGCCGTCGACGTCGACCAGCTGGTGGTCGAGGACGTCCCGACCCAAGAGCAGCTCTCCCTCACGGCGCTCGAAGTCGCGCAGGTCGACTCGCGCCGAGCGGAGCGTGACCTCGGTGTGGCCCAGACGGGCGACAAGGCTGGCGTCGAGGAAGACTCGCCGCCGGGCGACCTTCACGACGAGGCCGGTGACCGGAGGGTAGGCCTGGTCGAGGGTGAAGCGGGCGACCACATCGACCAGCCGCCCGATCTCCTCTCCCCCTTGGTGGCGGACGGGACAGCTCATGATGCCGGCGAGAGAGACGATGGCCTCCCGCACGGCGCGAGTCGCCGTCAGCCGGCGATTTCGCTGGTCGAGGCGGCTGCGGAGCGCCTGGGGCGGCTGGAGCGGGGCACGGCGGGCCATGGAGACCTCCTCACGACAAGTCGGGCCGCGCCTCGGCGCGGCGGGCGGGGAGTCGCCCGCCGGCCAGTCCCGTTCGAGTGGGGTCAGCCGCCGGCTGGCTGTGGTGGGCTCACCGGGTCGAGCGAGAGGGCGGGGCGGGCGGGGTCGGTTTGGTACTCGGGGGCTGGTCCGGTGACATCGACCCCACCTCCTTTCGCGTCCGCCCGGGTCGTGCGGCAGCATTGTACCGAGGGGAGCTGCCGGGCGGGCCTGCCGCGTTACCGGCCGGTAGCCTCTTGCCATGGATCTCACCTACCCCCCCGAAGCTGAGGCCTTCCGGGCCGAGGTCAGGAGCTGGCTCGAGGCGAACCTGCCGGCCGACTGGTCCGACAAGGAGAGCTCGATGACCCCCGAGGAGCGCGAGCAGTTCAACGCCCAGTGGACCAAGAAGCTCTCCGAGGGTGGGTGGATCTGCGCCTCGTGGCCGACCGAGTACGGGGGGCGGGGGCTCTCGATCATGGAGAGCGTCGTGCTGAGCGAGGAGTTCGCCCGGGCAAACGCCCCGATGCGGGCCGACTTCTTCGGCGACACCCTCGTCGGCCCGACGATCCTGCAGTGGGGCACCGAGGAGCAGAAGAGGTTCTTCCTGCCGAAGATCCTCTCGGGCGAGATCGCCTGGTGCCAGGGCTTCTCCGAGCCCGACGCCGGGAGCGACCTCGCCTCGCTCAAGACGAGGGCGGAGCTCGACGGTGACGAGTGGGTCATCAACGGCCAGAAGGTCTGGACCACCCAAGCCCAGTACGCCGACTACATCTTCCTCCTCGCCCGCACCGACCCGGAGGCCGAGAAGCACTCCGGCATCTCCTACCTGCTCGTGCCGATGCGCCAGGAGGGGATCGAGGTCCGCCCCATCGCCCAGATCGACGGCTCGGCCGAGTTCAACGAGGTCTTCTTCAACAACGCCCGCTGCCCGAAGGAGAACGTCGTCGGCGGCGTGAACAACGGCTGGAAGGTGGCGATGACGACCCTCGGCTTCGAGCGGGGCACCTCGGCCACGACCGGCTACCGCCGCTTCCAGCGCGAGCTCGAGGCGATCATCGAGACGGCGAGGGCCAACGGCAAGGCGGACGACCCGCTCATACGACAGCGCCTGGCGCTCGCCTGGTCGAAGGTGAAGATCATGCAGATAAACGGCCTTCGCACCCTCACCTCGGCCATCAACAATGACCACTCGGCGACCGCCCTCGGCGCCACCAACAAGATGTTCTGGTCCGAGTACCACCGGGACACGATGGAGCTCTACATAGACATCCTCGGCATGGAAGGCCAGATACTCACCGGCGACGAGAAGCAAGAAAGCGACTTCGTGCCCGGAGTCGGCGCCCGCAAGCGCCGCCCCGGCTATCCCGTCTCCGCCATGCAGTCGAGCTTCTTCTTCTCGCGCTCGGAGACCATCTGGGGCGGGACCGCCCAGATCCAGCGGAACATCGTGGCCGAGCGGGTCCTCGGCCTGCCGAAGGAGCCCAAGCCGGCCGCCAGGTGAGAGGCGGAGCCGCTCGGCTGCTCGGCGGGCCCGCCCGGCGCTCGGCTCGAGGAGCCCTCGCCGGCGCGAGACGGCGCTAGCGGCCCCTCATAGCCTCTCGTGTTCGGAAGACCGAGGAAGGAGCAAACTCTTGTACGAGCTGCGGACGCTGGGCGCCACCGGGATAAACGTCAGCCCCTACTGCCTTGGGGCCATGATGTTCGGCCAGTGGGGCAACGAGGACCACGACGAGTCCATCAGGATCATCCACAAGGCCCTCGACGCCGGGATCAACTTCGTCGACACAGCCGACGTCTACTCCCAGGGCGAGTCAGAGGAGATCGTCGGCAGGGCCCTGCAGGGCCGGCGTGACTCGGTCGTGCTCGCCACCAAGGTGCACGGCCAGATGGGAGACGACCCGAACGCACGGGGCAACTCCCGGCGCTGGATCCGAGCGGAGGTGGAGAACAGCCTGCGCCGACTCCGGACCGACTACATAGACCTCTACCAGATCCACCGGCCCGACCCGACCACCGACGTCGAAGAGACCCTCTCTGTCCTGAGCGACCTGGTGCGAGAGGGGAAGGTGCGGGCCATCGGCTCTTCCACCTTCCCACCCGAGCAGATAGTCGAGGCGCAATGGGCGGCCGAGCGCCGTGGCTACGAGCGCTTCCGGTGCGAGCAACCTCCCTACTCGATCTTCGTCCGGGGCATCGAGGGCGGGGTGCTCCCGACCTGCGAGCGCTACGGCATGGGCGTCATCGCCTGGAGCCCGCTGGCGGGCGGCTGGCTGACAGGCCGCTACCGCCCGGGCCGGGAGATCGACATGTCGGCTGGCCGGGCCAAGCGACTGCCCGCCCGCTTCGACCCCTCGCTGCCGGGCAACCAGAGAAAGCTCGAGCTGGTGGAGGAGCTTGTGAAGCTGGCCGGCGAAGCTGGCACCTCTCTTACCCACCTGGCGATGGCGTTCGTGGTCGCCCACCCGGCCGTCACCGCCGCCATCATCGGGCCGCGGACCCTCGAGCAACTCGACGACCTGCTCGCGGGAGCCGATCTCGAGCTGAGCGACGAGATCTTGGACAGGATCGACGAGATCGTGCCGCCGGGGACCAACCTCAACCGCTCGGACGGCGGCTGGGAGCCGCCGGCCCTGGCCGAGGCCACCCGCAGGCGACGCCCGCCGGGAGCAAGAGCGGCCGAGAAGAGGTGATCCCTGCCACCCGGCGCCACTGGCGCCGGGTGGCAGCGTTCACCGGCGCGAGACGTGCTCGCTCGTCAAAAGCGCCGGGCGAACCGCGTGGGGGTGGGCGGGCGCGACGTTCACGTGCTGCAGGTGCGAACCGGTGGGCCCGGCCGTGCCGAGAGCGGCCGCCAGCGCACCGAGGAAGAGCGCCGCCACCAAGACGAGCGGGCGGAGCGACGGCCCCTCGTTATCGTGGTCTCCGCCCATCGCCATCGCCTCGTCCTTCGTCTCGCCTGAAAGAGCTGCTTCCTATGACGCTCGGAGGGGGCCTGTTGTTGCAGGGCTATTGGCGGGGTACGTAACCACCCTTGCCGAGCGAGGCGCTCTCGAACAGATCCATCGACTCGTCGACGCGACCTCGTACCTCACTTACCCATTCGAGCCGCTGGCGCAACAATCTCTCGACACCGCCCTTGAGCGTCATGCTCG
>JAJZLV010000059.1 GCA_021803215.1 Actinomycetes bacterium | reverse complement strand
GGCTCGCTCGATGAGCAGGTGCTCCGGCGGAAGCTTCTCTCCGGCCCGGAGGTAGTTGCGGAACCCGTCGTGGGTCGGCTCGAGCACCGCGAAGGACTCGACGTCGGTCTGCTCCTGGGAGGCGTCCGTGCGGCCGGGCGCGAAGGGGACCGTGACGTCGTGGCCGGCTCTCTTGGCCGCTTCCTCGACCGCCGCGCAACCGCCCAGGACGATCACGTCGGCGACAGAGACCCTCGTGCCGCCGGACTGTGAGCGGTTGAAGTCCTGCTGGATCTGCTCGAGGGTCCGCAGCACCCCCACCAGTTCGGTCGGCTCGTTGACCTCCCAGTTCCTCTGCGGTGCGAGGCGGATCCGTGCCCCGTTGGCTCCGCCCCGCTTGTCGGTGCCGCGGAAGCTGGCCGCCGACGCCCAGGCGGTAAAGACCAGCTGGGAGAGGGACGGTCCCGCGGCGAGGATCTTGGCCTTGAGACCGGCGATGTCGGCCTCGCCGACCAGTTCGTGATCGACTGGCGGCACGGGGTCCTGCCAGAGCTGCGCCTCGGGCACCCACGGGCCCAAAAGCCGCGAGACGGGCCCCATGTCGCGGTGAATGAGCTTGTACCACGCCTTGGCGAACGCCTCTTCCAGCTGCTCGGGGTTCTCGTGGAAGCGCTTGGCGATGGGCGCGTAGGTCGGATCCAGCTTCAGCGCCAAGTCCGTCGTGAGCATCATGGGCGCGTGGCGCTTCGATGGATCGTGCGCGTCGGGCACGGTGCTTTGGGCCGAGTGATCCTTGGGAGCCCACTGCTTCTTGCCGTCAGGGCTCGTCGTCAGCTCCCAGTCGTAGTTGAACAGGTTGTCGAAAAAGCCGTTGTCCCACTTCGTGGGTTGGCTGGTCCAGGTGCCCTCGAGCCCGCTGGTCCAGGCGTCGGTGCCCTGGCCGCTGCCGAAGGCGTTGCGCCAGCCGAGGCCCTGCTCCTCTAGGGGAGCTCCCTCGGGCTCGGGGCCGATGTAGCTGGCGGGGACAGCGCCGTGGGTCTTGCCGAAGGTGTGGCCCCCGGCTATGAGAGCTACCGTCTCCTCGTCGTTCATGGCCATGCGGAAAAACGTCTGTCGGATGTAGGCCGCTGCGGCCAGCGGGTCAGGGACGCCGCCCGGCCCTTCGGGGTTCACGTAGATGAGGCCCATGTGATCGGCGCCATACGGTCCCTTCATCTCCCCGGTGCTGCCGTGGCGCTCGTCTCCGAGCCAGGTCTCCTCGGAGCCCCAGTCGATCTGGTCGGGCTCCCAGATGTCCGTTCGCCCGAAGCCGAAGCCGAAGGTCTTGAACCCCATCGACTCCAGGGCGAGGTTGCCGGCGAAGATGATGAGATCGGCCCACGAGAGCTTCCGGCCGTACTTCTTCTTGATCGGCCACAGCAGCCGGCGCGCCTTGTCGAGGTTCGCGTTGTCGGGCCAGCTGTTGAGCGGGGCAAAGCGCTGAGCCCCGGCGCCGCCGCCGCCCCGGCCGTCGGCGATGCGGTAGGTGCCCGCCGCGTGCCATGTCATCCGGATGAAAAGCGGCCCGTAGTGGCCATAGTCGGCCGTCCACCAGCCCTGCGAGTCCGTCATCACCTCGACGAGGTCGCGCTTTAGCGCCTCGAGGTCGAGGGACTTGAACTCCTCTTCGTAGTTGAAGCCCTCACCCAACGGATTGGACAGTGGCGAGTGCTGGTGCAGGACGCTCAGGTCCAGCTGGTCCGGCCACCAGTCCCGGTTAGACATGGGCGGACTCGGCGTCGGGGCAAGGCTGTCGGTCATGGTCGTCCTCCCTCTATGGGGTTGTTCCGATGGATCGCGGCTTGTTCGACTGGCTGGCGGAACAGGCCGCTTCCGACCTGGCAGGCCGGACAGATCCCCCAGTAGGTCACCTCGGCCTCGTCGAGCAGATAGCCGTGGGCCTCCGATGGCGTGAGGCACGGACGGCGCCCCGCCGCGCAGTCGACGTCGGCCACGGCGCCGCATTTGCGGCAGACCACATGGTGGTGGTTGTCCCCGACCCGAAGCTCGTAGAGGGCGACGCTGCCGGCGGGCTCTATGCGGCGCACCAGGCCCACCTCGACCAGGGCGGCGAGCACGTTGTATACAGCCTGGCTGGAGACGGTCCCAAGCTCCGCCCGGGCGTGGCGGATGACCGTGTCGGTGTCTGCATGCGGCCGGCGCCGCAACGCGGCGAGGACGGCGAGGCGCGGCGCGGTCGCCCGCAGCCCGGCCGAGCGCAGCGCCTCGACGAACTCCTCTCGTGAGCCTTTCACGCCCCTCCTCCTCGCATCCTGCACCAGTTTAGATTAAGTCCTACATTAGAGTCAATCAACTAACTAAGAGGCTCGGACGGCCTCACCCAGATCGGGACCGAAACGGAAGAGCGAACTAGCACTAGCCAGCAAATGAGCGGGGAGCTCTCCAAGTTGGTGAGCGATACCTCGAGGCTGTAGTTGAAGGAACACCACTTTGCCTTGTCGGCGTGTCGGATCCTCGAGCCACTACACAGCAGCAGTAGCATTTGCACGACCACCTACCCACGTTCGCCTGGCACGTACCGAGCCTGGTGGTCTGTTGCCCAGCCTTTTGCGCTGTATGCGGCCGTTCCAGGTGACTCCTCGCCCCCGTCTTGGCCGCCCGGCGCCCTCCGCCCCCCGGTCGCTTGGAAGGACTGCGTTCGGGTGGCACAGAATAAGGGCGACGCCTACATGGCTTGAGGGAGGCTTTGAGATGCGCGTGGCGGTGGTAGGCGGCGGCCCCGGGGGGCTGTTCGCGGCAACCCTCGCCAAGGCCAGCGACCCGAGCCGGCGGGTGACCGTCTTCGAGCGCAACCGGGCCGAGGAGACCTTCGGCTTCGGCGTGGTCTTCTCCGACGCCACGCTCGAGGGCATCCATGCGGCCGACCCGGTGCTGCGCACGGCGCTGGCGGAGCGCGGGGTGCACTGGGACCCCATCGAGGTCCGGCTGCACGGCGAGCAGTTCTTCTGCCGGGGAAACGGCATGGCTGCGGTGCAACGCCGGAGACTGCTTCAGCTGCTGCAGCAGCGGGCCCTAAAAGCCGGCGTGGACGTCCGCTTCACCACCGAGGCCCACCCCGACGAGGTGCTGACGGCGGGCTATGAGCTGGTCGTCGCGGCCGACGGAGCCAACTCCCGAATGCGCCACCGCTTCGCCGACGTCTTTTGCCCTGAGGCCGACACGGCGACGACCAAGTTCATCTGGCTCGGCACCACCTATCCGTTCTCGGGTCTCACCTTCATCCACCAGCGCGGGCCTCATGGCGTGTTCGCCGTCCACGGCTATCCGATCGGCGGCGGCATCTCCACCTTCATCGTCGAGACCGACGAGCAATCCTGGCGGAGCGCCGGCCTGGACGAGTTCGACGTCACCCAGCCACCCGGCCCGAGCGACGAGAAGACGAGGGCCTACCTGCAGGCGCTCTTCGCCGACCAGCTCGCCGGGCACCCGCTTCTGGTCAACAACTCTCGCTGGAGCAGCTTCTGCACCCGCCGGACAAGTCGCTGGTGGAAACGGGTTGACGCCGGCGCCATCGTCCTTTTGGGCGACGCCGCCCACACGGCCCACTTCTCGGTCGGGTCGGGCACCAAGATGGCGATGGAAGACGCAGTGGCGCTCGTAGCGGCGCTCGATGCGCACCCCGCCGACGTCGAGGCCGCCCTGGTCGCCTACGAGACGACCCGCCGGCCACAGGTCGACAAGATCCAGCGCTCCGCCCGTCCCAGCCTGTCATGGTGGGAGCACTTCGGCCGCTACCACGACACCTTGCCGGCTTGGCAGTTCGCCTACCACTTCTTCACCCGCAGCCTGCCCGAGTCCAAGTTGCGCCGCCGCGACGGCGCCTTCGTCGATGCCATCCACCGGCGCTGGCGCGAGGCCCACGGCGCCGGGCCCCTCCACAGCCCGATCGAGGTCGCCGGCCAGCACCTCGACGGTCGGCTCGTCCCCGTCGGCGGCGGCGAGGTACGACTGTCCGGCGCGGCCGTCCCGTTGCGTCGAGGGCCGGCCGGGGATGGCAGCGCCTGGGGCCTGCAGGTGACCGCCCCTGACCGCGACGACGAGCTCCCTGCCGCGCTGGACACCCTCGCTGCCGGCGTAGCGGCCGGCGCAGCCCTGGTCGCCGTCGACGGCGGCACGGCGCTGAACCGCCGGCTGCTGTGCGAGGCGGCACGGCTCGAGCACGGCGCGGTCAGCTTGCTGGTCGAGGAGGTGGAGCCCACCCAGGCTGAGGATGTGGCGGTCACGGCGGTGCTGTCGGGCCGTACCGATCTGGTCGGCACCCCGGCCGAGCAGAAGGCCCGGTGAGCCGGCTCGGGGGGCTGTTCGCGCCCCGGGGGATCGCCGTCATCGGCGCCTCGCGACACCCGGGCAAGCTCGGGGCGATCATGGTCCGCTCCCTGGCTCACTTTACTGCTCACCGAGGCCGGTCTCGGTGTGTCGCTCTCGGTCGGGCCGGGCAACGCCGTCGAGGTCACCGCCACCGAGGTCCTCACCTGTCTGGCCGAAGACGATGCCACGCGGGCCCTCGCCCTCCACGTCGAGTCGGTGAGCGATGGGCCGGCGTGACGGCCGCGCCGGAGGCGGCCTGGACAGCAATGGTGCGCACGGCGCAGGGTCGATGGTGACGGCAGCCGAGGTGCCGTGGATGTGCTGCGGGAGATCTGGGTCCACGCCGTAGACCTCGACGCCGGGACCGGGTTCGCCGATCTTGCTCCCCAGATAGAGCTGTAGGCGGCAGGGACGCCGATGACGGCGATGCCACGTCGTGAGGCTCTGGGCCCGTCGCCGCTCGAGAAGGTGCGGGCCTTGCCCGAAAACGGACCGGAGGCTGGTGAGATCGGCCCTTTCTCTGGCGCCGACAATTACTGTCAGCCGGGTGATCAAGTACCTCGGTTCGAAAAGACGGCTGGTGGGCGTCATCGGAGAGATCGCCGCCTCCGTCGAGCAGGCCGCGACGGCTCTTGACCTGTTCACCGGGACCACCCGGGTCGCCCAGGTCTTCAAAGGGCAGGGCCTCTTCACGACGGCGTTCGACCAGGCGACCTACTCGGAGGTCTTCGCCAAGTGCTACATCGAGACCGACGCGACCGCCATCTCTCGTTCAGAGCTCGAAGAGGCTCTCTCCTACCTCTCTTCTCTTCCACCCCGGGCCGGCTACTTCACCGAGACCTTCTGTCTCGCCTCCCGATTCGTCCAGCCCTTCAACGGTGCGCGCATCGACGCCATCCGTGACGCCATCGAGGCCGACTTCACGGGCACGGCGCTCTACCCTGTCTTGCTGACCTCACTCCTCGAGGCAGCCGACCGGGTCGACTCGACGGCGGGGCTGCAAATGGCCTACCTGAAGAGTTGGGCGCCGCGCTCGTTCAACCCGTTGCAGCTGCGGGCGCCGGCGCTCCTCTCCGGCCCCGGGCGGGCCTGCCGGGGCGATGCCCACGAGCTGGCAGGAGCCCTCGGCGACTTCGACATCGCCTACCTCGACCCGCCCTACAACCAGCACCGCTACTTCACCAACTACCACCTGTGGGAGACCCTCGTCCGCTGGGACGCCCCGGAGCACTACGGCGTCGCCTGCAAGCGGACCGACTCCCGCGACGAGTCGACCAGGAGCGTCTTCAACTCGAGAAGCCAGATGCCGTCGGCTCTCCGCCGAGTGGTCGAGGAGGTGAGAGCGCGCCTTCTCATCCTCTCTTACAACTCAGAGGCCTGGATCAGCCGGGAGGATCTCGAAAAGATGTGCGACCGGTACGAGCACGTGACGACTCTCGCCTTTGACTCCAAGCGCTACGTCGGTGCTCAGATCGGCATCTTCAACCCCGACGGCGCCCGGGTGGGCGAGGTCTCCCATTTGAGGAACCTCGAGTACGTCATCGTCGCGGGGCCCGAGAAGGAGGTGCGCCGGGCGACAGCCGGCTTTCGCGACGCCAGGGCCGAGCTGGCGATGCTCAGCGAGCCGCCGCGATGAGCCGGCGCACCTCCTGCTTCCTCTCTTCGAGCGACGATCCGCTGAGCTCGTGCTCGATCGGCTCTCGCGGCGGGGAGAGGAAGACGAGCACGCAGCGCCCAACCCTTCTCCCGCTCGCCTCTTCCAGGCAGAGGGCGTAGCTCGCAGCCTGCAGCTCGTAGCTGGCGGCTCGCTCGGCCGCCGCGGCTCGGTCACTCACGCTGTCGGTCTTGTAGTCGACGACGCTGAGAGTGCCGTCGGGCTCCTCGAAGCAGAGATCGACGTACCCGTCCAGCACCGTGCCTTCGATCTCGGTGGCGACGTAGAGCTCCCGTCGGGCTCGCCCGGTCGCGAAGGCGGCCGCCACGACCGGGCTCTTCAAGGCGGCGCCCGCCAGCCTCGCAACTTGGGAACCCCCGCCCTCGAGCCTCTCGGCGCGCGCCTGGGCGGTGGCGATGGCCCGCAGGCGCTCGTCCGCCGGCCCGGATCCCGGCCCGCCCCTCGCGAGAAGGGCGGCATCTCTCAAAGAGAGCGACTGCAAGGTGGCATGCACCGCCCGGCCGGTCCTCGTCGCGGCGCGACCCTTCCGGCGGGCCGGCGGCAAGACCACCTCGTCCTCCTCTTCGACCTCGTCCTTTGCGAAGCCGGCCCCAGGTGAGGCGGTCAGCCCTCTCAGGGCCGACACCTCGGTCGCCGGCACGTTCGCTCGCCGAGCCGATCGCTCGACCCTCTCGCCTCGCCTGCGCACCCAGGCTTCGAGCTCCTCGACCGTCTCGATCCCAAGTCCGTCCACCACAACAGGCGGCCGGTGCTCGGCTCGCGGGAGCGAGACTGGTCCTTCGTCGTCGAGGAGAGAAGGAAGGCGCCGCCAGAGAGGCGCGAGGCCCCGGGCCGCCTCGTGCAGCCTCTCCCCGAGGCTCTGGCGCCTGCCGGGGGCGTGATGAGCGCAGACGACAAGGTGGTCCCGTGCCCGTGTAGCTGCCACGTAGCAAAGCCGGAGAGCCTCTTCGGTTTCGAGCCGCTGCTGGCGGAGCTCGAGTGCCTCGTAGCCCGATGACCTGAGGTCGCTCTTGAAGTGGACCTCCGCCCGGCCATCTTCGTGGCGCAGCACGAGATCGGGCCGCCCCGACTCGTCGGTCGTCCCGAAGCCGCAGAGGACGGTGATGGGAAACTCGAGGCCCTTCGCGCCGTGCACCGTCATGATCCGAACGACGTCCTCGTCGTCCTCGGGCACGAGCGACTCGGCCGACCGGGCGCCCCTTTCGAGCTGCTCATCGATCCAGTCCGCCAGCTCGGAGAGGCTCTCGCCGCCTGCCTCGACGAAAAGCCGCGCCCGCTCGATCACATAGCGGATCCTCCGCCAGGCCTCGCGGGCCCGCGGCGTCCCAGCTACGAGGGAAAGCAGCCGCCTCTCTCTCACGGCGAGCGAGAGGGTGCCGGCCGGCCCGAGGTGGCGAAGGTGGTCCCTGAAGCCGGCGATGCTCGAGAGGGCCGCCCCGACAGCCGGGGCGGCCTCAAAAGCGGCGGACGGCCGGTCGGCCTCGATGCTCCAGCGGCCGCCGGCGCTGGCCCAGGCGACCAGCTCGTCGTCGCCGATCGAGTAGCAGGGCGAGCGCAACGTGGCGACGAGGGCCAGCTCGTTTCCCGGCTCGCCGATAGCCCTGGCGAGATGGAGGACATCTCGCACCTCCTGGCTCTGGAGGACGAGCGAGGCGCTCTCCACCCGGTAGGCGATCTCGTGTGCCTCGAAAGCCGCCTCGAGCTCGGGCAGGCCGGTCCGGCGCGGAACGAGGACGGCGATGTCTCCCAGGCGGGCCGGGCGGCGCCTCTCGCCTTCGGCCACTGGCCAGCGCTCTTCGTAGACGGCGAGCTCTATCGCCCGGCAGCAGTCCTCGGCCTCGATCTGGCGCTGCACGGCCCGGGTGGGCCTCTCGCTCATCGCCCCGCCGACAAGGCTCACCGGCGGGGTGGCGCCCGGCTCGGCGTGGCGGACGGCGTCGAGCGGCCGGAAGCGCTCGCCGAGCAGCTCGGCGAAGGCACCGTTCACGAACGAGAGGATGCCTGGCACGGAGCGAAAGTTCGAGGTGAGCAAGAGTGCCCCATCGCCGACGATCTCTTGGCGGGCCGACTCGTAGGCCTCGAGGTCGGCGCCACGGAAGCGATATATCGACTGCTTGGGGTCTCCGACGAAAAAGAAGCGGCCCGAGGCCCACCTCGACCCTTCTGCCCCGATCAGACGGGCGATCTCGAGCTGGAGCGAGTCGGTGTCCTGGAACTCGTCGATCAGCACATAGGTGAACTGCCGCCGCAACGCCGAGAGGGCCGCCGGCTGGCTCGCGAGCAAAGTCCGGCAGAAGACGAGGAGGTCGTGAAAGGTGAGGACGCCGCGGCAGCGCCGCTCTTGTGCGGCCAGCTGCGCACGGTGCTGGAAGTGAGCTGTTAGCCCGAGGAGGATCTCGTCGAGGACGAGCTGGCGAAGAGAGCCATGGATCCGCTGGGCCTCCGCTGCGAGTGACCTGACCTCCTCGATGCCCCCGGCCCAGTTCTGCTGCTCTCCCCGTCTCTGGACGGAGCCGAAGGGTGCAGTGGAAAGGACCGCCTCGAGACCGGTAGGCCAGGCAGGAGAAGAGATTCGGGAGCCGAGAGCGGCCAGCTCCTCGAGTCGCCGTGCGAGCCGATCCGCCGGGTCGCTGCAGCGAGCCAGCTCCGCCAGAGCTGTGTCGATGGCCTTCCGGAGCTCTTCCAGCCGTGGGCCGGTGATCTCCTCGATGCGACGAAGAGCCCGCTCGAGCCCGCCCGGTGCTGGTGCCCAGCGGTGCCACTCGACCTCGAGAGCCCTGGCGAGCGCCTCGATGCGCCAGGCTGTCACGTCGAGCAACCAGGCGAGCGAGATGACTTCGCTCGCAGCCGGGGTGGCTGCGAGGAGGTCGAGCTCGTGGCCGAAGCGCCGCCGCCACTCGATCGACTCCGAGATCTCGTCGAGCACCTCGAATCTGGGCGGCAGGCCGGCCTCGATGGGATGAGCGGAGAGGACCCGGCGACAAAAGCCGTGGATCGTCGAGATGGGCGCCTCGTCGATCCGAGCGAGCGCCTCTTCGAGCCGGGGCGCGGCTTCACCGCCGGTGTGCTGGGCGCGGCTTTCGAGCTCTCGTCTCACCTTCAGGCGTAGCTCGGCGGCGGCAGCCTCCGTGAAGGTGATGGCCGCTATGCCGGTGAGGGGGGCCGCACCGCTCTCGACCAGAGCTGCGATCCGTTCGACGAGAGCGGTCGTCTTCCCGGACCCGGCGCCCGCCTCGACAAAGAGGGTGGCGCCCAGATCGGCCGCCACGCGCCGCCGGGCTTCGGCGTCGACCAGATCGTCGTCAGTCAATTCTCTCCCTTCTCGACGAGCTCGACGTAGGGCGCCATCTGACCGGTCGAGGCAGCCTCTTGCCAGCGAGACGACCTGTCCCGCCGGCAGATCGACTCGTAGTCGCAGCTCTTGCAGTTCGCCGGCTTCTCGAAGCCGTTCGCCGCCCCGCTCCCAGGCCGAGGCGGGAACGACCCGTTCTCGACGGTGTCGGCGAGCACGGTCAGGACAGCACCGAGACGTCGGTCCAGCTCAGGCGTGAGAGCCACCGGAAGGGTGCGAAATCCCGCCTCGGATGAGCAGAAGCGGTACTCGGCGACCACTTCGCCGGCACCCGTGGCGACCAGCTCGGTCGCCGCCTTGGCGTAGATGGGCAGCTGCAGGTGGCGACCCCTGTCGAGCGGATCGGCCTTCATCCCGCTGTAGTCGCTGTCGCGACCCGACTTGTAGTCGATCACCCGGAGCCGCCCCCCCGGCTCCTCGTCGATGCGGTCCACCTTCCCTTTGAAGCGCACCTGGCGGCCCGCCCCGAGCGAGACGGTTAGCGGCGGCACGTCGCCGTCGCCAAAGGACATCTCCGTCCGTACAGGCACGGCCCGGTTCGCCCGGAGCCGGCGGGCTTCGAGGGAGACGAATTGCTCGAGGTCGGAGAGGATCCGGCGGCGCACCATCTGCCAATAGACGTCCTTTCCGGTGAGCCCCCGCGCCTCGGCCCGCTCGAAGCTCTCGGCCGCCAGGCGGCGCAGAAGAGAGAAGTCGGGATCGTCCCAGTGCCCCTCGCCGCCCGGAGCCATCGTGTGAGCGACGAAGTTCTCGAGCACCTCGTGTATGAGGGTGCCGCGCACCTTGGGCTCCATCACCGGCAACCGCTCGGGTGCCTCGAGGATCTCGACCCGGGCCAGACGCTCCAGCATGAACTGCAGCGGGCAGCGGGCCAGGCTCTCCATCCTGGTGGCCGACATGACTGGCGCGAAGACCTCGTGATCGACGTTCCCGGCTCCGATCAGCCCGGCGAAGCGGCTCAGTCCCTTCCGCCGTCTCTCCGCCTCGGCCGCCAGCTGCCGACCGAAGTCCCCGAAGCGAGACAGGGCGCTGGAGCCCACGCCGCCTGGGAGCCGGCTGGCCGCGAGAGCCAGCGCGACCTCGAGGTCGGACTGGTCGGCCGGGACGCTCCTTCCGGCTGCGACCGCCTCGACAGCTGCGGCATAGGAGGCGACCTGCTCATGAGCGCCGCTGAACAGTTCACCGGCCAGCCAGCACGACGGGTAGGCCTGGCGGGCGGCCCCCCGGCCGACCCGCGGGTAGGTTGCGATCGTCTCCTCTGCTCCGAGAAGCAGCCAGAGGAGGTGCCTCCGGTCCTGCTCTTCCCGGCGCTCGGCCTCCTTGAGGCTCGCGGTAGCCTCCCTCTCGAGCTGGTTCACGAGAGGATCTTCCGGGCGTCGCCCTGGAAGAGAGCCCTCGTTGGCTCCGAGCACTATGAGAAGCTCGGCCCTCACGCCGGCCAGCTCCTGGAGGTTCCCCACGAGCGGCCCGCGACCAAAGCGTCCCCGGCTGGGTGCCCGGCCCGAGAGCGCTTGGGCGAACGCGGCCCGCAGCTGGGCCGCCCGGCCCTCGCTCTCGGAGGGGATCAGCTCCTCCAGCCCGTCCAGCTGGGACAGCTCGGAGAGGGCGTCGCTGATCCTCTCCAGCCCTTCGCTGTCGGGGCCGACGAGCCCGACCACCTCCTTGGCGACCGCGGCGACCTCGTGCCACCGCTCCGCCCTGTCGAAGCGCCGGCCGAGATCGGCGAGATGCCGGACGATCCGGCTCAGGTCCGTCGCGACGAGAGCCGCTTCGTCTCGCCCCCTCCGGCGCTGGCGCTCGGCGTGCTGGTCGAGCCTGCGCCGCCACTCGAACTCACCGCCGACCACGCCTGCGAGACGAGAGGCCCGGTCGAGAGCACCTGATCTGATGGGTCCCCCGGGCAGGCTCGAGCGGACGATCGACGCCAGCCCACCGCCCTCCTCGAGGAACGGAGAGGAGACGAGCGAGATCACCTCCGACCGCTCGAAAGCCCGGTGCGGGTCCGCCAGCAGCTCGAGCAAGCGCAAGACAAGGCCGCCGGCTCCCTCTGCCCCGAGACTGCCCCGTCCCTGCGCCGTCCAGTCGATGCCGGCGCCGTCGAACAACTCCTCGATCAAAGACGAGTACCCGGTCGCCTCGCCGGACGGAAGTGCGATCACCACCCTCCCGAGGTCGTGACCCCCCTCGATGTGAGCCATGATCCGCCGCAGGCAAAAGCGCACCTCTTCCTCGGCATCTGGGTTGCCAACCACGCGGTCGAAGGCCGCTTTGCTCGCCGGCTCGGGCTCGGGCCCCGCCCGAAAGCCGAGATCGGTGAGCTGCCGGGCCAAAAGGCGCGGAGCCCGGTCGGCCGGGAGATCACCCGTCAGAGCGAGCTGGACGAGGACCTCTCCTCCCTCGGCCAGGGCGGCCAGCAGCCGCCGCTGCTGACAGCAAAGGGGGTCGGGCAGGTGGACGACCACCGGTCCGATGTCGGCGGTGTCGGCACCGCCCTCCGACACGGCCGTGCTGGCCGCCACGAGGAGATCCTCCTGGTCGTAGAAGCTCCCCTCGAGCCTTCGCCTCGCCTTTCCGACGATGCTCACCACGTCGGCTGCCCGGCGGCTCATGGAGGCCAGCCGGGCCACCTCCTCGTCGCCGAGGCGCCGGATCAGCCGGTAGGCCCCGACCAAGGCCTCCTCGGTCGCCGGGTGGCCGGCCACCTCTGAGAAGATGCCTGGTCTTAGGGCCAGGCACGCCCTGATGACACCGCCGAGGACCGCCTGGGAGAGAGGACGGCGCCCGCCCTCGTCGGCCGCCGCCAGCAACTCGGCGACTCGTGCCAGCGGAGCGAAGCCGACGCCCGCCAGCGGCGAGCGGAGCGCCAGCCGGCGCCGCAGGTCCCGCCCGACCAGGGCCGACCGGACAACGACGGTCACAGGCGCCAGCGGCTCACCCCTTTTGAGTCGCAGGACTGCAGCCAGCAGGGCGGCCTCGGCTGGCTCGCCTGGTCGTGTGTACTCGATGCTGCCTGCCACTCAGGCGATGGTACGAGACGGGTGCGCGGCCTTCCCGGCTCTTGCCGGCCGCAGCCCTGCCCGCCGCCTGCCCCGGCCCAGCAGGCAGCGGTAGAGGAGCTCGGAGCTGCAGTGAGCGACGAGCACCTCGCAGCTCGGGCACCAGGCGGCCGAGCCCGAGCCACCGGCGTGGTGGGAGGCGATGACGGCCAGCTGCGCCCGGCTCTGGACGCCTGGTGGCGCCGGCGTGAGCTCAGGACGAGGCGGCGAGTTGCGGTCCTCGGCCGTCTCGAAGAAGCGGGACGAGCAACGCCAGGGCCATGACCTGCAAGGCGCCGACGAAGACCTCGATCGCCGTGGTCGAGCGCCCGTAGAGCGCCCCGATGGCAGTGGAGCCGCCGAGCCAGGTGAGGCCGTAGACGGCGGTGAACAGGCCATAACCCGTGCCCCTCCGGGCCGCCGGCACGAGATCGGCCACCGCGGCCCGCATGGTCGACTCGTGGACGCCGAGGGCCGCCCCCCAGAGGATCGCGCCGATCCAGATGAGCAAGACGCTCGTCGAGAACGAGAGGAATGGCACAGCCGCGGTCAGCAAAGGCAGCACGACGAGACCCCGGAAGCCCACCCGGTCGTAGAGAAAGCCCGAGCCGAGGGCGGCGAGAGCATCCACGCCCATCGCCACGGCGTAGACGACAGGGATGAGCGGAGCCGAGACGACATGGCGCACCTCGAGGTGGTAGGAGAGGACGCCGAAGGTGGCAAAGCCTGTCACCGAGGCGGCCGTGAAAGCCGTATAGAGCCAGAATGGCTTGGAGAAGCCTCGCACCAGCCGGAGACGGCCGGTTCCGCCGGCCGGCGGCGCCTTTGGCGCCGGCTGCGTCTTGGCCGCCCCCTCGGGCTCGTAGGCAGCCGGGTTGGGCACCGCCCGGCGTACCACCGCCAGGGCAACGAGCGCCAGGGCGGCCGGAATGGCAAGGACGGCGAAGCCTAGGCGGTAGCCGGAGATGGCCACCATGCCGGCGACGAGAAGCGGGCCGAGGAGGGCGCCTGACTGGTCCAAGGCCTCGTGATAGGCGAAGGCACGGCCGCGGCCGAGGTGGGCGCTCGCATGGGAGAGCATCGTGTCTCGCGCCGGCGTCCGCACCGCCTTGCCAAAGCGCTCTCCGATGACAGCCAACGAGGCCTGCCAGAGAGTCCCGGCGACGGCGAGGACAGGAACGGAGACGGCCGTGATGGCGTAGCCGGCGATCGATATCGGCCAGTGGCGGCGGGTGCGGTCGGCGAACGGGCCGCTCGCGAGCCGAAGCACCGAGGCGACGGCCTCACCGAGGCCGGTCACCAGACCGACGATGGTGGCCGAGGCGCCGAGGGTCGCCAAGTAGGGCCCGACGATCGAACGGCCACCCTCGTAGACGAAATCCGCCAGCATGCTCACCACGCCGAAGGCGAGGACGAAGCGAAGAGGCGTGTACCGGTTGGGAGCGGCGGGGGGCCGGCTCCGAGGGCTCGGCTCTGACGGCGCCGTCTTCTCTGTCACCTCCCTCCTCTCTTCTTTGGCTCCCAGAGGTCCAATCGCCCGAGAACCTCACAGCCGAGCCCTGCGCGCATGTGACGCGCGACGCCGCCCGCCGGCAGCCATGCCCAGCCAGCGGCGCCTTTGGAGCCGCCGCTGGCGCCCGCGAGGAGCGCAGCTGTGAGGTGAACGGCCTCGAGGAGCCGGCGGGCCAACCCCGTGAGCCTCGCCCCAGAGCCCGTCGAGGCAGCTGCGCTCGAGCCGGCGGCGGCCGGCGGCGACCCGTCGCTCCTTGCGAGCCAGCCCTCCGGCAGACCACCGGCGAGTAGCTGCCGGGCGGCTGTGTCGGCGCGCCAGATCTCGTCTCGACCGGAGGGCACCGACAAAGGTTATGCCGGCGCCTCGCGAGGAGGGCCAGTAGCTGGCCGAGGAGGTTGGAAGTCGGTCCAGCGAGCCCTCGTCGAGCAGGAGCCCGCTTCCGATCGGCTCCCGGAGATCGCCGGGGCTGGCGACGCGACGAAGCCGAGTCGCCACGAGCCGCGGCGCGAACATGGTGGCCGATGACCCTCCGACCGCGCGAGGGAGCCGGCTGGCCAGCAGTCGCCCGCTGCTACCAAGAGCGCAACCCTGCCGGCCAGGAAGGCTTCGAGGCGACGGCCCGCGCCTGTGACGACTGGAGCCCCGGCCAGCACGAGAGCCACCGCCTCGTCGCACAACCCGAGGGCGAGCCGGGCGCCCTCGGGTTGTGCGTGGATCGCGGCTGCTTGGCGGGCGGGACCGAGGAAACCAGCCAGGCCGGCTCCTGCTCTTTCGGCCGGACCGGGTGGGCGCTGCTCGGCGCCCTTGGCGAGGTCGGCGGGAGAGCTCGCAGCTGGGCTCTCCGAGCCGGCATCCTCCCGGAGAACGTGGCCTCTCCTGTACTCCACCGGTGGCGCGGCTGTCGCCTCGTCCCAGCCCATGAGCGCCTCGGCCGGCCGGCCGCGAGACGGCGAGTCGCGCTGTCTTTCCGAAGACCAAGCCCGGCCCTCTGATGGCGATCACGATCTACGGCGTCTGCGCGCTCACCTTCATGATGGCCATGTACGGCCTCGAGCGCCGGCACCGCTACTTTGTCGCCGCCTTCGCCCTCGGCTGCGTCGCCTCTTCGGTCTACGGCTTCCTGGCGGGCGCCTGGCCCTTCGGAGCGGTGGAAGCCGTCTGGGCGGTCGTCGCCCTCAGGCGCTTTTGGCTCAGCCCGCCCGTCCACCCGAACGGGCCGGCAGCCGGGAGTGCGACCGAGGACAGGCGCCTGCCGACCGACCCGGACGCCGCTTGCTGACAGAATCACCTCTGTGTCGCATGCTGCCATCAAAGACGATGGCCGGACGGCTGGGCCCGGAAGCTCCGTGGCGCTCGGCGGATCGCTCCGGATCGACGATGTAATCGCAATCTCGCGGGGCGCTCGAGCCTATTTCGCCCCGGGCTGCCGCCAGCGGATCGAGGCTTCCCGGGACGTCGTCGAACGGGCTCTCTCGTCTGGCGCCATCGTCTACGGCGTCACCACAGGCTTCGGAAGCTTGGCCGACGTCCGCCTCAGCCCCGAGCACGCCTCCGCCTTGCAGCACGGTCTGATCCGCTCACACGCCGTGGCCGTCGGACCCGAGCTCTCCGCTCCCGAGGTCCGCGCCATGCTGGCCCTCAGGGCACATGTGCTGGCGCTCGGATGCTCGGGGGTCCGTTTCGAGGTGGCCAACCGCTTCCTCGAGCTCCTCGCGCACGAGATCCTGCCCGTCGTGCCCGAGCAGGGCTCGCTCGGGGCCTCGGGAGACCTCGCCCCACTCGCCCACCTCGCCCTCGGAGCGATCGGGGAGGGCCGGGTTCGGGTGAGGGGAGGCGAGCCCGTCCAAGCCGCCGGTGCCTTGGCGGAAGCCGGCCTTGCTCCCATCAGGCTCGAGGCGAAGGAGGGACTCGCTCTCATAAACGGCACGCAGGGCATGACCGCCATCGGTGTGCTGAGCGCCGGGAGAGCCCGCCAGCTGGCGAAGACGGCCGACCTGGCAGCTGCCGTCACCATCGAGGCGATCCTCGGCACGGACCGGGCCTTCGACCCCCGGGTGGTGGGGCTGCGACCCCATCAGGGCCAGCAGGCCTCGGCTCGCAATCTCGTGCGCCTGCTGGCGGGGAGCGACCTCCTCGCCTCCCACCGGGAGAGCCATCACATCGTGCAGGACGCCTACTCGATCCGCTGTGCCCCTCAGGTGCACGGGGCGCTCCGGGACGTCTTGCGCCAGTCGATCGCGACCTTGGAGATCGAGCTGGCCTCCGTCTCGGACAACCCGATAGTCCTCAGCGAAGACGACGAGATCCTCTCTTGCGGGAACTTCCACGGCCAGCCGGTCGCCCATGCCTGCGACTCGCTGGCAGCTGCCCTCGTGGGCCTCGCCTCCATCTCCGAGCGGCGCCTCTACCGGCTCCTCGACACCAAGACCTCGAACGGCCTTCCTGCCTTCCTCGTCGGCGAGGCCGGGGTCAACTCGGGCTTCATGGTCTGTCAGTACACGGCAGCCTCGCTCGTCTCGGAGTCGAAGTCCCTCGCCCATCCGGCGACCGTCGACTCGATCACCTCCTCGGCCGGCCAGGAGGACCACGTCTCGATGGGCATGATCGCCGCCCGCCATGCCCGCGACTGCGTGACCAACGCCGAGGCGGTCGTCGCCTTCGAGCTGCTGGCGGCCGGCCAGGCCCTCGAGCTGAGAGCCCCACTGCGCCCGAGCCCGGCGACTGCCGCCGCCCTCCGGGCGCTGCGGGCCCGGGTTGCCCATCTCGACCACGACCGCGAGCTCAAGCCGGACGTCGACGCCGCCATCGAGCTCGTGCGCTCGGGCGAGGTCCTCGCCGCCGTCGAAGCCGAGATCGGAGAGCTCGAATGACCCAACGCCAAAGGCCCGCCGGGCATGGCGCCCGCCCGGTACGGGCACCGCGGGGCAGCGAGCTCAGCTGCAAGGGATGGCCGCAGGAGGCCGCCCTGCGGATGCTCATGAACAACCTCGATCCAGAGGTGGCAGAGAGACCCGACGACCTCGTCGTCTACGGAGGCTCGGGCCGGGCTGCGCGCAGCTGGAAGGCCTTCGACGACATCGTCTCCACCCTGCGCCAGCTGGGCGAAGACGAGACTCTCCTCGTCCAGTCAGGCAAACCGGTCGGGGTCTTCCGCACCCATGAGTGGGCCCCCCGGGTGCTGATCGCGAACTCGCTTTTGGTGCCGGACTGGGCAACGCCAGAGGAGTTCCGCCGCCTCGAGCAAAAGGGCCTCACGATGTACGGCCAGATGACGGCCGGCTCATGGATCTACATCGGCACTCAGGGGATCCTGCAAGGCACCTACGAGACCTTCGCTGCCATCGGGGCCGCCCGCTTCGGCGGAAGCCTGGCCGGCCGGACAGTGCTGACCGCCGGGCTCGGTGGCATGGGTGGCGCCCAGCCCCTCGCCGTCACGATGAACGGCGGGGTGGCCATCTGCGTCGAGGTGGACCCGGCCCGGGCTGCGAGGCGCCTCGAGACGAGGTACGTCGACGTCGTGTCGGAGAGGCTCGAAGAGGCCGTCCCCCTCGCCACCGAGGCGGCTCGGGAGCGCCGCCCCCTCTCGATCGCCCTCATCGGCAACGCAGCCGAGATAGTGCCGGCGCTCGCAGGCTCCGACGTGGCGATCGACATAGTGACGGACCAGACCTCGGCCCACGACCCGACGAGCTACATCCCGGCCGGCCTCTCACCGAGCGAGGCGGCCAGGCTGAGGGAGGCGGACCTCAACGACTACCTGCGGAGGGCCCGCGCCTCGATGGCGGCCCATGTGGCCGGCATGGTCGCCTTCCTCGACAAAGGGGCCGAGGTCTTCGACTACGGGAACGGCATCCGGGCCGAGGCGAAGGCGGCGGGCTTCGAGCGAGCCTTCGACTACCCGGGCTTCGTGCCCGCCTACATCCGCCCCCTCTTCTGCGAAGGAAAGGGGCCTTTCCGCTGGGCCGCCCTTTCAGGCGACCCGGCCGACATCGGCGTCACCGACAAAGCCGTCATCTCCACCTTCCCCGAAGCCGACGAGCTCGTCCACTGGCTCCGCATGGCTGAGGACAAGGTGGCCTACCAGGGCCTGCCCGCCCGCATCTGCTGGCTCGGCTACAAAGAGCGCCATCGGGCGGGACTGGCCTTCAACGACCTCGTGGCCGGCGGCGAGGTGAGCGCGCCGATCGTGATCGGTAGGGACCACCTCGACTCCGGTTCGGTCGCCTCGCCCTATCGGGAGACCGAGGCCATGGCAGACGGCTCCGACGCCATCGCCGACTGGCCGATCTTGAACGCCCTCTTGAACGCCTCCTCCGGTGCCAGCTGGGTCTCGGTCCACCACGGCGGCGGGGTCGGCATCGGCCGCTCCATCCACTCGGGCGTCGTGGCGGTGGCGGACGGGAGCGAGCTGGCGGGCGAGAAGCTCTCCCGGGTGCTCACCAACGACCCGGGAACCGGAGTCATGCGCCATGCCGACGCCGGCTACGAGGCGGCCCGCGAGGTGGCCCGCCGGCGAGGAGTCTGGCTCCCCTCCGAGGGCATCGGTGGTCCGGAGCCAAGGTGACGGAGGTGATCCTCGACGGCGGGCGGGCCCGGCTGCCCGGGCTCGTAAATGCGCACTCGCACGCCTTCCACCGCGTACTGCGCGGCCTCGGCGAGACCGCCGCTGGCGACTTCTGGACCTGGCGCAGCCTCATGTACCAGGTGGCGGACCGCCTCGGCCCCGAGAGCTACAAAGCCCTAGCCACCTGCGTCTTCGCGGAGATGGCGCTCGCCGGTTTCACGGCCGTCGGCGAGTTCCACTATCTCCACCACCAGCCTGGCGGTAAGCCCTACGACGACCCGAACGAGATGTCGTTCGCCCTCCTCGAGGCAGCCGAGGTGGCCGGGCTGCGGCTCTGCCTGCTCGATGCCTGCTACCTGCAGGCTTCGGTGGAGGGGGCCCCTCTCGAAGGAGCCCAGCTGCGCTTTTCCGATGGAGGCGGCGACACCTGGAGCAGGCGAGTCCAAGACGCCATCGACTCCGGACGCTTCGAGGGCATCCATCGCCTCGGAGCAGCCATCCACTCGGTGCGGGCGGTCCCTCCGTCTGCCATGGGCTCGGTGGCGGCTCTAGCCGCCACCTTCGGCCTCCCCCTCCATGTCCACGTCTCCGAGCAGCGAGCCGAGAACGAGGCCTGCCTCGCCGCCTTGCAAAAGAGCCCCACCGACCTCCTGGAAGAGGTCGGCGCCCTCACCTCCTCCACGACGGCGGTGCACGCCACCCACCTTCGCCCGAACGAGGTGACCCGTTACGGCCTTGCCCGCTGCGGCATCTGCGCCTGCCCCACGACCGAGCGCGACCTCGGAGACGGAGTCGGGCCGTTTCGCGAGCTGGCCGACTCGGGAGCCGTCCTCTCGCTCGGCAGCGACTCCCAGGCGGTCATCGACCCATTCGAAGAGGCCCGCTCGCTCGAGTGCCACCAACGGCTCGAACAAGAGCGCCGGGGCATCATGGCTCCGTCCGAGCTCTTGGCAGCCGCCACGACCGGCGGCGCCCGCTCGCTCGGATATGGCGAACAGGAGCTCGACGACTGGACCTATGTCCGCCTGGATGGCTCGCTCCAGCTGGCCGGATGGGCGGCAAGCGCCGGCGACGATCTCACGGCCCGAGTCCTGTTCGGTGCCTCTCCAGCTGATGTCGACGAGGTGGTCGTGGCCGGGAGGCGGATCGTCGAGGCCGGAGAGCACCACCTCCTCGGCCCGCGGCGGGCCGTCGCCGCCAGGCTGAACGCCGTCGTGCGGGAGCTCCTCGACCGGTGAGGACAGCCCTTCGAAAGATCGGCCGGCTCTTCGTCGGCGACGGGACCGTCCTCGAGCGGGCGGCCATGGTGATCGAGGACGGCACCATCGCCTGGACCGGCATCGACTCGAGACTGGCCGGCGAGGCAGGACTGCTCGAGGTCGATCTCGAGGGGGCGCTCGTCACGCCGGGCTTCGTTGACGCCCACTCGCACCCGCTGTATGCCGGCGAGCGCTTCGGCGAGATCGCCCTGCGCTCCTCGGGCTCCTCCTACTCGGAGATAGCCGGGGCCGGCGGCGGCATAGGAGCGACGGTGAGAGCCACCCGGGCGGCCAGCCGGGAGGAGCTCGCGCGCGCTCTCGCCGAGCGCTTGGAGCGATGGCTCTCGAGCGGGACCACCACCCTCGAGGCGAAGACCGGCTATCACCTAGAGAGAGCCGGTGAACTGGCCGATGTCGAGAGTCTCCTCGAGGCCGGCCGCCTCGAGCGGGCCCCGGCGCTCGAGATCACCTTTCTCGCCGCCCACGCGGCGGGACCGGAATGGGACGGAGATCTCGACGGCTACGCAAAGGAGGTGGCCGGCTGGAGCAAGGCCGCCAAGTCCGCCGGTGCCCGGCATGTCGACGTCTTCTGCGACGCCGGCTACTTCAGCCCCGCTCAGGCCCGGGTCGTCCTCGAGGCGGGGAAGGAGGCGGGGCTCCTGCCCCGCATGCACGCCGACGAGCTCGCCCGGACGGGCGCCGCCGAGCTGGCCGCCGAGGTCGGCTGCCTCTCGGCCGACCATCTGCTCGCTCTCAACGACGACGGCATAGCGGCCCTGCGGCGAGGCGGCGTCGTAGCCACCCTGGCACCCGTCACGGCTCTGTCGATGGGCCGGACTCCACCGGCGCGGGCTCTTCGTGACGCCGGGGTCCCCCTCGCCCTCGGGAGCGATCACAACCCAGGCACCTGCGGCACGACCTCCATGAGCCTTGTCGTGGCGCTCGCCGTCTCGCTTTTCGGCCTCTCGGTGACAGAGGCCCTCGTGGCGGCAACGGCCGGCGGAGCCCTGGCTCTCGGCCTCGAGGACCGCGGGCAGTTGCGAGCAGGGATGCGAGCCGATGTCGCCGCCTGGCCCGTCGAGCACGAGGGCGCCTTCGCCTGGAGCTACGGGCTCGTCCCGAGCGTCGTCTACAAGAAGGGCCGGGCGCTCTAGCCGGTCAGACCGCGCAAGCTCGACGGGCCGGGTCCCGGGAGGGGCCCACGGGCCGCGGGCCCGCTCCTCTTGGCGCCACAGCGCCGGCCGGTAGAATCTTCCGACCCGGCACCAAGGGGCTCTCCCCGGCACCGTCCGATCCGCGAGACACGAGACAAAGGAAGTGTCGATGGCGCAACTGAACGAGGTGGACCAGGCGGAGCTCTCGGCCGTGTCGTCCAAGCTGGAGCAGCTCTCGCCGCTCGAGGCAGCCGAGGGGGCCATCTGCTGGACGCTCGAGCGCTGCGGCGAAGACGTCGTCGTGGCGAGCTCCTTCCAAGACGTCGTGCTGGTCGACCTGGTGGAGAAGGCCCATCCGGGCCTCGAGATCGTCTTCCTCGACACCGAGTACCACTTCCCCGAGACGCTCGCTTTCGTGGACCACTTCGCCAAGCAAAAGGGCATCAACCTCACCATCACCCACCCAGAGGTACCAAAGGACGAGTTCGTCTGTGGCAGCTCGAATTGCTGCCAGAAGAGGAAGGTCGAGCCACTCGCGAGGGCCATCGCCGGGAGGAAGGCCTGGATCACCGGCCTCAAACGGGTCGACACGCCCGAACGGGTCGGCGCGCCCGTCGTCGGCTGGGATCCCGGACGCCAGATGTTGAAGGTGAACCCGCTTGCCACCTGGAGCGATCAGGACATCTTCGACTACCTCGGCGAGCACTCCCTGCCCATGCATCCTCTCCAGCACGTCGGCTACCTCTCGATCGGCTGCGCCCCGACGACCAAACCGGTCCCCGAGGGCCACGATCCTCGCGAGGGGCGCTGGCCCGGCAGCGACAAGACCGAGTGCGGCCTGCACATCTGATCTCGGCGACAGCACCGAGCCCAGGCCCGGGGGCCATCGCTCCGAGCGGGTCGGAGCGCCTCGCTCGGCACCTCTTCCAACCAGGCAGCTCTCCGACTCGGCCGGAGCCATCTCGATAGCGCCACCCGATGCCAGCCGGCCGCCCGGGATGAGCCGCGAGGTCCGGCCCGACCCTCTCTCCGGGCCACCGGTCGCCGGCTCGCCGGATCAGTCTTTTCTGCGCCTGCCGCGTCTCATCTCGTCGAGAATCCTGACCTCTGTCGCGAGGTCGAAGTCCGAGAGCCGGCGAGGAGCAGCCAGCTCGTAGGCGGACCTGATCGTCTCTCGAAGAGGGCGAAAGGAGAGCCCGAGCGATACCGCCCGGTCGATGACGACCCGGTGGGCCGCCAGCCATTCGGGATCGGAGATCCAAAGCGGAACTCCCCATGGATCGATCCCGAGCGCCAGCAGCTCCTGGCTCGGCACCCAGGTCACCGTGGCGCCGCCTTGCAGCTCTTCTTCGCAAGCAGCCAGCAAAGAGGCGAAGGCGATCGTCTCGCCGGCGGCGTTGAAGGTCCCTCCTCGGTCCCCCTCGAGCAGGGCGAGCATGAAAGACGCTAGATCGCGCACGTCGATGAACTGCTGCGGGTCGCTCGGGTCGCCAGGCGCGAGCACCTCCCCCCCGAGTGCCATCCGCCGGGGCCAGTATCCGAAACGGTCCGTCGGGTCGTGAGGACCGACTATGAGCCCGGGGCGGACGACGGTCGCCTTCTCGCCGAAGGCAGCTCGGACGATCTCCTCACAGGCGGCCTTCCTGGCTCCATAGCTCTTGTCGCTCTTGTCGGTCGGGTCCCGCAGCTCGGCCACGGGCGAGTGCTCGTCGCACGGGACCGACTGGTCGGCATAGACCGAGACCGACGAGACGAACAGGTAGCGGGCGGCAAGACAGAGGGCCTCCACCGCCCGGGCCGCGTCCACAGGGAAGTAGCAGGCGACGTCGACCACGGCATCGAAGCCTCTGGCCTCAAGGGCGCGCAGGTCGATCGTGCGATCGCCAACGACCTTTTCCACCCGGCCGGAGAAGAGCTCTCGGTTCGTCTTGTTCCGGTTGAAAAGCGTCAGCTCGTGGCCCGCCTCGAGCGCCCGGGCCACAAAGGCGCGCCCGAGGAAGTTGGTGCCGCCGAGCACGAGGAGCCGCAGCTGGGCGGGCGGCTTCCTGGACGATGCCATCGGCGAAGTCTGACAGCTCGCCAGCCTTTCAGCTGCTGCGGCCGTCGCTCGGACCGAGGTGCCGCTATGTTCCCTGCGTGACATCGGAAGGGATCGACCTTGCTCGCGTCCCTCATCACATCGCCTGCGTGATGGACGGGAACGGCCGCTGGGCCCGCGCCAGGGGCCTGGCGCGCACAGAGGGCCACGCGGCCGGCGAGGAGGCGATGTTCGACACCGTCGAGGGCGCTTTGGAGATCGGCATCAAGTGGCTGACGATGTTCGCCTTCTCGACCGAGAACTGGCGCCGCCCGCCCGACGAGGTCCGCTACCTCATGAATTTCAACGAGAGGGTCCTCTCAGGCCACCGGGACGAGCTAGACGCCCAAGGGGTGCGCATCCGCTTCGCCGGCCGGAGCGACTGGCGGGTCCCCAAGCGGATCGCCCGCCACATGGAAGAGACGGCGGCGGCGACTTCCAAGAACCGCAACATGACGCTCACCATCTGCTTCAACTACGGCGGACGGGCCGAGATCGTCGATGCCGTTCGCTCTCTCGTGCGAGACGGCATCGATGCTTCGAAAGTCGACGAGAGGGCGATCGCCGCCCGCCTCTACTGGCCTGACCTGCCCGACCCGGATCTCGTGATCAGGACCTCGGGCGAATTCAGGATCTCCAACTTCCTGCTCTGGCAGCTCGCCTATTCCGAGCTGCTCTTCTCCGACATCCTCTGGCCCGACTTCCGCCGGGAGAACCTCTTCGAGGCTGTCCGGGAATTCCAGCGCCGCGAACGCCGGTACGGTGGTGTGAAGAAGTGAGCGACCAGAACTTGCCCGCGGCCGAAGAGGAGTCCGAGCCCTGGCGGCTCTGGGACCACATCGGCGTCATCTCGGGGATCGTCCTCGGAGTTCTCGCCTTCGCCGTCCTCTGCCTCCTGGCGGTGGCGGGTGACCCGGGCGCCTTGGCGATCATCCTGGTCGTCGCGGTCGGCGTGGCTCTCATCTACCTGGGAGGCCGGCTGCACGGTCCGCGCCGGAGCTGAGCCGGACCTAGCCTTCGGATCCGTGGCGACCTTCAGGGACGAAGGAGTCGTCCTTCGCACCATCAAGCTCGGCGAGGCCGACCGGATCGTCACCTTCGTCACCCCCGAGCACGGCAAGGTGCGGGCGGTGGCAAAGGGGATCCGCCGGCCGAAGAGCAAGCTGGCCGGGCGGCTCGAGCCGCTCACCCACGTCTCCATGCTCTGCTGGCGGGGCCGGGAGCTCGACATCGTCTCCCAGGTGGAGGTGCTCGACCACTACCGCCAGATAAGAGAAGACCTCGACCGGATGCCCGCCGCCTTCACGATGCTCGAGGCGGTCGACCTCGTGGCAGTCGAGCGCCAGCCGATGCCCCAGGTCTTCAGGAGCCTCACCGGGGCGCTCAAGACCCTGGCCGCGTCACCCTCCCCCCTGCTCCTTGGTGCCTTCCTCTTCCGCCTCCTCGCCCTGGAGGGCGTCGGGCCCATGACGGAGCTCTGCGCCGCGTGCAACGAGGAGGCTCCGCTCGTCGCCTATGACGAGCACGCCGGCGGCTTTCTCTGCCGGAGCTGTCGAAGCGGGCAGGGGGTCTCGCCGGAGACGGTCCTGCTCGTCCGCCAGATCCTCGGCGGCCAGCTCCGCCAGGCACTCGAGGCGCCGGCCAGCCGGGCGACGGTCGAGGTGGAGCGGCTCGCCACCTCGACGGTGGAGTACCACCTCGACCGGAGGCTCCGCTCGGCCCACCTGCCAGGAGGCCCGGCGCGAAGGTAGCCGTCGCCGCCCGCTCGATGGCCGAGCTTCAAGAGGCCCTCTGCCTCCTGCCGGGGAGCCCGACCGCTCACCTCGCCGAAGAGCTCCCACCCGGCGTCATCGCCCTCGAGCCGGCGGGTTGGGATCACCTCCTTCGCTGCCCGGAAGGACCGGCCGGTTGCCGAGCCGGACCGGCCGGGAAGGCGAGCGGGGGCGCTCGCCGGGCAGCCGCTTCGATAGATCAGGCGCTGCGAAGCCTCTCGCGGGGGAAAGGAACTGGGAGATCAACCGGCGCTCGCCAACGCCTCGACCCGGGTCGTCTCCCTCCGGGCGGCCGCTATGGCCTCATCGAGGTGGGGTCCGGCCAACTTGGTCGTGCTCGGCCGCGACCTCGAGACCGCTGGCTTCTCGGCCCGATGACCTCCGACAGAGACGGCCGCGGGAGGCTGCCCGCCGTGAAGAGGCTGTCCTTCGGCCCCGGGCCGGTGGAGAATGGTCTCATGGCTCAGCTCTTCGGCCGTTACGAAGCGGCCGCTCTCCTGGCGGTCGAGAAGGCGAACGGCGGCGAGCTCGCCGGCCTCGAACAGGTCATCATCTCCTTCGAGGGGCTCTTCGGCGCCAGCGTGGCACCAACCACCTTCGTCGAGGCTATGGAGCTCCTCATCGACGCCCACCTCGTCGAGTGGCGGGACTACTGCCTCGGGCTCAGCGTCGAAGGACGCCGCCTCATCCGGCGCTCCGGCTCGCACTGGAGCGCCGACTTCCCCGCCAAGGTGGCCGACCAGCTCTCCGAGCTGAGCGAAGACGACCTGGCCGGCGAGGGCGAGCTCGCTTGCCCGAGCGAGGCCGACATCTTGGAGGCGATGCGCTCGCTCGGCCGAGGCGCCCTGCAAGCCAGCCAGCCGGCGCCCGGCGGCGAGCTGGCCCCGAGCGGGCTCGCACACCGCAACACGATCGGCGCCCGGCTCCTGGAGGGCCTCCCGGCGGGGATCGGCCTAAACATCGAGCTGCCCTACATGCCGCCCCAGGTTCCTCCGGGCCAGCCGGGAGAGGGTGGCGACGAGGACGGGACCGAGGCTGGCTAGCCCCGTTTTCCGCACCCGAATCGGGTTACTCCTCTTTGCTCTCAGGCCAGGGGAGGGAGACGCCGAGTAGGGCAAGGATGATCCGCTGCACTTGGGTGAGCCGGTCGAGAACCAGACCGGTCGGGGTGTAGGTGACCGAAAGCCCTTCGAAGGCGGCAAGGGCGGCACGGGCGGTTGGTTTGGCCGCCCGGCCTTCAGGCAGGATGCCGGGCAGTGCTACTCCGTCGCCTAGTGCGGCGCGCAGCTCGGCTTCGATCAGCCCGAAGATGAGCAGCGCGATGCCGATGACCGCGATGAGGGCCTCGATGCGGTCGTCGTTGTGCAGGAAGACCGGTCGGACCCGGAGGGTTTGTTTGAGGTCGCGATGGCGCTGCTCGACGATCCACTGGTCCTTGTAGATCCGGAGCACCTCGAGGGCATCCAGCCGGCCACCTTGTGGGTCAGGGAGGTTGGTCGCCAGCGCGTAGAGCCCGTCGAGGGCGCCAGCAGCCGCGATCGCGTCCTCGTCCCGTCGCCAGGTGATGACCGGCTTGCCCGCTCGGGTGCCCGTCGTCACGGTGATCAGGCCCGCGACTTTTCCGGTGAGGATCTGGGCGACTTTGGTGTCGACCTGTTTCCTCGTCTTGTAGTAGCGACCGCCGAGCCCGTTGTAGATACGGCCCAATGCCTCCTCCGCCTTCGTGAGAGCTCGCTCACGAGCGTCGGCAACCGAGGTCGCCTCCTCGGAGGACCAGATGTAGGCAACCGCCAAGTCGTGATGGGTGCCATCTTCTCCAGTCACCGGGAACGGGCTCAGCAGCCCCTTCCATACCGTGCGACGAGCAGGGTCGAGCCGTTGCTCTCGGAACGAGATGTAGTCGAGGGGCTCGAGCGCGTCGAGGCCGGCTGGAACATCGGTGCTGAACCGCTCTGCCCAGCCGGTGTCGGCTCGAAGGGGCACCACAAAGCCCACGTGCTTCGCGTCCGCGGCGCAGAGGTTCTCCACGTAGCCGAGCCCCGAGTCGGCCACGACGACCAGGCCCGGAGGCAGGGTCTCGGCCAGCGTCTCGATCGCGGCCACGAATGCCGGCAGCTCGCTGGCCGATCCCTTGTGCGGCCGGAAGTAGAGCGCTACTCCGGCTTTCGTCGAGGCCTGCAGGGTCTTTACCTGTCGGGCGACGGTCCGGTCCGCGGCCCAGCCCTTCTTCACGAGGGCAGAACCCTCGTAGGCGCCGGCGAAGCGGACCGCGCTGAGATCGAGATGCAGGCGGCTGGCATCGACGAGGGCCGGGAGCTCGCGGACCGTGTGCACCATGAGCTGACCACGGACCTCTTCGGCGACCGGGGCGAGCGCTTCGAGGGCCCGACCGAGCCGGTCGTCGTTCAACAACATGGACGGGACTCCGAGCAGCTCGGCGACCGCGGCGGAGGATGCCCACCCGGCGATGTCGTAGAGCGGGCTGGGCGCGCACAGCCGGTTGGCGACGAGCACCGCGATCACCTCGCCGTGGGTCAGTTGTGACCGGCCGCGCATCGGCACCAGGCGATCGACGAGGCTCGAAAGGCCGAGCCGGCAGAGGTAGTGCTCGACCATGAGCAGCGGGCCCACCACCCGTCGGGTGCCGATCTGGGGTGGGTCGAGGCGAGCGAAGGAGGCCGCGAGCTGGTCGAGTTGGCCCGACGCCTTCAGCTGATCCTCGCGCCCGAGCGTGCGAAGCACCCGGTGGCGGACCTGGCCGTCCTCGTTGCGGTAGGCCTCGACGAGGCGTAGGTACACGTAGTGCCGACCACCCTTATGCACGGTGTGCCTCTTCACGTACACGCTCACTCGCTTTCCGTTCGTTGGCCCTACACTACGCCAGCCGAGAACGGATTACAAGCATGTTATTCAGTCAGACATTGGGACATGGGCTGATCAATAGTCGGCCCTACACGACGACCGGAGCGTTGTGCCTGAACTGGTGACGATACGGCAGAACATCGCAGGTCAGTCAGGGCGCGCGGAAGAACATCACGAGCGATTGATCGCGTCCTTGACCGATTCAGGTGCGGAAAACGGGGCTAGCGGTGCCAAGACGTGCTCGAGGCTGCTCCAGCAGCGCTCGTCGTCAGGCCGCGAGATCTTGTGACAGCTGCCAGAGGTGCCCGGCCGGGTCGACGAAGCTGGCGGTGCCCTCTTCAGTCGTCACGTCCGGTCTGTCGGCCCGTTCAAGAGCGCCACGGCGCGCTGGGCCAGCTCCTTTTATGCCTCGTCCGGTCCGGCTCTTGAGGTGAGGACCGGGGATGGCCGCAGCTCACACAGGTGAGGGCCAGCGGCGAGATGCTCCTTCGTTCCGGCGCGCCCAGCGAGAGTCGGCACCGGCAATCGTAGGCTCAGCAAGGAGTCGTGGCACCGCTCGGCCCTGCCGACCTCCTGGCCGTCGGCAGGCATGTTGGAGCACCTGGACTGCGCCGAGCGGCACTGGTTCCAAGGCGTCCGCCGCCGACAGTGAGCCGGAGCTGCCAGGCGACGCCGGTGACCATCGGCTCTCCTACGATCCCATCTCGGTCGTCTTCACCTCGGATGCCTCGCCGGCAGAGCTCATGGCCTCCCACCGCGACCAGCGTTGAAGCCGAGTCAGGTGGCGGGCGCCCCGTCAGCGGGCGAGCGGACTGTAAAAGACCAGACCGTTGCCCTTGTGGTCGTAGACGACGGCGCGGCGTTCGTGTTCGTCGTTGTAGGGCCCCTTCACGACGCCGCCTCCGTTGGCCTCGATCGCCTCCGCCGCAGCATCGACATCGGCCGTCTTGATGCCGACGACGACCTGTCCGGGCAGGGGGTGGTCCACCTTGGTCGCCAGGGCGAGGGTCACCGAGCCGCCGTCGAGAGCCGCGAAGTGAGACCCGTCCCGAAACTTGAGCGGCATCCCGAGGGTCTCGGTGTAAAAGCGGATGGATTCCTCGAGATCGTCTGTCGAGAGGATGATCATGCGTACGTCGTAGTCACTCAATGGTGCCTCCTTGGGCGAATTGTCGGCGGCGTGAGCCCTGGCATCTGGTAGGGCCGCACCGGGGGTGCCCGCCACCACCTTCGTCCTGTTCCACTCGTCCATGGTGGCACTGGTCATCAACACCTTGCACGGCCCCGTTCTGGCCGACGCTGGAGCTGGCTTTGCTCCAGGGGTAGCAAGCTGCTGGGCAGTGAGTGTCTACCAGTGTGCGTACGTGTGTGCTAGTCTATCCACTGTGAACCTGTCTGACTGGGCTGACCGGGTAGGAGTGAGCAAGCACACCGCCTACCGCTGGTGGCGCG
>JAJZLV010000130.1 GCA_021803215.1 Actinomycetes bacterium | reverse complement strand
GGAGGCTCGCGCCTCGGCCGACCCCTCCGAGAGCGCCAGCGCAGCGGCGTGGGCAGCCAGCCCGTAGTAGGCGAACTGCAGGGCCGCCAGGATGAGCAGCATGAGCGCCGGGAGGACGAGGAGCTCCTCGATCGGCGACGATCCTCGATCGAGAGCTGCCGGCCGGCCGGCCGCTGTCCGAGCCGGCCGGCCGGTGTGCCATGCGGAGAGCCACCACCGCATGCTCAGTTGGCGGCAGAGGAGATGGTCTTTGCGACCGAGGTGGCATCTCCCGAGACAGCGCTCGTGATCATCGCTCCGACGGCGACGGCAAGTGCGACGAAGATGCCGACGATGACGATCTTCTCAGCGACGTCGCCCCGGTCGGGCTCATCTCTGAGGAGAGCGATCCGACTGGCGAGCAGCCTCAGGAGTTGGGCAACGAGGGCGAAGTTCACGTGGTCCTCCCATCTTGTTTGACTCTGGTCTCTTGCGGCGCCTTGCGGCGCGATCGGGGCCTTCTCAAAGCAGGCCGGCCAGCCGGACGCCGGCCGGGTACATCAGGAAGACGAGGAAGGCGAGCATCAGGACGATCGAGGGAAGAAAGAGGCGCTCGGTCGTCGAGTTGGCCTTCGCCTCGGCGTCGGAGATGGCCCGCTGCCGGAGCGACTCCGACTTGGCCAGCAACGAGGTGCGGACCCGGGCACCTTCCATCCCGGCGAGCGCCAGGGTGGCGGCGAGCTCCAGCACGGCCGGGAGCCTCAGCTCCTCTCCCATCCGCCGGAGGGCCTCCCAAGGTGTCATGGCTCCGAAGCGAGCCTGCTCGAAGGCTTCGCCGAGCCGGCGGAAGCTGCGGTCGCTCGAGACCGAGTAGCTGGCTCTGAGGGCGCCCTCGATTCCCATGCCTCCGGCCTGAGCCAGGGCGACGAGCTCCAGCCAGCAGCCGAAGCCGCGCAGGAATCGCTCCCGCTCGGCCTGGGCCTTCTGCGAGAGCCTGCGGGCCGGCAGCAGGATGCCCACCAGGCCACCTGCCAGCGGCAGCAGCACGAGGAAGATGGAGCCGTGGCTCTTGGAAAGACCGGCGAGCACGAGGCTGATGGCGGCGCCGGCTCCGGCCCCTCCGAGGCCGCCGAGCGCCATGAAAGAGAGCTGCTCTTCGCGATCTCGCCCGAGGATGGCGAGATCCTCCGGGCGGGCGACCGGGTGCCCGAGGCGGGTGGCAGCCCGGCTGAGCGACTCTCCGAGGCTGGCCAGGCGGGAGCGCCCGGAGGTGGTGCTCTCTTGTGCGAGGGCGTTCGTGGCGTCCGGCTCGAAGGCGGCGACGATCTCCTCGAGGCGAAGACGATGCCGGAGAGAGCCGGCGACGAGCAGGACGAGGCCGGTCCCGAGCCCGCCGCCGAGCAGGACGAGGAGGCTGGTGCTCGTCATTGCTCCATCCGGCTCAACTCGAGCCGCGGGGGGAGCTGGGGCCGGACCATCAAGGACATGAGCCACAGCCCGAAGGCGAAGAGGAGGCCGACGAAGCCGAGCGCCAGCTGGCCGGCGGCCGAGGAGTAGGGGGCGAGGTAAGAGCGGGCGAACAGGGCCATGAGGGCGAAGAGCGCCAGCGAGAAGCCGGTGATCATTCTCACGGCCGTTCGGGAGGAGGCCCGGGAAGCCTCGATGCGCAGGCGCATCGTCACCTCGTCGCGCACCGATCTCGCCAGGGCTCCGAGCAGGTCGCCGAGTTTCTGGGCCCGTTCGCGGCTCGCCATCACCAGTGCCGCCACCAGCATGTCTGCTGCCGGGTCGGCGATGTCGTCTGCCAGCTGGCGGAGCGAGCCCTCGAGAGAGAGACCTCCGTTGATCCGTCCCGCCATGGCGGCTACGGCCGGCCGGATCTCGGGCGGGGCGCTCGGAGCAGTTGCCACGAGAGCCTGGGAGAGGCCGGATGCTCCGGCCAGGGTGTCTCGCAGCATCTCGCTCCAGCCGGCTATCGCTTCGAGCGTGGCGATCGAGGAGCGGCTCTGCTTGGCGCTCAGGCCCCGCAGCCCTAGCGTGCCGGCCGTCCCGAGCACGAGAGCCATCGGCCAGCGGGTGACCACGAGCGAGACGAGCCCCACTGCGAGAGCTGCGAAGTGGGCGGGCCCGAGGCTCTGCCTCGCCTCGGACAGCACCTTCACCGAGGCGCCCGGGCTTCGCCCGCCCGGCTTGAGCCCGAGCAGCATGACGGCTACGCCGACGCCGACCCCGGCCCCGGCGAGGGCGGTGACGACTACGCCCATGGAGCCACCGCCGGATCCTGGACGAGAGCTGCGGCGCCGATCGCTCCCTTGGCCCGCTCGCTCAGAGGGGCGGCCCGCACGACGGCACCCGACCGGTCGGCCTGCCAGATCTCGTTCGAGATCACGAGCGGCCCGTCGGCGTCGATGACCTCGCGTACCGAGACCACCCGCCGCTGAGGGCGCCCGGCCGTGCTCCGGCACCAGTCGAGATGCACCACGAAGTGGATTGCACCTGCGATGAGCAGGTTCGTCGCCTCGAGCGGGAGCCGTTCTGGCGCCTGGACGGCGTAGGCGGCGATCCGGCGGAAGACGCCGGCGGACGAGTCGGCGTGGATGGTCGCCATCGAGCCCGACCGACCCTGGCTCATGGCGTTCAGCATCGGGATGATCTCGTCCCCGAGGACCTCCCCGACGATCACCCGGCTGGCGTTCATGCGAAGGGATCGCCTGACGAGGCGGGCCATGCCGATGGCGCCCTCGCCCTCGGTGTTCGCCAGGCGAGCCTCCATCGCCACGCAGTCCGGATGCCGGCCCGTCTGCCTCTCGAGGCCGAGCTCGAGGGCCTGCTCGATCGTCACGATGCGCTCCTCGGGCGGGATGGCGGCCGCCAGAGCCCGAAGAAGGGTCGTCTTCCCGGCGTTCATGGCGCCCGAGACGAGGATGTTCTGCTTGGACTCGACCGCTCGGGCGAGGAACAGAGCGATCTCCTCGTCGAGCATGCCGAGCGCCACGATGCCGGCCAGGTCCTCGTCTTGCATCCGGTGGCGCCTGATGTCGACCACCGGGTGCTCGGTGACCCCCATGACGGCAGAGAGGCGGCTTCCGTCGGGCAGGCGGAGGTCTATCTCGGGCTGAGCGGCGTCGAAGCGTCGCTCGCTCAGCCCGAACCTGGCGCCGGCGCTCCTCACGAGGGAGACGAGCTCCTCGTCCGAAGCGGCCACGGGGCCGACCAGCTTCTTCGCGCCGTCCGCGTAGGTCACGAATGCCCGCTCGTGACCGTTCACGTCGATGTTCTCGACCGAGGCGTCGTCTATGTAGAGCTGCAGCGCGCCGAGCCCGAAGAGCATCGAGAGCGCCAGCTGGCGGACGAGTCGCTCCTGCTCGATGCCGAGCGAGGGCTCTCCGGCCGCCGCCCGGGCCGCCGCCCGGCGATCGAGGACCTGGTCTACGAGCAGGCCAGCCTGCTCCGGGGCGGTTAGCGAGCGGGGAGCGGCTAGGTCACGCGCCCGGCTGGCGAAGCTCGCCAGCACCTCCGAGCGAACAGCCGAGGCGATATCGGCCAGCTGCTCACGCTCCGCCTGGCCCTGGAGCACCGGGGCCTCTCGCAGAGAGGTCATCGGGTCCCTCTGGTGTCCGGGTTGGCGATGAGACCTCCGAGCGAGGCGGGGGCCTGCTCGTCCAGCCGCTGGGCTGGCTCTGCCAAGGGCCGGGCTTCGCCCGCCAGCACCTCCGCCAGCTGACCGACGCCGCTCGGGCCGCCCGGAGCGCTCCGCCCCCTGGCTCCCAGCGGGCGATGGCGGCCAGGGGCGAAGGGGTTGTCGAAGCCGGCCTTCGGCACGCGGGCGAGAATCGGCCGCCCGAGGGCGCGGGCGATCTCCGAGGCCGGCTCGCCTGCCTCGGGGGCCAGGGCGACCCCGGCCTCGATGCCCTCGGCCGCCAGGGCGATGAGCGCCGAGCGGGCGTGCACGACAGAAGGCGTGCTCTCGTCGCAGACGAGCACCACGTGGTCGGCCGCCGCATAGAGGGGGTGGACACTCTCGAAGCCCCCGGTCCGGCCGGCGTCGACGACGATCGGCAAGCTGGTCCTGCGGGCCGCCTCGGCGAGCGGCTGGGCGAGCCAGCTGACCGCCGAGCGCTGCCCCCGGCCCGCCACCCCGGTGAGGATCGCGACGCCCGGCAGAAGTGCCGAGCGTTGCGTGTGGGAGACGAGGACTGCCTCGCTGAAGCCGTGGCGGCCTGCGAGAGCCAAGGTGGCGACGCTCGGGGCGGCGGCGAGACCCAGCCGCAGCGCCACGTCGCCGCCGTCGGGGTCGGCGTCCACCAGATAGGAGGCCGGATAGCTGCTCCCGAGCTTTCGCCCGAGCTCGAAAGAGAGGCGGAGCGCGGTAGAGGTGGCCCCGGGCGAGCCTTTGGCCGATGCCACGACGATCAGGCTCACGAGCCGCTCCTCGCCTGCCGGCCCGAGAGGGAAGCGGGAACCTCGATCAGGCTGAGATCTCCGGCGGCGCTCGCCCCGGCGACGGCCGGTCCGTCTCTCAGTGGCACCTCGAGGTCGACCTCAACTCCCGAGGATCCGGCTCCGCTCGCCCCGGCGCCGAGGCCGAAGACCGTGCCACGGGCGAGCAGAGCCGTGCCGCCCGGGCCGCCGCTCGGGCCCGACTGGCGGGCCGAGATCGCCCAGACGCGGTCTCCGACGGCGAGGTTGCCAGGAGCCTGATCGGATTGCAGGTCGGCCCCTACTATGGCCATGCGACGTGCAGGCGTGGTGCCGGCGAGGAAGTCCTGCGGGACAAGGAGGGTTCCGGCCGGAAGATCGCTTGCGGCCACCCGTCCGAGATACTCACGAGCTCGCGAGAGCGAGATGGCGTCGACCGATCCGCCGAGCCTCATCTCGACCCGGCTGAGGTCTGCGGCCCGAAGGAGCTGTCCGTAGGCGAGCGGGAACCTGAGTCCGAGGTAGCCAGTCAGCTGTGAGCTCCGGGCGGCCACCTCTCCGCCGAGCGCGGCACACGCCAGCACCATCCCGAGGCCGAGCAGCACGAGCCGTGGCTTCCTCCTCCCGCCCGGACGGCTTGGCGGCAGCACCTTTCTCGTCCGGGCAGCATCGGGAGGCAGCCCCGCTCTGGCGCCGTTGGCCGGCCGGTCGTCTCGCAAAGCCACGCTCTTTCGGGCGCCCGTCCTTGTCATGAGGAGAGGCTCTCTCCTCGGATTACCGGTTCTCCTACCGGAGAGCCCTTCGAGGTCGTGGCAGCTCTGGGCTGGGGGCGGTGAACTGCTCGCTCGAGCGGGTGACCCTGTCTCAGCTGAGGGGGAGCCAGAGCCTCTCGTAATGCCGGTGGCATGAAGTTGTCGAAGTGGGCGAGGATCGGCGGGGTGAGCCGCCAGAGCGCCCCTCGCCGCTTCCACGCCGGAGTGCTTCTGGTGGCCGCTCACCAGCTCTCAACCGGCCCGACCTGGTGGAGGAGCCGGCTCCCGGTGTCCGTGGCCATCCAGCCGGCCTGTCGTCGGCCGGTCTGTCGTCGGCCGGCCAGGCTGGCGACCTGGATCGCCAGCGGGTTGGCTTGGTGGAGCAATCGACCGGCGTCGGGACGGCCCGACCAAGGTGCTCCTCGAGGTCGGTTCCGGCCTGAGCGGGCCGGTACGCGATCGGGTCCCCTGGTGGCTTTTATCTGACGATGGACCCCGATCCGAGGCACTTCGACCCGAAGGACCTCGACCTGAGAAGGCTGCTCGAGGTGCCGGGCGGCGACACCGGTCCGTCCCTGGCACGGGTGCGAGCTCGGCAGCAGCGTCGTCGGACAGCCCGCCTCAAGGTGGCCGCCCTCTCCTGCGTCGTCGTCCTCGGGGCGGGCCTGGGCGTCGGGTTGAGCCAGGCGGGCGGCCCGCGCCCGAGCGCCACGGCTGTCCTCCCCAGCTCGGCCACCCCCCGCCCGGCGCTCCTCCCCCAGGCCCCGGTGCACTTTCGCCATGGCGCGGTGGCAGTTCCAGGGGGCCTGCAGCCGGCTGCGAACGGCCGCTCGGCCTCCACGAGCGTCACGGGCCTTACAGGAGGCTTCTGCTCTTTCACCGGCTGCTCGGGCGGGGTTCCACAGCGGGTGCCGGTCAGCGCGAAGTCGCTCGGCCGCTATCACCTCACGGCTCTCGTGGCGACCGACCGCCGGCGCCCTGGAGTGATCCAGCCCATGGCGGGCGCCGGCGGGTCCGGCTTCGGCGCCGAGCCGCGGCTCTGCGGGGTCGAGCGAGAGCTGAGCATCGTCCTCACGAGGTCAGGACGGCTCGACTCGATAGCCGTCCTGCCGCTTCCCGTCCAGGTGGGGCCGGCCCAGATCGACGAGGCTGCAGAGACGCTCTTCCGTCCGAGCGGCTCTTCGCGTGACCTGCTCGTGGCAACCGCCCTCGTCGCCGCCGACGTCGGCCGGGTGGAAGCCTCCATCGGCGGCGCCGGCCTGCTCAGCGAGCGACCCCACCGCAACTTGGTGGTCCTGGCTGGGTTCGTTCCGGCGAGAGCATCGGGCGAGGGCGTGCGCCTGCGGGCGTTCTCGAGCAGCGGCCGGCTGCTGCTCAGCCTGAGGGTTCCGGGCCCTTCACAGATCGGCCTTGTGAACGGCGCCTGCCTCCAGCCGGCCGGCTGAGGCCACCCGCCTCGACCGAGCCCCGGACGTCGCCACCTCTCCCATGGGCCACACTGGAGCCATCTACGACTCTCCGGCCGCCATCGGCAGCGCGGACTCGGACGACGACTTCGCGGCCATGTTCGCCAGCCACTTCCCACGGGTGGTTCGGGCCCTCGAGCTCGGCGGGTTAGACCACGCCAGCGCCGAGGACGTGGCGGAGGAGGCCTTCGCCCGGACCCTCGGGCACTGGCGACGGGTACGCCAGGGTTCGAACCCGCCGGGCTACGTCTTCATGACCGCCTTTCGTCTCTCCCGTCGGGTCCTGGCGCGCCAGGCGAGGACGGGGCCGCTCCCGGCGGGAGGGCGGTCGGCCTCGGACCCGGCGGCCGAAGCGGGCTCCCGTCTCGACCTGGAGCGGGCCCTGGCGGCCATGCCGGCTCGCCGGAGGGCCTGCGCCGTGTGCTGTTTCGTCGTCGGCATGTCCCCTAAGGAGGCTGCCTCGGCTCTCGGGATAGCAGAGGGCACGGTGCGAAAGCAGCTCGCTTCGGCCCGCGACAGCCTCCGTGAGGCTCTGGCGGCACAGGGCTGACAGGATTTGGTGGAGCTCTCGTCGCCGGCTCGGGCGCGGTCAGCTGCCGGCGGAGCCGGGCGATGGAGCGCCCGCAGCCTGGCCCCGGCCCGGACCGGTAGTTATATGGGCAGCGTGGTCGGGCCAGGGCTAGGACGGTTGCGTTGGGCGCGCCCGGTCGCTCACGCCGCCCTCTTGGCCGCGGCCGCCGTCCCGTTCTTGCTGGCGGCCGCCCTCGAGATGGCCCGCGGGTACCGCCCGGCGAGCGACGACGCCGTCATCTCCTTTCGGGCCTGGCAGGTCTGGTCGCTCCACCCGCCGCTCGTCGGGCAGTACGTGCTCCCGACCGGACACGCCCCGCAGGCATACGATCTCGGCCCGGGCCTCTACTGGCTCTTGTCCCTACCGGTGCACCTGGACCCCTCCCAGGGCGCCCTCTGGGGGGCGGGCCTCTTATGTGGACTCGCGGCCATGCTCTGCGTGCAAGCGGCTTGGTCGGCTCGTGGACCCGGCGCGGCGGCTGTGGCGCTCACCGGACTGGCGGTGCTCGTGGCGGCTCGCCCTCTCCTCGCGACAGATCCGGTCTGGAACCCGAACTTCGGCCTCATCTGGTTCGTGGCCGCTGCTCTCGCCGGGTGGGCGGTCGTCTCGGGCCGGCTCGGCTGGTGGCCGGTGCAGGTCTTTGCCGCCTCGCTGGCGGTCCAGTGCCATGTCGAGTACGCCCTCGGATCGGTTGCCTGCTGCCTGCTGGCCCCGCTCCTCGGCCTCGTGCGGTCTCGTCGGATCGGCCGATGGTTGCCGGTCGGGCTGGCGGTCGGGCTCCTCTGCTGGTTACCGACCACCCTCCAGCAGCTGACGGCGCGGAGGGGAAACGTCTCAGCTCTGTTGGCAGAAAGTCACCAGGGCGCCGGGATGGGAGCCGGCTTCGGCTGGCGCTTGCTCGCCTCGGCCGTCGAGCCTCCCACTCTGTGGCAGCACGGCAACCGGCTCTCTGACTTCCGCTGGGTGATGGGCTCGATCGGCAGCCGTCCAGTCTTCGTCGGCCCGGTGGTAATCGCCCTGCTGGCCCTGGCGACAGCTGTCGCCTGGTGGAAGGGGCGCATCGAGCTAGCTGGTCTGTCTGCGGTCACGCTCGTGCTGGCCGCGAGCGTCGTCGTGACCTTCGCCGTGTTCCCCCGCTCGCACCTGCTCGCCATCTCCTACCTCGTACCGATCTCCTGGCCGGTCGGGATCCTCGTATGGGCGGTCGTGCTCTGGAGCCTGGCCGAGCTGGCCGGTCGGGCCGCGAGCAAGGCGCGGGCGAGGTACCTGAGGCTCGCCCCGATCGGTCGGCTCGCCACGGCCGCCGGCCTCGTCGCCTCCCTGGCGCTCACAGGGGGCGGCGCAAGCCTGCTGGCGGTAGACGCCGCCCGAGGCGACTATCTCGTGAGCGGCTGGCGGGCGGTCGCGCAGACCACCGCAGTGGTCTCAGAGATCCGCTGCGAGCTGAGGCGAGGGAGCCTCGAGGTGGAGGGGGACGCCTCGAGTCACCCCCTGCAGGTCTATGCCGTCCTCACGGGGACGATCTGGCAGCTCTACAGCGACGGCTGGAAGCCCACCACGCCCCCGCCGATCGCTCAGGCGTTCGGCTACTCCGTCGCCGCGCCCCGCCGACCAGCCCGCCTCGTCCTGGTTCCCCACCTTCAGTCGAGAGCGCCTCGCCCCACCGCAAGCTGCCCGGCCCGGTCTGGCCCCAGCTGATGCCGCCTCCCGGCCGCCGCCCGCGCTCGGGCTCAGCCCGAGCGCCGAGGAGCGGCCACTTCCTCGAGCACCAGCTTGCGCAGGTAGGGAACGAGGGCGGCTTCGAGCCGGGCGCCGCAGGCCGTCTGGACGGGGGCGGTCGGCTGCCCGACGTAGAAGTGGACTCCGTCTGAGTCCCGGCAGATCCCGCCGTACAGGTCGGTCGAGAAACGGCCCTTCGGCGTGACGTAGGGCGAGATGTCGAAGTAGTGAACCCGCCGAGGCTCCTTCCGGGCGAGGCCTGCGAAGATCGAGTTGACGAGACGGCGGCGAAGGGCCGAGGCCTGCGGGGGAGCCGAGCCGTTCGAGAGAGGCGGCGGGTCGACGATCGGCACGCTCAAGAAGACCACCGGCAGCTGTGGGCCCCCGAGCACCGAGGCGAAGTGGTGGATGGCCCGTCGCAGCTCGGCGTCATAGGCCGGCTGGCCGAGGTGGACGACCCGCCCGTCCCGCCGCCAGTTGCTCTCGTCCCAGTAACCCATCTCGATCATCACCACCTCGGGGTGGAAGCGCTCCTCGTCGGCCTTCCAGGTGCCGAGGGCGCTCTGGCAGGCGGGGTTCGGACTGACCCAGCCGCCCTCGAAGTAGACCAGCCCGGTCTCGACAAAGCCGCAGCCGAACAGGGAGTCGTTCTGGGCGATCAGGCCGTAGGAGGCGGGGTGAAAGCTCGTCTCGATCCCAAGCGTCAGACCGATCGAGTCGCCGAGCATGAGCACTCGGATCCCAGGACAGCTGTGGAAGGTCTCCCTCCGGCCGCCGACAGAGGCAGTGCAATGCTGGCTGGCGCGTCTCGGACCGACGAGGTTGGCTCCGGCGAGCGCCGGAGTGCTGCCCCAGGTCAAGAGGCTGAGGGCGAGCGCCACGGCTCCGCCGAGCGGCGCCAGCACCCGGAGGGCCGGGCGGGGAAGCTGCCGGCGCCGGATCGGCTGCTCAATGAGGAAGAAAGAGACGAGAGCAGCTCCGAGGCTGGCGCCGAGGCGCAAGAGGAGAAGAGCCGGGCCGCTCACCCCAGTCGAGCTGTCTGTCAACCACAACATGAGCGGGAAGTGCCAGAGGTAAAGGCCGTAGGAGATGAGCCCGACGCCCCTGAGCGGGGCGAAGCTCAAGAGGCGCTTCACCAAAGAGCTCCCGCCCGGAGCCGTCGCTCCGACCAGCAGCGCCACGACGGAGAGATCGAGGGCGAGAAAGCCTCCCCGGTAGAGGAAGGCCGGGTTGCCGTTCGCCGCCGCCAAGAAGAGGGCCAGCCCGACCGCACCGACCAGTCCGAAGAGGCCGGCCGCCCGCCCGCCGAGCCGCGCCGAGAGGTTCTCGCCCTCACACCCGCCCGCCACCGGGCGACGGGCGACGAGAGCGGCGAGGAGGGCACCGGCAAGCAGGCCGGTCGCTCTCGTGTCCGTCCCGTAGTAGACGCGGTTGAGGCCCGCGCCGTTGGCGTACAGCAGAGCGCTCTCGAGTGAGAAGCCGGCCATGCCGGCGGCGCAAAAGGCGATGAGCGGAAGGTGACGGGCCCGCGCCGCCAGGCGGCGCCCGGCCCGCGCCAGCCCGAGGAGGACGAGCGGCCAGAGGAGGTAGAACTGCTCTTCGATCGCGAGCGACCAGGTATGTGCCAGGGGAGAGGTGAGCGCCGAGCGGGTGAAGTAGCTGCTCTTTACCCAGATCTCGTGCCAGTTGGCGACATAGCCGAGGGTTGCCAGAGCGTCGGCGCCGAAGTCCGGTACGGCGTGGGACGGGCCGACCGCCAGCTCGTAGGCGGCGCAGACCGTCACCAGGGCGAGGAGGGCAGGCAGCAGCCGGCGGGCCCGGCGAGCCCAGAAGTCCTTCAGCCGGATGCCGCCTCGGGACTCCTCGGCGAGGAGGAGCGAGGTGATGAGGAAGCCGGAGAGGACGAAGAAGACCTCGACTCCGAGGAAGCCGCCCCCCATCCAGCTCACCCCGCCGTGGTAGAGCAGGACGGCCATGACGGCGACCCCTCGCAGCCCGTCGAGGGCCGGCTGGTAGGTGAGCTCGGAACCTTGAGCACCTCTGATCGGCCGGCGCACGACGGCAGTCTTGTTCATGGGGAAGGCCTCGGACGTCGCGCTCAGCTTTGCTCCGCGAGGCCCGCGGAGAGAGCCGGCCGGGCCCTCGCGTCGCCCGCGACGCTCGCCGGGAAAGGGCCACCGGGCGATCCGAGGGCTGGGAGGTCTACAAAACTGCAGCTCAGGGCATTGGGATCGTATTGACTGCCTGGTATAATCTCTTCGCCGTTCTAGTGGGACAGCTGTTGGTGACGTGGGCGGTGGCCCACGTTTTTTGTTGCCGGGAGGAGAGCCGGCTGGGAGCAGGAAGGAGGCGACGATGGGCACGGCCGAGAGAGTCGAACGCGTCGTCGCGCCTGTCGTCGCAGCCCTCGGCCTCGATCTCGTCGATGTAGAGGTCAACACCGGCCGGCTCCGGGTGACCCTCGACCGGCCGGGCGGGGTGGACCTCGAGACCATCGGCTCTGCCACCGGCGCCATCTCGCGGGCCCTCGACGACGCCGATCCCGTCCCTGGGGGGAGCTACGAGCTCGAGGTGTCGAGCCCCGGCCTGGAGCGTCGGCTGCGACGGCCCGAGCACTTCGCCGCCCAGCTCGGAGCGAGGGTGGCGGTGAAGATCAAGCCGGGCAGCGGAGGAGAGCGCCGCATCGAAGGGATCCTCAAGACCTCCGACGACTCCGGATTCGAGCTCGAGGACGAGGCGATCGAGGGCGGGCGGCGCCGCATCGCCTTCGATGAGGTCGACAGGGCGACGACGCTCTTCGACTGGCGGGCCGCCCTCGCGGGCACGAGCGCTCCGAGCGCTCGCAAAGAGCACCGGGCAGCCCGTCGCAAGGTGGCGGCCGGGCAGAGCGGCAACGGGTCGACGAAGACGAGACACGGGACGGAGACGAGATGAGCACGGCCAACTTCGAGATGCTCGAGGCGATGCAGCAGATGGCGCGCGACCGCGGGATCACGGTCGACACCCTCTTCGACGCCCTGGCGAACGCCCTCGTGGCGGCTTACAAGAGGCTGCCGAACGCGGCCGAAGAGGCAGTCGTGACCATCGATCCCGACGCCGGTGAGTTCCGGGTCTTCGGACAGGAGCTCGACGAGGAGGGCAACGTCATCCGGGAGTGGGACGACACCCCGGCCGACTTCGGGCGCATCGCCGCCCAGGCGGCCAAGCAGGTCCTCACCCAGCGGGTGCGGGAGGCCGAGCGAGACCGCAAGTACGAGGAGTACGCCGGGCGTGAGGGCGACATCGTCACCGGGATCATCCAGCAGACCGACAGCCGCTTCACGCTGCTCGACCTCGGAAAGGTCGAAGCTCTCCTGCCCCAGGCCGAGCAGGTGCCCTACGAGCGCTACGACCACGGCGCCAGGCTGAAGGCCTACATCGTCGAGGTTCGCAAGACATCGAAGGGACCGCAGATCGTCGTCTCTCGCAGCCACCCCGGCCTCATCAAGCGGCTCTTCGAGCTCGAGGTGCCGGAGATCTCGAACGGGATAGTCGAGATCAAGGCCTGTGCCCGCGAGCCTGGCCATCGCACCAAGATCGCCGTCTGGTCGAACGACCAGAACGTCGACCCGGTCGGCGCCTGCGTCGGGGCGAGGGGTGCTCGCGTCAGGATGGTGACGACCGAGCTCAGAGGCGAGAAGGTCGACATCGTGCCCTTCTCCGACGACCCGGGCGAGTTCGTCGCGCGAGCCCTGCAGCCCGCCAAGGTCAAAGAGGTGCTCCTCGACGAGGAGCAGGGGAGAGCGACCGTCATCGTGCACGACTACCAGCTCTCTCTCGCCATCGGCAAGGAGGGCCAGAACGCCCGCCTGGCGGCCCGCCTCACCGGCTGGCACATAGACATCCGCTCCGAGTCAGAGCAGGCGGCCGACTCCGAGGGCGACTGGGCCGAGGGCGAGTGGGTCGAGAACGAGTCGGGTGAGATGGTCTGGAAGCCGGCCGAGGGCGGCGAGACGCTCTCCGCCGAGCAGTGGGCGGCCGGTGGCAGCCGGGCCGATCCGGACGACACGGCGCCGGGCGAGGTCGCCGAGGAGAACCTGACCGAGGCGACGGCCGCCATCGACGAAGAGGAGCGCGAGCTCGACGCCGTGGCAGAGGAGCTCAAGGCCTCGGCCGAGGACGAGACCTTCGACGTCGAGACCCCGCCGAGCGTTGCCGGCAGCTTCGAGTCGGCCGAGGGCGAGCCGGGGCCGGGCAGCGCTGGCTGAGGCGACCCCGCCCCGGCGCACGTGCATCGGCTGCCGGCGCCGACGGCCTGCCGACGAGCTCATCCGGCTGGTCTGTCTGAGCGACGGCCAGCTCTCGAGCCGGGGCTCGGGCGGGAGAGGAGCTTGGCTCTGTGCCGAGCAGCCGGCCTCTTGTGCCAAGTCCGCCCTCGGGAAGGGGCGCTTCGCGGCCGCCTTCCGTCGGCCGGTCGAGCGCGTTGCGGTCGAGCGGCTGATCGTCGCCCTCGAGGCCTCCGCCCAGCGGTCGGCGGGCGAGCCGGAGCCGGGCTCGGTCAGCCCGGCTCGGCCCGCAGGGGCCGGCCCGGATAGGCGTCGGCCATGAGCGAGCCCTCCCACACGACTGGGCTGCCGGCGACGAAGAGGTAGCGCACGCCGACCGACGGCGAGGTCGGGTCGAGGTAGGTAGCGGTGTCGGTCACGGCAGCGGGATCGAGCACCACGACGTCGGCGTCGGCCCCGGCCCCGAGGTGGCCCTTGGCCCTGGCGGCCGGGGCGAAGTCGAGGATGCGGGCCGGCAGGTAAGAGCAGCGCCGGAAGGCTTCGAGCCACGGCCAGGTGGCCGTCTCGCGAACGAGCGTGCGCAGGGTCCGGGCGAAGGTGCCCGCCGTGCGCGGGTGGGTCGTCCCACCGGGCGGGAGCGGCCACTCTCGGCTCTCCGTCGAGTCGTCGGGCCAGATCACCGGCATGGCGTCGCTCGCCACGCAGCAGTCGGGCACGACGAGGGAGGAGCGGAGCAGGGCGGCATCGACCGGGTCGTCCTCGTCGAAGATCTCGACCACGCAGGCCATTCCCGGCGTCGCCTCCCGGACCTCGGCCAGGCGGGCAGCGTCGGCCACCCGCTCACCGCTCGGGAGCAGGACGATGCGGTCCGGTGTGAGGCCCCAGCGGCCGAGCCGATCTGGGTCGAGGAAGTAGGCCCCGACAGCGGTCGCGCCCGATCCGTAGGGGTAGGCCTCGAGCGTGATTGGCGAGCCCTCGCTCCGCGCCCGGTCGAGCAGGGCGAGCACCCGGTCCACGTGCCGACGGGAGGTCGAGTTCACGTGGCAGTGGTGCATGTGGGCGCCGGTCTCGGCGGCGGCCCGGACGATCTCCGCCGAGCCGTCTATCGGAGTCGCCGGGTCGGCCTCGACCAGCTCCCGGACGTGGGTGTAGGTGGGGAGGCCTGCCTCCGCCGCCAGGCGGGCGAGGGCGACGAACTCGGCCGGGTCGCTCAGGGGGGCGTATCCGAGCAGAACGCCGACGCCGAGGGCTCCGGCCTCGAGCTCGCCAGCGATGAGGTCGAGCCAGCGCCCGAGCTCGGCCGGGGTCGAGCTGCGCTGCCAACCGGGATCGCCGAGGAGAGCCATCGCCTGGTGGAAGTCGGCGCTTGGCATGACGCCCGAGAGCACCTGGCCGCGGGCCGAGGCCCACGAGGCCGAGAAGCCGTAGTTGAGGGGCCGGCCCTCCTCCGCCGCCTTGCGGTAGCCGGCGGCCACAGGCATGACCCCGGCCTCGAGGTCAAGCGCGGTGGTGACTCCGTCGAGGGCCTGCAGCCGCTGGCCGGCGATCGAGTTGACGTGGCTGTGCAGGTCTATGAAGCCCGGGCCGACGAGGAGCCGGCTCACGTCTATCTCGCGGTCGCCGCTCAGCTCCCGGCCGACGGCCGAGATCCTGTCGCCGTCTAGCAGGACGTCGGCCAGGCCGTCGAAACCCGACCCCGGGTCTATGACCCGACCGCCTTTGAGGAGGGTGGTTCCCGTCATGCGAGAGCCCAGAGCGACCGCCGCCGCTCGAGGCCGGAGGATGCGGGTTGGTCGGGTCGGTGGCCCATGGCGCCAAGTATTACCCGGTCGCTGGAAGCGGCGAGAAGCCGGCCCGGCACCGTCGGCGCAGCGGCTCCGGCTGCCGGGTGCTCGCTATTGTCTCGCCCGTGGCTCTCCCTGACGCTCGCTCCCTCCTCGGCCTTCTTCGCTCGTCGAGCGGCGAGATGGTGCGCGAGCTCGAGGAGCTGACGAGCGCCGAGTCTCCCTCCTCGGACCTGGCAGCCACCGCTGCCTGCGCCGAGGTGGTGGCTGAGATGGGGAAGACCTCTCTCGCTGTCGCCCCCGAGCGGATCGAGCTAGCAGGGCGCACCCATCTGCGCTGGCGCTTCGGGAGCGCCGAGAGCCGCCCGCCGGCGGTCTTGCTGGTGGGTCACTTTGACACCGTCTGGCCGCTCGGCACCCTCTCTCGCTGGCCCTTCTCGCTCGACGGGGCGGGGCGGGCGACCGGTCCTGGTTGCTTCGACATGAAGGCCGGCATCGTGCAGATGATGCACGCTCTCCGGCTGCTCGACGACCTCGACGGCCTGGCCTTCGTGCTCACCTCCGACGAGGAGCTCGGATCGCCCACCTCTAAGGCGCTCATAGAGGAGACCGCCCGGGGGGCCGGGGCGGCCCTCGTGCTCGAGCCGAGCGACGGCGGTGCCTTGAAGGGTGCCCGCAAGGGCACCTCCCTTTACGAGCTGCACATAGCCGGACGGGCCGCCCATGCGGGGCTGGAGCCCGAGCGGGGCCTCAACGCCACGGTGGAGCTGGCCCATCAGGTGCTGGCCATCTGCGATCTCGCAGATGCGCCCGGCGGGACCTCTGTCACCCCGACCGTCGCGAGTGCGGGGACGACCACGAACACGGTGCCGGCCGAGGCCTCCCTGCACGTCGATGTGAGGGCCTGGAGCCTGGCGGAGCAGAGCCGGGTGGACGAGGCGATGCGCCGGCTGACCCCCCGGATCGCGGGGAGCCGGCTCGAACTGCTCGGGGGCATCAACCGGCCGCCGCTCGAGTGGTCCTGCTCGAGGAGGATCCTCCCGCGGGCCGAACGCCTGGCTGAGTCGCTCGGGCTCGCCCCCCTGGAGTCGGTGGAGGTCGGTGGCGGCTCCGACGGCAACTTCACGGCCGCGGCGGGCGTCCCGACGCTCGACGGTCTCGGCGCCGTGGGGGGGAACGCCCACGCAGAGGGGGAGTGGGTCCTCGTCGATGCGATGCCGGAGAGAGCTGGGCTGCTCGCTCTCCTCGCCGACGAGCTGAGGCGCTCGCCGCCCGGCTGAGAGCGGGCCGGATCGCTGTCTGAGCGGCCGTGGGAGGTCTAGCCGGCGCGGCGGATCCGCAGCTGGAGGTGGGCGACGAGGCGCTCGTCGGGGTCGTCGAGGTTGATGCCGGAGATGTCGACGAGCCGCCGCATCCGGAAGCGGAAGGTGTTCGGGTGCACCCCGATCGAGCGGGCGGCGCTCGCCACGTCGCCGAAGGTGTCGAGGAAGGCGCGCAGGGTCTCGACGTGATGCGACTTGCCTTGGGCGTCGAGGCGGACCAGAGCTTCGATCGGACCCTCGAGGAGTCCCGGCTCCCGCCGGGCTATCTCGCAAAGGCGCGCCAGTGTCACGTGGCTCTGCACCGTCTCGACCGCTGCCAGGCGCAGTCCCGGCCCGAGCGAGGGGAGCACCGCCAGCACCCTGTCGGCGTCCTCCCGAGAGGCGGGCGCGCTCGCGAGCCCGGGCAGCGTCGAGCCGATGCCGGCGAGCGTGTCCGGCGGGAGGAGGGCGTGGCGCTCTCCGAGCAGGTCCTTCGCGAGCGCCTCGAACCGCTCGCGGCCGGGTGCCTCCCTGTCGGCGATGAGCAGGTAGAGGGTCGGTCCGATCAGGGCTGAGGCGGCCGGGCGCCGAGCCGACTCGCAGTACAGGTCGACCAGCCGGCTGGCCCGCCGCCCCGCGGCGGCCAGCTCTCCGGGAGAGCCCTCCGGCAGCCGGAAGGCGATGACGGTGGCGAAGCAGTCGACCGCCACCTTGACGGCATCGGCCAGAAGCTCGGCGACCGCGTTGCCGTCGAGCAAAGAGCGCAGCAGGCCGCTTCGGCGAGTGCGGACGAGGTCGTCACTCGAGCGGGCCCGGATGAGGTGGAGCGCTGCCAGGCCGGCGGCCTCGGTGAGCGCCCGCTCGGCGGCCGTGTCGAGCGGGCGGGCGTCTTCGGCGACCCAGATGGAGCCGAGGATCTCGCCACCGGCCCGGATGGCGATAGCCAGACGGCGCTGGATCTTCGGGTACTCGACCCGTATCACCCCTTCTGCCGCCCAGAGGCGGCGGAAGACGCCGTCGTTCTGCAGTTGCTGCAGCCAGTCATCCGGCACCCGGCGCCCGAGGATGGTGGCGCGCCGGGCCTCGTCGATCGGTTCGTCGAGGCTCGAGAAGGCCAGGACCGTCGAGCGGGGATCCTCGATCGTGGTCGGGCCGCCGACCATGGCGGCTATGGCGTTGGCCAAGCTGAAGAGATCTCCGATCGGTCCGCTCAGCTCGTCCGAGCCGCCGTCCACCCCGGCGGTCGCGACGGCCGAGCGCACGAGGGTGTGCAGCTGGCTCCAGGCCATGGCCGGCTCGATCCAGAGAAGGGCTACTGCGGCCCGCTCGGCCGCCTGCAGCAGTCCGGCCGGAAGCGGCGTGCTGCTCCGGAAGGCGACTGCGGCGGCACCGGCTCTGCCGGCGGTGTCGAGGAGTCGGAGGGCGTTGCCCGAGTCGGCTGCCGTCCCGACGGCGAACACCAGGTCGCCCGAGTCGATCGGGGTGGGCTCGCCGGGGTCGTCGATGACCGGGTTGCTCAGGCCCACCTGCAGGCCGGCGGGAGCGACCACGACCCGCATGATCTCGGTTCCGATGCTCTCGATGAGAGAGCTCAGCGTTGCGCGGTCGCTCATCGAGCCTGCCTCTCTGTCCCGACGGTGCTCTAGGCGGATGATACGAGCGAGGGCCCGGTGCCGTTCTTCGCGTCGCCGGACAAAGTGCCCGGCCATCATTCAGCGCCGCGGACAATGACCGGTGACAGGAAGGCTGGCAGACTCGCAGCCGTGACTACTCAGCTGGTGCAGGACCCGCTGGCCGAGCAAGCGGCGGCAGCGGCTGCTGCTGCCGGCGTGACGGTACGCGAGCTCGAGGGCGTCGACGAGCTGGTCGAGGCCGACGGCGTGCTCTCTCAGGTCTGGGGCGGCGACGCCCAGCTCGCCCTGCCGGCCAACCAGCAGCCGGTCTCGCTTCTGAGGGCCTTCGCCCACACCGGCAACTACTTGGCCGGCGCCTTCGAGGGCCCCGAGCTCGTCGGCGTCTCGGTCGGCTTCGCCTGGGGGAGCCCGGAGGAGCGAAAGCTCCACTCGCACATCTCAGGCGTCGCGGAGCCCTGTCAGGGTAAGGGCGTCGGCTTCGCTTTGAAGCTGCACCAGCGAAGTTGGGCCGCCTGCCGCGACTACACCGGGATCACCTGGTCCTTCGACCCTCTCGTCAGACGGAACGCCTGGTTCAACCTGATGAAGCTGGGTGCCACGATCGAGGCCTACCACCCGCAGTTCTACGGCTTCATGAACGACGGTCTGAACGCCGGAGAGGACAGCGACCGCTGTCTCGTAGCCTGGCCGGTCGCGGGAGAGGTGCTGCCGGCCGAGATCCGCCCGACGGGCGGCCTCCCCCTTCTCGTCGAGGGCGCCGGGGGCGAGCCGGTCCTGGCCGAGCCGACCGGCGCTCCCGACGCCGTCTACCTCTGCCAGATCCCCTGCGACGTCGTGGCCCTGCGACGGGAGGATCCGGCGCTCGCCCGGCGGTGGCGGCTGGCGCTGCGCGACACCATGGGTGCCGCCATACAGGCCGGCTGGATCGCCTCTCGCATAACCCGAGAAGGCTGCTACGTGCTAGTGAATGGGGCCGTATGAAGATCGAGACCGTTGAGCTGGTGCGTATCGCGATGCCGCTCGTGGCCCCGTTTCGCACCTCTTTCGGCACCCAGTTCGAGCGCGACATCCTGCTGGTCCACGTCGTCGGGCCTGAGGCCGAAGGCTGGGGGGAGTGCGTAGCCCTGACCGATCCCCTCTACTCCCCCGAGTACGTGGAGGGTGCTCAGGCTCTCATGAGGAGGTTCATCCTGCCGCGGCTGGCGTCCCTGCCAGAGGTCAGGGCCCAGCAGATCGGGGAGGTCCTCTCGGTCATAAAGGGCAATCCGATGGCGAAGGCGGCCGTCGAGATGGCGGTGCTCGACGCCGAGCTGTCCGGCTGCGGCGTCTCGCTCGGTTCGCATCTCGGGGCGGTCCGGGAGTCCGTCGCCTGCGGGGTGTCGGTCGGTATCGCCGGCTCCATCCCCGAGCTCTTGGAGATCGTGGCCTCCTACCTCGACGAGGGCTATGTCCGCATAAAGCTCAAGATCGAGCCAGGCTGGGACTTCGAGCCGGTGAGGGCGGTGCGGGAGCGCTTCGGCGAGGAGATCCTGTTGCAGGTCGACGCCAACTGCGCCTACGGCATCGCCGACTCCCGCCAGCTGGCCCGTCTCGACCCATTCGACCTGCTCTTGATCGAGCAGCCCTTCGACGAGGGCGACATCGCCGGTCACGCCGCGCTGGCGCGCCTGATCGAGACCCCGGTCTGCCTCGACGAGTCGATCACCTCGGCGCGCTCCGCTGCCGATGCCATCGCCCGGGGCGCCTGCTCGATCGTCAACATCAAGGCCGGGCGAGTGGGCGGCTACCTGGAGGCTCGCAGGGTGCACGACGTCTGTGCCGCCCACGGCGTGGCGGTCTGGTGCGGCGGGATGCTCGAGACTGGGCTCGGAAGGGCCGCCAACCTGGCGCTGGCGGCCCTTCCGAACTTCACCCTCCCGGGCGACACCTCGGCCTCGGACCGTTACTGGCGACAGGACCTGACGGCACCATTCGTGCTCGACGACGGCCATCTGCCGGTGCCACAGGGACCCGGCATCGGCCTTCGTCCCGACCCTGAGGTGCTGGCCGAAGTGACCACCTCGGTCGAAACCCTCGTCTGGTCCGAGCTCGACTGAGCTCCGGTCGCCGGCCGGCTGAGAGCCGGCGAAGGCTCGCCTCAGCCAGTCCGGGCGATCCTGGGTGTCGCCCTGGCTCCGGAGTGGATCGAGGGCGAGCCATCTCCCCCGGTAGAAGACGACCCGGCTCCAGCTGTGGGTTCCGACGGGCCGGGTGACGAGAAGGTCCTGGTCGACCGCCACGAGCTCGTGTCGTCGGCCGGGCTGCCTGGAGAGTGAGGCGAGCGGCCCGGTCTAAGTGCTCGTCATGACCCAGGCGGCCCCCTTTTCGGGTTACCTCGATAGACATGCCGAGGCGCTCGTGGAGCCCGGTGCGGGCGTCGAGATCCAGCTGAGGCTCGACGGGTCGAGTGGGCGGCTCGGGAGGCGGAGAAGCGCCATCTCGCCCAGTTCGGGCAGAAGGGTGTCGCAAGAGCCCGTCCCGGGCAACTTGCGGAGCGGTGACAGCTCAGGGCCTGGCCCTCGGGCTCGTGGCAGAGCCGGACTGGCCGGGCGCCAGCCAGGCCGGTGGGAGCAGAGAGGCCTCCGGGCGGCGGGCCGATGGCTGCGAGCCGGTGGGGCTCGGCTGTGCGCAGCCGCCAAAAGAAGGCCGCGAATTTGGCTTTCGCCACTATGGCCCGGTCGACCCTCTCGGGCCATAGTGGGAGCGGAGCGCCGCGGGCGCCCCTCGGGGTTCACACGAGGAGGACTGAGGGTGGGGAACGAACTGCAAGAGAAGCTCGACGAGCTGGCTGGCGAGCTCGAGGTTCCGGGCGCAGCCGCCGGCGTCTACCTCGACGGCGAGGAGAGCTACGCCTTTCACGGCGTCACAAGCGTCGAGAACCCCCTGCCCGTCGACGACAGGACCCTCTTCCAGTTCGGCTCGACCGGCAAGACCTACACGGCGACCGCCGTCATGCGGCTCGTCGAGCAGGGCGAGGTCGAGCTCGAAGCTCCCGTCCGGCGCTACGTCCCGGAGCTGAGACTGAAGGACCCAGAGGTGGCGGAGAAGGTCACCGTCCTCCAGCTGTTCAACCACACCGCCGGCTGGGACGGCGACTTCATCCATGACACCGGCAACGGTGACGACGCCCTGGCCACCTATGTCGAGCTGATGGCGACCATCGACCAGGTCTCTCCTCTCGGCTCCACGGTGAGCTACAACAACGCCTCGCTCTCGCTCGCCGGTCGTCTCATCGAGAAGGTGACCGGAATGACCTACGAGTCCGCCCTGCGCCAGCTCGTGCTCGACCCCCTCGGGCTCGAGGAGACCCTCTTCTTCCCGAACGACGTGATGACAAGGCGCTTCGCGGTCGGTCACACTCGCCACGAGGACGGCCACATCACGGTGAACCGGCCTTGGGACCTGCCGAGAAGCGCCTATCCGGCCGGTGGGATGGCGGCCCCGGCTCGCGAGCAGCTCGCCTGGGCCCGCTTCCACCTCGGCGACGGCACGGCGCCTGACGGCACCAGGCTGCTCTCACAGGAGATGTTGCAGCGGATGAAAGAGCCGACGGCAGAGATGCGCGGGAGCGCCCTCGGCGACTACGTCGGCATCTCCTGGCTCTTGAAGGATCTCGACGGCGAGCGCCTCGTCAGCCACGGCGGCACCACCAACGGGCAGTACTCCGACTTCCACCTGGTGCCGGCACGCAACTTCGCGGTCATCGCCATGACGAACTGCGGCCCGAACGGCTCCCAGCTCAACCACCTCCTCAGCCAGTGGTCCTTCGAGCACTACCTCGGGCTGCGCGAGAAGGAGCCCGAGCTTCTCTCGCTCCCGGACGAGGCCCTGTCCCTCTACACCGGCCGCTACGAGACGATCGCGGCCATCTGCACGATCACGGCCGAGAACGGTCGTCTGCTGGCGACAACGGAGCCGAAGCCCGAGATGGTCGAGGTCCTCGGAGAGCAGGACGACGAGCCGCCCATCCCACTTGCTCTCGTGGCGGGCGAGGGCGATACCTATGTCGTCTCCGACGGCCCGGCCAAGGGGATGCGGGGCTACTTCAGGCGGGACGCGACAGGACGTGTCGACGGTGTCCACCTCGGCGGCCGCCTCGCCGAGCGGGTCTGAACACAGCGCCGGTCCCGCTCCAGCCGGCCGGGCGAGCCGCGCCGGTGGCTGTGAGCGGCCTCTCGGCCCCGCCAGGTCTGCCAACGGTTGAGGGGCCGCGCGCCGAGCCAGGTCGGAGCCTCTCGAGGTTCGCGGCGGCCCGCCGGGCCAGCTCGAACCAGCCGCCGTGGCGGCTGGCGGCCGAGGCCTTCGCTCAAGGCGCAGGAGCTGGCTTCGAAGGCGCAGGAGCCGGCGGCCGGCTCAGTCGAGCGCGAAGTGGCAGGCGGCCCGGTGAGGTCGCTCTTCCGACCCGGGCTGCGGGTCCTCGGCCAGGCAGAGCTGCCGATCAGAGCTGGCGAGCGGACCTACCGGGCAGCGCGGGTGGAACCGACAGCCGGCAGGGGGCCGCTTCGGGTCCGGCGCCTCGGCATCGAGAGCCAGCCACTCGGTTCTCGCCGAGGTCCCGAGTTGGGGGAGGGCGCCGAGGAGCGAGCGGCTGTAGGGGTGCCTCGGGGCTCGCACCAGCTCCTCGGAAGCGGCCACCTCCACGATGCGGCCGAGGTACATGACGGCGGTCACGTCGCAGACGTAGCGCACCACGGCCAGGTTGTGGGAGATGAGGAGCATCGAGAACCCGAGCTCTCCTTGCAGCTGCTTTATGAGGTTCAAGATGGCACCTTGCACCGAGACGTCGAGGGCCGAGGTGATCTCGTCGGCGACCAGCACCCGGGGCTCTGCGGCAAGGGCGCGGGCTATCGCCACCCGCTGGCGCTGGCCGCCCGAGAGCGCTCTCGGGAGCCGATCGGCCGTGTCGCTCCCCAGCTGCACCAGCTCGAGCAGCCGGCCGATCTCGGCCCTGAGCCCGGCTCGACCCAGCTTGCGCCATTCGAGCGCCTCGCTCAGGCTCTCCCGCACCGTCATTCGAGGGTCGAGAGAGGAGTCGGGATCCTGGAAGACCATCTGGACCGGATGAGGCCGCTTCCGCTCGCCGTGGCTGCTCAAGGGGCGACCGTCCAGTTCGATGGTGCCTCCGAGCGGATTGACCAGTCCGACGATCGCTCGGGCGAGCGAGCTCTTTCCTGAGCCGGACTCGCCCACGAGGCCGACGAGCTGTCCCTCTGGGACGTCGAGATCGACGCCGTCGACTGCCACGAGGCGCGAGCTGCCGTGCCCGTAGCCGACGACCACATCGCGAAGCCTGAGGCCTTTCATGGAGTCGCCGGCTCCACCAGCGTCACAAGGGTCTCGTCGAAGGTGAGGGGGTTGAAGCACCTGACCCGGTGGCCGGGCGAGACCTCTGTTGCAGCGGGCAGCTCCAGCCGGCATCGCTCGAGGGCGCGGGGACAGCGGGGGGCGAAGGGGCAGCCGGGCGGGAGGGCGGCCGGGCTCGGCGGCTGACCCTGGATCGTGGCGAGCGGCCGGTCCCGGGCGGTCCCGAGGTCGGGCACCGCCTCAACCAGCATGCGGGCGTAGGGATGCCTGGCGCCGGCGAGCTCTCCAACGGGCGCATCCTCCATGATCAGCCCGCCGTACATGACGAGGACCCGGCTGCAGAGCTCGCCCAGCACGGCCACGTCGTGGGAGATCATGATCATCGCCGAGTGGGTGGTCTCGCTCAGCTCGCGGAAGATGGCGAGCACCTGGCGCTGCACGGTCGTGTCGAGGGCGGTGGTCGGCTCGTCGGCGATGATGAGGCGGGGCTCGCCCATGAGCCCCATGGCGATCACCGCCCGCTGGCGCTGGCCGCCCGAGAGCTCGTGTGGGTACTGGCAGAGCCGCTCATCCGGCCGGTCGATGCGAACCGCTCGCAGTCGTTCGGCGGCCCGCTCGAGGGCCTGGCGACGGGGAGTGCCCTGGTGCACCTGGCTCGCCTCTGTCAGCTGGATCCCGAGGTGGAGAGCGGGGTTGAGCGAGGTCATCGGGTCTTGGAAGACCATCGGGAGCTTCGTGCCGAGGATCCGGCTGGCCTCGGCCCCTCGCCAGGTGAACATGTCGTTGCCGAGGAACTCGAGCCGGGCTGCCGACGCCTCGGCTCCGTTCGGCAGCAGCCGGGCGATGGCGAGAGCGGTCAGGCTCTTGCCGCTGCCAGACTCGCCGGCGATACCGACGATCTCGCCGGGTGCGAGCTCGAAGCTGACGTCCCGGACCGGGCGAGAGGCCGGTCGCTGCCTCGGGAAGGTGACCGAGAGGCCCTCCACCCGGAGGATCGGCTGGCGCCCGGCAGGACTGCCGGGCGAGGCCGGCAGGGGCTGCGCCGGGCGGGCTCCTGGCTCGGCGAGGAGGCGCCGGCGCTCCTTGCGCCCCGGCCGCCGGGGCGCAACCCGTTGCCCGAGGACCTGGGCGAGAGACTCCCCGAAGAGGTTGAAGCCGATGCCGGTGATGACTATGGCCGCCCCGGGCCCGAGCGACTCCAGCGGGTTGGTGGCGATGTTCGCCAGGCCGTCCGAGAGGAGCCTGCCCCAGTCGTAGGAGGGCGGCTGCACCCCGAGGCCGAGGAAGGACAGGCCGGAGAGGGCAAGCAGCGCTCCGCCGACGGACATCGTGACGTTCAGGATGATCGGCTCTCCGATGTTGCGAAGCACGTGGCGGAAGAGCAGGCGGGTCCGGCTGACGCCGAGGAGGCGGGCGGCGGCCAGGTAGTCCATCTCGGTGACCGAAGAGGCGAGCGTCTGGGAGAGGCGGGCGAAGCCGGGGGCGCTCCCGAACCCGATTGCCAGCACGGCGCCGGTCGAGCCGACGCCGACTATGACGGCGAGGAAGATCGCCAGCAGGAGGCCGGGGAAGCTGACGGTGAAGTTGATGAGGGTGCCGATGAGCCGGCGAGGCCGGGGGGAGAGGACGGCGACGACGGCTCCGAGCGGCACGCCGACGGCCGCCCCGATGAGGGTGGCCAGAACCGACAGCTCGAGCGAGAGACGAGAAGCCGTGAAGACCTCCGCCAGGATGTCCCGCCCGAGCTCGTCGGTGCCGAGGGGGTGCCTGGCGGAGGGACCGGCCAGGATGTCGAGCGGGTTGATCCGGGCGGCCTGTGGTCCCCAGAGGATTGGCCCGGCGACGACGAAGAAGAGGACGAGAAGCAGGATCGCGCTCCCGGCGAAGCCGGTCGGTGTGCGCACCGTTGCCCGCAGGCGTCGCATCGAGGCGCTCTCCTCAGGTCGTCCGGATGGCGGAGCGAGGGTCGATGGCGCCGAGCAGGATGTCGACCACGAAGTTCACGAAGAGCACCATCGAGCCGAGGAGCAGCACGAGCGCCTGGATGAGGGGATAGTCCTTCTGCTCGATCGCCTGCACGATGGTGCTCCCGATCCCCGGCCAGGCGAAGACCGTCTCGACGAGGACGGTGCCGGCGATGAGCCCGACCAGCAGCAGGCCGCCCAAGGTGAGGGTGGCCGTCAGGACGTTCGGAAGGACATGGCGGAGGTAGAGCAGCCTCGCCGGCAGCCGCTTGCTCCTGGCGGTGCGCATGTAGTCGCGCCCGAGGGCGTTCAGCGTCTCGACCCGCACCAGCCGGGAGAGGGCGGCGGCCGGTGGGATGGAGAGGGAGGCGACCGGCATTATGTAGGAGGTCCAGCCGCTCTTCTCGGCGATGGGGAGTATGCCGAGCTTCACGCCGAAGACGTACTGGAGCAGCACGGCGAGCACGAACTCGGGGATGGTGACCAAGAGCCCCGTCGTGGCGGTGAAAGAGAGCTCGGTGCGGGGGTGCCTCCCCCCGTTGGTGAAGGCCCCGAGCAGCAGGCCGGCCGAGATCGACAGCACCATCGTCACCAAAAAGGCCATCGAGGCGATCTCGAGGGTGTTCGGCAGCCGGGTGGCGATGATGTTGCTGACCGGCTCCTGCAAGGTGATGGAGGTCCCGAGATGGCCGGTGAAAAGGTGCCCGAGGTAGGTCCACAGCTGGCTTAAAAGCGACTGGTTGAGGCCGAGCTCGCGGGTGCGGATCCGTATCTCCTGCTCGGTGGCCGTGATGCCGAGCTGGGCCCGGACCGGGTTGCCCGGTATGACCCGGATCATGGCGAAGCTGACTATCACCATCGCGAGCAGTGACAGCACGAACCTGAGCGAGCGCCGGGCGTAGAACTCCAGGCTCGGATGTCTTTGCCGCAGGCCGTTCACGAGTCCTCCCGAGCGCCAGCTGCGGCGCTCGCACCCCGGCCATCCTCCCTCCTCGGAGCCAGCCCTCTCACATCGGTCCTCCGGGCGCTCAGCGCCGGTACATGCGCACGCTCGTCGGGTAGATGCCGGCGAAGCTCACCTCGGCCCGCGAGTGGTACAGCCCGACGTAGATCGGGTTGTTGGCAAAGGGGACGAGGTCGTCATACTTGAACAGAGCCTTCTCGCCCTCCTTCCAGTAGACGCAGCTCCTGGTGCCGACCGACTTGAGGGCGTTCTTCGTGGCCTGGGCGTAGGCCCCGCTGTGGATGCCGGCGAAGTTCTCGCCCGAAGGAGGCGTCGGGCCCGAGAGGAACCCGACCAGCTGGTTCGGGACGTAGACGCCGAGGGTGACAAGCGAGGCGTCCCAGTTGCCGGGGCCGAACAGGACCCCGAGCATTCCCTGGGTGCTCATCGAGTCAAGGGTCACGCTGGCTCCGATGGAGTCCCACTGGTGCTGCATGTAGTCGTTGGCGGCCGAGACGGAGGCGCCCTGGTCCGTCGCGTTGAGGAGCGTGAGGTCGAGCGGCTTTCCGTTCTTTTGCAGCACCCCGTTGCTTCCGGCCCGCCAGCCGGCGTTCCTGAGGATGCGCCTCGCCCGCGCCAGGTTGGAGGCGGGGAAGGCGCCCGAGACGCTGTTGTAGCGACAGGGGTTGGAGAGCACCGGCACGAGGCTCGTAGCCGGGCTGCCGAGCTTGGCGGTGGCCACCTGCTCGAGGGTGCGGAGGTTGAGCGCCAGGGTGAGGGCTCTTCGCACCGCCAGCGAGTCGGTGACGTGCCCGGGCCGCTGGTCGAACCAGAGCCAGTTGAAGGGCTCATCCAGCTTGTAGGTGTTGACGCCGCGGGCCCGGGGCAGCCGCGAGCGGTTCGGCCCGACGAGGGCCACCTCGTCCAGCTGGCCCCGCAGCAGCAGGTCGGTCTGGGTCGTCTCGTCGGCGATGACCTCGAGGATGACCTTTCGCGGCATGAGGTTCGTCGTCGAGGTCCCGCCCGGACCCCAGTGGTAGCCGGGCCGGCGGACGAGGACGTAGCGCGAGCCCGGGCTGGCCGAGGTGAGCTTGTAGGGGCCGGTGCCGTCGGTGCGGTGGAGGTAGGCACCCGGGTGCTTGAGGACGTTGGGGCAGACGATCGGCATGAGCGGACCGGTCGTCTGGAGGAGGAGGGAGTAGGGGCTCGAGTCGACGAAGGTGACGGTCCGGCGGGCGTTGTTCGACTTCACGGTGACGCCGCTCGCCGGCACCGAGACGTTGAGCCACGGTGAGGCGTTCTTCGGGTTGAGGACGTAGCGGAAGTCGGCGGCCACGTCCGAAGCCGTCAGCTTGCTCCCGTCACCGCAGGTGATCTTCGGGCGGAGCTGGAAGGTCACGGTCTTGGCCCGGGCGGTCCACCTGTCGGCCAGCTCGGAGACGATCTTGCCCTTGGGGTTGTAGCTGACGAGCGTGTCGTAGGTGTAGGAGAACAGCGTGATGGCTGTGCTCGAGACCGTCTGGTAGGGAAAGAGGTTGCCCGGGTCGGTGCCGAGGGCCACTCGGTAGGTGCCGTTCTTCACGGCTCGGGCCCGGGTCGAGGCGGAGGAGCTCGCCGCCGGCACCACCGAGGCCAACGAGACGACGAGGCAGGCCACCGCGGCCGCCCCGAACCAGCGCTTGAGGCCGTTGAACATTGGAGTTTGTCCCCCTCCCGGACTGGAGGCGACCTGGCGACGGGCCCTCGCCGCCCCGGCTCCTGCGAGCTGTAAGCGGCTGTCGGCTCTCGTTGCGGTTGTCTCCAGCAATTGGTGTTGCTCGAGGGGCTCACCGTAGCAAGAGGCATCCGGTGCTCTCTTTGTGGCCGCGGACCAAATTGTGCCCGCCGGGTTGTGAGCAAGGACAAGGAGGGGAGCGACCGAGCTGTCAGGGGGCCCGGCCCGCCGGCCGGTTGGCGAAGAGGCCCGGCCGGGCGGGCCTCCCAGCTCCCGAGGACCGGCCGCGGGACGGAGCCGCCTTCGGGGCCGGGGAGCCGGCCGGGAGGCGGTAGAACTGTATGCAGCACACGGTGTGCCCCGTCGGGGCGGGCGTCCACGAGGCGGTCGCCGATGTGCGAGGATGTTGGTTCGCGCCAAGGTACCCGGTGCCTACGGCGCGCGCCCGTTATTCCGAGAGGACCGAAGCGCAAAGTTGCCGAAGAAGATCCGCGTCTACGAGCTTGCACGTGAGCTTGGGCTCACGAACAAGGAAGCTCTCGATCTCTGTCTCGATCTCGGGATAGGGGTCAAGTCCCACTCGTCCTCGATCGAGGACGCCCAGGCCGATCGGGTGAGGAGGAAGGCCGAGCGGGAGGGACTGAAGCGAGACGCCCAGCCGGAGGAGGAGGCGCCGGCCCCCCGCCGGGGACGGGTCGAGAGCCCTCCGGCCCCGGCGGCCGTCGAGCCGCCGGCTGCCCATCGGGAGGCCCCACCGGCCCCGCCCGCCGCGGAGCCGGAGCCTCAGCCGGAAGGGCCGATCGGGAGCCACGCGCCCGCCCCTGGTCACCGCCTCATCGTCAGCCGCCCGGCGAGCGAGCTGAGCGAGCCGCCCCGGCCACCGGCCCGTCCGGCCGCTCAGCCGCGGCCGCCGGCGCCGGCGAGCCCCCCTCCGGCCCCCCCGTCCGGGGCAGCGGCCCCGGCGAGCCCCCCTCAGGTGGCCCCGCCCCGACCGGTGGCCCCTCCGGCTCCGGTCCCGCCGGCGGCACCGCCCTCCGAGCACCTTCCGGCCGGCCAGTCGCCCACCACCGAGTCGGGACAGCAGCCGCGGCGCCCGCTCTCGTCGACCGGAAAGCCGATCCCACCGCCGCCCCGCCCCCTCTCTCCCTCCGGTAGGCCCATCCCGCCTCCGCCTGGGATGCGAAGGACGGGCCCGGGCGGCCCGGGCGCGCCCGGCAGGGGCGGCGCCCCAGCCCAGCGAGGCGGCCCTGGAGGCGCCGGACGCCCGGGCGGCGCCGGACGCCCAGCATTCGGAGCAGGCGCCCGCGGCGGCACCGGCACGGCCGGTCGCCCGCCGGGCGGCGG
>JAJZLV010000067.1 GCA_021803215.1 Actinomycetes bacterium | reverse complement strand
GCGTGAATGTGGTTTCTCAACTCACATCATCCCAGGTAGAGGAGCACTTTCCGCGTCTTTCAGACCCCCGTTGACCAGCGCGGATGAAATATCAGGGTCTGAACGGTGTCGACCTCGTACGCGCCAGCAATGACGACGTCTACGACCTCGTCGTGAATGTCGCGGCGGGCGAGATGTCGGTTGAGGAGATCGCCAACCGGCTCTGGGCCGTCCTGAGCGGCCGATTTGGTTGACTCGGCCGATCTGCCTGGCGGCCATCGAGTCGATGAAGGGTGCCCGCTTGGTCCACGGCGCCTTGGAGCTCTGCGGTTGGAGAGGGCAGGCGCCTTAGGAGCTTGGTGTCACGGTTGGCGAGCCCAGTCCCAGATTCGAGACTTCGGCCCTCCGACACCACCCTTGAGCTGGGTGTTTCTGTCGGCGGCTCAGTGAGCGATGTTCCCCTTGGCGATCTGGAGTTTCAACCAGCCAACGATCTTCCCGTTACGCCGCGCGGTGAGGAGCGCTGGCTCGGACTTCAGTGGCTTCAGCACGACAGCTACCAGTCCTCCGCGCGGAGAGCGAACTCGTTCGACTGTTCGGAACGCGCCGGCTGGCACCACCGTGACCGTGCTGCCGAGCGAGCACTGGGCGGCAACCCTCACCATGACGACTCCCCCTACCGTGGGTGCAGTCACCGGGTGACGATGGTCGAAGTGTAGGCCTGTGATCCTGTATACGACGGCGCCCGCTGGCGAAGTCGAAAGTGTCCTGCCGCAGATCACGGTCGGTGGTGCCGCACTCGAGTTCGTCGGGGAGCAACCGGCCAGGGCAACCGCTAGGGCTGCGCCCGCCACGAGACGGACTCCTCGACGACCCACCAGCTGGTTCACTCCGACGAGAGGATACCGGAGGCGTATGCGCCGCGGTGGCCGCCACGTCGAGCAGTAGCTGCGCCTTCCGGGAATTGCGACGCCGGCGCGACGTTGGTTACATGAGGCTGGCCCGATCACCTCGTGCCGTGCATGAGTGACCTTCGTCTCACGCTTAGCACGGTGCTCGGTCGGCTCGCGGGTGGCGCCAGCAGAGGAACTCCTCGGCTAGCTCCCCTATCTCGAGCGGGATGATGTCACTGCTTGCGCTGGAGTCTGCCGCGGCTATCGCGAGCGGCCATGAGGTGTGGCTGGCTCGGCCACCATGAGGCATCGCCTCGATGCCAGCTTCTCGCCGCGCGTGGCGCGCCTTGGTGGGGGTTGGCGGGGAGTGAGCCGACCACAACAGAGTTCGACGCAGAGACTGGCGATGTCACGAGTCGGCAGGTACCGGTGTCCATCGTTGGAAGCTAGGGCGACGCGGCTTCCAGGGCTGCCTTTGGCCCGGAGCATTGCTGAGTGGCTCACTGCCGAGAGCACGAGCTGTCATCCGGCCGCGGCGCCGGCTGCAGGGCAGCCGCGCGGAGCTCATGGGTGCCACCGTCTCTCGGACGCAACCACACTCGCTCTCTGCTTTTGTCCCAAGAGGGGAGAAGCTTGATGACCCGATCGGGTCCACCAGGGTCAGGCGAGCAGCTCTCGGTGCGTCGACGGCCGGGTCAGGCGAGCCGCGGAGCGGTGCTGGTGGAGGCCAACGCCGCCCGCGTGCCTCTGGCTCAGGATGGTCCATGAGCGACGTGGTGCCTTGTAAAGGGGTGACGGGCCGGGCATCCGGCGCCAGCAGCTGCAGAACGTCCACTAGGAAGCACGGCGGCCAGGGTTTGGCAGTAGACCTGGACACGGCGCGTTTCAGCGACACAATCTCATCGAGAGGAATCGAAAGGGTTACTACATGACCGACGACGTTGCCCTGGACGCATTGCTCCACGAGCGCCGGCGCTTCTCGCCTCCACCGGAGCTGTCCGCCGCCGCGAATGCGCAGCCCGGCATCTACGAGGAGGCGGCGAGGGACCCGCTGGCATTCTGGGAGCAGATGGCCGAGCGCCTCGACTGGTCCGAGCGGTGGGACCACGTCCTCGACTGGGAGCTGCCATATTCCAAGTGGTTTGTCGGCGGGAAGCTGAACGCCTCGGTCAACTGCCTGGACCGCCACGTCGCGGCCGGGCGGGGCGGCAAGGTCGCCTTCCACTGGGTGGGGGACGGGGAGCGGGACGGCCGCGACGTCACCTACAGCGACCTGCACCGCGAGGTGTGCAGGGCGGCCAACGCGCTCACCGAGCTGGGCATCCAGAGTGGGGACCGGGTCGCCATCTACATGCCCATGATCCCCGAGACGGTGATTGCCATGTTGGCCTGCGCCCGCATCGGAGCACCCCACACCGTCGTCTTCTGCGGTTTCTCAGCCGATGCCCTTCAAGGACGCATCCTCGACTGCGACTGCCGGGCCGTCATCACCGTCGACGGTCAGTTCCGCCGTGGCTCGCCGGTGCCGGTCAAGCCGATCGTGGATGACGCGCTGACGAGCTGCCCGGACGTTCGCGACGTGCTGGTCGTTCGCCGGACCGGGGGCGAGGTGGCCTGGCAGGAGGGCCGTGATCACTGGTGGCACGATGCTGTCGGCCGCCAGTCGGACGAGCACCAGGCGCAGGCTTTCGATGCCGAACACCCCCTGTACATCATGTACACGAGCGGGACGACGGCCAGGCCCAAGGGCATCCTCCACACCACGGGCGGTTATCTCACCCACGTCACCGCCACCCATCACTACATCTTCGACCTGAAGCCTGAGACCGACGTGTACTGGTGTGCAGCCGACATCGGGTGGGTCACCGGCCACAGCTACATCGTCTACGGGCCGCTGGCCAACGGCGCCACCTCCATCATGTACGAAGGGACACCCCATCCCGGCGACAAGGATCGTTGGTGGAAGCTGATCGAGCAGCACAAGGTCACGATCCTCTACACCGCGCCTACGACCATCCGCACCCTCATGAAGTGGGGCGCCCAGGAGCTCGAGCCCTACGACCTGTCCAGCCTGCGGGTGCTGGGGTCGGTAGGCGAACCCATCAACCCCGAGGCGTGGGTCTGGTACCACACCTACGTGGGTGGAGGAAAGGCTCCGATCGTCGACACCTGGTGGCAGACCGAGACGGGCGGGATCCTCATCACCCCGCTTCCAGGCATCACCGAGACCAAGCCCGGTGCAGCCATGCGGCCTTTCCCCGGTGTCTCGGCCGAGGTGGTGGACAACGAGGGGGAGCCGGTCCCAAACGGGAGTGGCGGTTTCCTCGTAATCACCGAACCATGGCCTGGGATGCTGCGCGGCATCTGGGACGACGACCAGCGGTACCGTGCCACCTACTGGAGCCGCTTCCAGGGTGTCTACTTCGCCGGCGACGGAGCGAAGAAGGACGAGGACGGTGATCTGTGGCTCCTCGGCCGGGTCGACGACGTGATGAACGTCTCGGGCCACCGCATCTCGACGACCGAGATCGAGCATGCCCTCGTCGGCCATCCGAGCGTGGCCGAGGCGGCCGTGGTGGGGGCCAACGATGCCACCACCGGGCAGGCCATCGTGGCCTTTGTCACCGTGCGCGGGCACGTGGCCGACGACGAGGCAAACGGCGAGCGGTTCGTGGAGGAGCTCAGGAACCACGTGGCGACGGTCATCGGGCCGATCGCCAAGCCACGCCAGATCATGATCACCCCGGAGCTGCCCAAGACCCGTAGCGGCAAGATCATGCGTCGCTTGCTGCGCGACATCGCCGACGACCGCGAGCTTGGTGACGTCACGACGCTGCTCGACCCGACTGTCACCGACATGATCCGCACACGCATGTCGCAGGGCGGAGCCGAGGAAAAGGAGAACTGACCTTCCGCGGGGCTGGGAGGCAAGCGGGAGGCGGCCGGCGTCCGGCCCGCCCGGGGCCGGCGAGCAGATGGGCACCCCAAGGCTGCGGTGAACCCGTCGGCGCCGCCCGTTTCATCCGGGCAGAAGTGGACGGGCTCCAGCACCAGGTCCGACACGGGGGAGCGGCGCGGCTCTTTCACGCTTGCCGCCCTAGGCTTGACCGGGGCCGGCTGGTCATCTGTCCGATCTGATCCAGCTCGACGCTTCCCTCGCCCCGGCGGGCGGGTGGCTCGGTGTGGGCAGCGCGGCCGTCGCGCGGCACGCGCCGTTTGCGGGCGCCACGAACTCGACCTTCAACAGAGTCGTCATCCCGGTGGTGCCGTTGGCTCGCTGAGCGGCCCCGGCGGGAAGCCGCCCGCGCGGGCGGGCCGGGGACCGCCCGTGGCATCTCTCGGTTCTCGTCCCCTCCGGCTTCGGCCGGACGGGTTGCCCAGGCGCTGTGCTCCATGGATGAGGTGACATGCCGACTACCTGGAGTGAGGCGCGACGACAGGTGCCGTCGATGGCGTGCCTTGGTCGTGATGCGCCTCGAGGTGCGATGCCCACCGCCGAGCTGGTGGGCATCGCGCAGCTGCGCTCCTTCTCGCAGGAGCCGGCGCCGAGGTGCAGGTTCTCCTAGCCTCTCGCTGAGGGTGGAAGCCTCACCTGGCCGCGACGATGAGAACTGGGCAGGTGGACTCTCTCACCTGCCGCTCGGTGACTCTGCCGACACGGGGGTGAAGCGCTGCATCGACACCGTGGCGACCGATCACCAGCAGGTCAAAGCCATGTTCTGCCGCGTAGTCCCGGAGCGCCTTCGCCGTGTCGTCGGCCGCGATGACGACGTGGTGGAGCGTGACGCGCGAGCCCAGACCAGGGCCATGCTCCCCGACCTCCTCTGCCAGTTCAGTCGCGTGTCGAGCGAGTTGGCGCCGGCCTTCGTCGAACAGCTCTGGGGAGAAGGGCTGATGGACGACCTCCAAGACGACAACCTCGGCACCAAGGCCGTCTGCCAGTGAGCATCCCATCCGGAAGGCCTCCCGCGCGTCGGGAGAACCGTCCCATCCCACCAGCACACGCTTCACAGTCACATGGCGCCTCACAGCTGGAGACAGCCGTAGGAGACAAGTGTGTGCCGGACGACCCCGGATGGTCAAGAGGCAGCGCGCGGAGAACTTGCACGCAGTGGTAAAACAGTGATACAGCGCGGTGAGGCCCGCGAAACGCAGAGCGCTGCGCTCTGCCAATGGCTTCTACCCAGGTTGTAGTGCTCGCGAAGCAGACCCGAGGAAGAAGTCAGCATGGGTGTTGGATTGACACTCCAAGTGCTCCAGAGCCTCACCGTCATGTTGCTCGCTCCGCTCTACGTCGGAGTCATCGCCCGGGCCGAGGCGGTTGTGGCCTCCAAGCGTGGTCCGAGCATCTTCCAGCCCTACTACGACCTGGCGAAGCTGCTCCGCAAGGGCGAGACCCTTTCCAACCAGTCGTCATGGGTCTACCGATGCGCCCCGTTCGTGGTGTTCAGCTGCTACCTCACAGTGTCGACGATCGTGCCGATTATCACGAGCGCACCGCTCCCACTCGCCTTCCTTGCTGACCTGATCGGCGGTGCCTTTCTCCTCAGCCTGGCCGGTTTCGTCATGGCGCTCGCCGCCCTCGACACCGCGAGTCCGAACGGCGGTCTTGGTTCCAGCCGGGCGACATGGATCGGGAGCCTCGCCGAGCCGGCGCTGATCCTCGTCTTTTTCACCGTTGGTGTGCTCTCGGCCTCGGACAACCCCTACCTCATGAACCACGCTGTCGCCTCCTCGCCGTACGCCCTGGTGCTGCCGACCCACGTTCTCGGGACGGTCGCTTTTTTCCTGTTGCTGCTCGTCGAGAGCGGCCGCATCCCGATCGAGAATCCGTCGGGGTCGATCGAGATCTCGATGATCGAGGAGGGACGGATCCTCGAGTACGCCGGCCGTAGCTACGCGCTCATGCGCTGGGGCGGCTACATGAAGTTCTTCTTGCTCTCCTCGATCTTCATGAACGTCTTCGTGATCCCCTGGGGGCTCGGCAACGCGAGGACGGTCGCCGGCGGCCTTCTCGGGATCGTTGTCGTCCTCGGCAAGCTCGCGCTCTGCGGCTTCCTTATAGTCCTCATCGACTCGTCGTTCGCCAAGCTCCGTTTCTTCCGCATCGCCGAGTTCCTCGGCGCGGCCTTCCTCATCGCCCTGATCGGCATCGTCACCTCCTATGTGGTGGGCGTGTGATGCAGAGCCTGCGCCAGAGCTCGATCGAGGGAGTGCTGCTCAGTCTGAGCTCGGTCGTGATCCTGCTCGCATCCTTCGCCTGCCTCGGTTCGAAGCTGTTCAACCGCTACGTCGCCTACTACGGGCTGCAGTCGATCGTCCTCTCGATCGCCACCGCGATCGTCGCGTTCCACTACGACAGCGCCGCGCTCTGGGCCCTTGCCGGGCTGACCTTCGGGCTGAAGGGGATTGCCATCCCGACCGCGACGCGACGGCTCCTTCTTCGCCGGCTTGACATGAAACGGGATGTCGCGCTGTCGACCGGGTTGTCGACAGCGCTCATCATCGGCGCCTTGCTGACCGCGTTCGCGTACCTGACGGTGAGCTCGCGGGCACTCCCCTCCGGTCTCGTAGCGTCCTCGGTCGTTCCGCTGGCGATGGCCGTCGTCCTCCTCGGTGGGCTCGCGATGGTCGTGCGCCGTCACACGGTCGCCCAGCTGATCGGTTGGCTCATCACCGAGAACGGCGTCTTTCTCGGCGCGATCACCCTCGTCGCGACCTTTCCTTTCATCGTCGAGGCCGGCATCTTCTTGGATCTCGTGGCGGCCGTGCTCATCATGTTGGTCTTCGTCTCTGGGATCACCCGACGGCTCGCCAGCGCGACCTCGACAGAGCTACGGGAGCTGCACGGGTGATCGGGCTCGTCGCGCTCGTGGCGCTCCTGCCGCTGCTCGGGGCGGTCTTTGCCGCGGCAGGTGCTCGGGCGCGCCTCGCCGGGACGGCGATGGTCATCGGCGGTGTGGGGTCGTTGCTCGCGGCGATCGCGCTTGCTGTCTGGGTCGTTCGTCATGGGCACTTCGAGGCGATGAGCGGCTTCGTCTACGTCGACGCGCTCGGCTCGTTCTTCACGGTCACCATCGCGATCGTCGTGGTGCTGGCAGGCCTCGCCTCGATCGCGTACCTCCGAACCGAGGAGGAGCGCGGTGATCTCTCGACCTTCCAGGTGCGGCTGTATAACGTCTTCTTCTCTCTGTTCGCCGCCGGGATGATGGGAGCATTCCTCACGGGCAACCTGGGTCTCTTGTGGGTCCTGATCGAGGCGAGCACGCTAGCGAGCGCAGTCCTCGTCGGGCTTGAGGCCCACCAGCGCTCGCTCGAGGCGGCGTGGAAGTACGTCATCGTGAGCTCGTTCGGCGTGACGATCGCGCTTGTCGCCACGCTCTTCCTCTTCTACTCCGGGGCCGCTCTCCACCTCACGTCGGCCGAGCGCCTCACCTGGCCCTACCTGTTTCTCCATGCCCATGGGCTCGCGCCTGCAAGCGTTCGCCTGGCTTTCTTGCTCTCGGTAGTCGGATACGGCACCAAGGTCGGCTTGGTCCCGATGCACACCTGGCTGCCCGATGCGCACTCTGAGGCGCCCAGTCCGGCCAGCGCCATGTTGTCGGCGGCGCTGCTCAACACCGGGATGTACGCCATCATCCGCTTCCTGGCGATCACGAAAGTTGCCATCGGCGCGCTCTTTCCGGACAACGTGCTGCTGATCTTCGGCTTCCTCTCCATCACCATCGGCGTGCTGTTCATGGTGCAGCGTGGCAACTTCAAACGCCTCTTCGCCTACTCCTCGATCGAGCACATGGGGATAGTGGCCGTCGCGCTCGGCTTTGGGGGCCTGCTCGGCCTCTACGGGGCGCTGCTCCAGATCCTCTGCCATGCCCTTGGGAAGACCGTGCTGTTCTTGTCGAGCGGTCACCTCGTCCTCGGTTATCGAACCCGCCAGGTGAGCGAGGTGCGGGGGGTGCTCGGTACGCTCCCGCTCGCCGGCGGGGCGCTCCTGCTGGCCTCTCTTGCGGTGGCCGGCACACCACCATTCGGGGTCTTTCTCTCCGAGCTCACCATCGTGCGAGCCGGATTCTCGACGACGCCGCTGCTCGGTGGTCTCATGCTCCTCCTCCTCGCCGTCGGTTTCGTCGCCCTCATCGGCTCGACTCTCCATATGGCGAGCGGCGAAGGACCGCCCAGCGCGGTCGCCTACGCGCACCCGTCGGCGCGGGTGATCGCGGCCCTCCCTCTTGCCGGTGGGCTTGTGGTACTGGCGCTCCTCGGCGTCTGGGTGCCCTCCGCGCTGAACGAGATCCTGCTCCACGCGATCCGAGCCATCAGCTGATGCCGTCGGGTCCGGGCCGCGAGGCTGTTGCCGTCTCCTCGGGAGATGACCGCCCCTTCTACGGTGCGGCCGTTGTCCGCTGCCCGGACGGGCAGGCCGCGGCAGCTCGGGTCCGGCAGTTCGGGGAGCACTTTGGCGCGCGGGTCGCCGATCTGTACGCCGCGATGGAAGAGGAGCTGGTCACGCTCCATCTGGTCATGGCGCTCGACGCGGAAGGCGGCTACGTAGATCTCACGTGGCCCGTTTCGGGTGAGCAGTATCCCGCGATCTCTGAGATCCTGCCCGCCGCGTTCGTGGAGGAGTGCGAGATCTTCGAGCAGTTCGGCGTGCGGCCCGCGGACAACAAGCCTCTCAACCGAGTGGCCATCCCTCCGCGCGCCGAGGCGCACTTTCCGCGCCTCGGGCCGGCACCGGGTCACGAGGGCCGGCACCCCCGGGCGCCGCACTACGTAGCCGGCGAGGCCTTCGAGTTCCCCTTCGGTCCCGTGCGTGCCGTGGCCCAGGAGTCCCTCTATATCGGGCTTGTCACCAGTGGCGAGGAGGTAATCGACCTCTATCTCATGCAATGGCACAAGCACCGTGGCCTGGAGCGACGCCTGCAGGGCCTCCCGCCGGAGAGGGCGCTCTTTTTCGTGGAGCGGATGGAGGGCCTCTCCGCGGTAGGCAACGGGTGGGCGTTCTGCCGGGCGCTCGAGGGCTGCGCGGGCGTGCAGGTCCCGCCCCCGATAGAGCGAGTCCGCGGCATCGCGCTCGAGCTCGAGCGCCTGTACAACCACGCGGCCGCCGTCGCTGCGCTCGCGCAGGCGACTGGTCTATCTGTCGGGCAAGCCCAGGCGGAGATCGTGCTTGAGCAGCTGCTCCGGCTGAACTCCGTGGTCTTCGGGCATCGGTACCTGTTCGGCGTTCTGGCGCTCGGCGGGGTGCACCGTGCCCCGGAGGCGGGCGCGCTACGGGAGCTGCTCGGCTCTGCGGTCGACGGCTTGCGTCGCGAGATCGAGGCGCTGCAATCGACGAACTCGTTCATGGACCGCCTGGAGGCCTGCGGCATCGTCAGCCCGGAGGTCGCCCAACGCCTGGCGGTGGTCGGCCCAGTCGCCCGGGGGTCCGGTCAGAACCGCGACGCCCGTCGTGACCACCCCTTCGGTCCGTACCTCGACGAGAGGGTTGAGGTCGCGACTCGAGCGAGTGGCGACGTCCTCTCTCGCCTCGAGGTGGTTGCCACCGAGGCGGCGGAGTCCGCTCGACTGATCGGGGAGTTCTGTCGGGCCGGCCTCCGGGCACAGGCGTCCTCCCGCCCGGTCCACCTGCCCAGGTCGGCGAGCGCGCTGGGCTGGTCTGAGTCGTCGCGCGGCGAGTCTCTCGTCTCGATCCTCGTCGACGACAATGAGCTCTCGCGGGTACGGCTTCGTCCGGCGTCGGTCCGCAACTGGCGTGCCTTCGACGACGCCGCTCGCTCGCGCAACGTCTTCACCGACGTCCCGATCATCGAAGCGAGCTTCTGGCTCACCGTCGCGGGGTTCGCTCGCTGATGGCTTTCTGGTTCGCGCGCGGCGTCCGTCGGGGCGTTGTGACGACCCGCTACCCGAAGGCCCCCGAACCGGTCGGGAGCACCTTCCCGACGCCGCCAGCATTTCGCCCGGGCTTGCTCACGCCGCAGCTCGCCGAGGCACTCGAGTCGGCCTGCCCGAGCCGGGCGCTCTGGCGGGAGGGAGCACTCCTGCTTTTCGATCTCGGGCGGTGCACGACCTGCGGCGAGTGCGCCCGAGTCGCGCCGGAAGCTGTACGGCCGAGCGGAGTCTTCGAGCTCGCGACCCGGGAGCCCTCGCGACTCGTGAAAGGCATCCCGATCGCAGCGGTGCGTCGATGACTGTCGCGGGCGATGCCCTGCAGGAGCAGGCGGCTGCCCGCCAGCTCGCGTCGGCTGTCCGCAAACTGTTCGGGCGAAGCCTGCACGTCCGCACCGTCGACACGGGGTCGTGCGCGGTCTGTGAGTCAGAGCTCCGACTGCTCCTCGCACCGCACTACGACCTCCACCGGCTCGGCCTGTTCTTCACGCCGGCACCCCGCCATGCCGACATGCTCCTTGTCACGGGACCCGCGGTCCGCGCCATGGACACGGCGCTGCTGAAGACGTACGTCGCGATGCCCGATCCGAAGATCGTCGTGGCGATCGGCGCCTGCCCTCTCGGCGGCGTCTACGCGGAGGATGACCTCATCCACGGGAGGCTCGACCAGGTGCTCCCCGTCGACGTAGTCGTGCCCGGTTGCCCACCGAACCCCCTCGCACTGCTGCATGGTCTCCTCGTCGCGGTCGGGCGTCTTGCGGAGCGGGTGGGTGACCTGCGATTCGTCATCGAGGAGCCGGGCCCGTGACGACCGGCCTGCTGACCGCTGCGGGCGTGGCATGGCTCGGGGCTGCCAGCCTCGCTCTTGGGGCGCGGGGTCGTGCCCTGCTCCTCCTGTCCGCCTGGGCATCGGGCGTGGGAGGCGCCTGCGCACTGGTCGCTGGGGTGGGGCTCTGTCTGGCGGGACACGGGACGGCGCTCGTCACGGTTAGGGCGGATCTCGTCGGCGGGCTCTCGCTCCGGGCGACTCCTCTGGCGGCGGCGTTCATTGTCTTGCTCGGCCTCGTGATGCTTGCCGTTGCCTTCTACGCTCCCCGCTACCACCAGGCTTCGAGCGGGACCGCCGCTTACCTCTGCGTCTTCAACCTCGCGGCGCTCGCCTCTCTGGCGGTGCTGCTCGCAGCGGACGTGACGACCTTCCTCGTCTCCTGGGAGTCGATGACGCTCACCTGCGGTCTCCTCGTGCTGCGCCACCGGAGCGAGGAGGGCGTCGGCCGGGCGGCCTACCTCTTCCTCGCCCTTGGAGAGGTGGGCTTCGTGCTCATTGTCGCGGCGTTCGTGATCCTCGCCACCCAGTGCCACAGCCTCGACCTCCAGACGATCGCGGCTCGTGTCGCAGGCGTCCCGCTCGCTTGGCGAAGCGCCGCCTTTGTCCTTGCAGTGCTCGGCTTCGGGTTCAAGGCCGGGCTTGTCCCGCTGCACATCTGGCTGCCGGCCGCGCACCCCGTCGCACCGGCCGACGGCTCGGCGTTCCTCTCGGGTCTCGTCATCAAGCTCGGCGTCTACGGCATCGTGCTCTTCAGCTACGTCTTGCTCGGCACCGGACCGGTCTGGTGGGGACTCTCGCTCATGGCGCTCGGAGCCGTGAGCGCGGTCGTCGGCATTCTCTATGCGCTCATGGAACGCGACCTGAAGCGCTTCCTGGCCTACTCGAGCGTCGAGAACGTGGGCATCATCCTCACCGCTTCCGGCGCCGGCATGACCTTCGCCGCCGCGGGTCAGTCGCGGCTTGGGGCGTTCTTGTTGATAGTCGCCCTCCTCCACAGCGTGAATCACGGCGTCGCGAAGACGCTGCTGTTCCTCGAAGCGGGCGTGGTCGAACACGGGGCGGGGACGCGCGACCTCGACCGGCTCGGCGGACTGGTCCGGTCGATGCCGGCATCGTCGGCGATCACCCTCGTCGGCACGCTCAGCCTGGCGGCTCTCCCGCCGCTCAACGGCTTCGTGAGCGAGTGGCTCGTCTTCCAGGGCCTCTTCCAGGGCTTCCGCATCAACAGCCACGTCGATGGCGTGCTCATCGTGCTGGCTGCGGCGGCGCTCGGGCTTACCGGCGGCCTGGCGATCCTCGGGTTCGCGCGGGCTTTTGGCATCGGCTTTTGCGGAATGGCGCGCAGCGACACTGCCGGGCGCGCCAGCGAGCGAGGACAGCCGCTGTTAGGCCCGGGGATCCTGGCGGCCGCCTGCGTCGCCCTCGCTCTCGGGACGCCCGCGGTGCTCCTTGCCCTAGACCGCGTCGCGAAGGCCGTCACCGGAGTACAGCTGCGTTCCGTGTTGGTACTCGGGAACCTCACCGTCATCCCCGCTCATACCGACTTCTCGGCCTTTTCGCCGACCTATCTAGCGGCGTTCTTGGCCGGAGTGAGCATCGTGCCGATCGGTATCTACCTCCTCGCCCGACCCCGTGGTGGACGTGCCAGGGTTCCGGTCTGGGACGGTGGCATCGTCGAGTTCCGGTCGAGGATGCAGTACACCGCGACGACCTACGCCAATCCGGTGCGGGTAACCTTCGACCGGCTGTATCGCCCCGATGTCGCCGTCGAGCGCGCCTCGGACGACCCGGCGGGACGTTCCGGGCCAGTGCACTACCGGATGGCGGTCGTCCCGCTCTTCGAGCGCTACCTCTACGAACCGGTGCTCCGGGCGATTCGTGCCATCGCCCGGGCGGCGCAGCCGATCCAGTCCGGTGACGTCAACCAGTACCTGCTCTACATCCTCGTCGTCGTGGTCGTCGCCTTCTTCGTCTACGCGCTCTGATCGAGCCTGGGTGCCTCCGGGGCCAACCCCAGGCCGAGGAGGCTGGAGGCGCGGCGGGCTGCGCCAGAGAGCTCCTTCTCGGGCTCAGGAGAGGGCGCCCAGGAAGGCGAGGTGATCCTTGGAGCTCGGCTCCTCCGTCCAGGAGGTGAGCTGTCGCCGGGCGTAGAAGCGAAGCGCCGGGATCCACATCGACTCCGCCAGACGCTGGCGGGCCTGGGTGGGCAGTGCCAGCTCGAGCATGGGGGAGAGGTCGCTCCACTGGCGAGCCCAGGCGGCCCGCAGGAGGGCTGGCAGCACCCTCACAGCTCGCGGGCGGGCCAGGTCGGTCAGGTCCGGTAGGCGATGGAGCAGCCCGGCCAGACCAGAGCGGACTATGAGCGGCCAGGAGTAGAAGCGCCTCATCGCCCGGAGGACGCTCAGCTGCAGCTCGAGCGGGGTCATCTGGGCCGGCTCCATGACGACATGGTGCCCGTCGAAGAGCGACCAGTCGCTGCTCAAGAGGCGCTTCTGCTCGGTCACCCGGTCCCAGAGCTTGGTCCCGGGCAAAGGGGTCTCGATCATCAGCTGGAAGGTGTCGATGCCGAGGCGCCGGGCGAAGTCGGCCGTGGTCTCGGCGCTGCCGGCGGTGTCGCTGTCGAGGCCGGCCACGAACATGCCGTGGACCGCGATGCCGTGGCGCTGGAACGCCCTCACCCCGTCTTCGATCGTCGAGACCGAGATCTTCTTTCCGATCTCGCCGAGGCCTTGCTCCGTCACGGCCTCGATCCCGATCATGACCATTCGGCAGCCGGTGCGGTACATGAGGGAGAGGAAGTCCTCGTCCGGCTCGGGCCGGCTCTTCGAGAGCTGGGCGCTGTCGGCCCGCACCTGGGCGAACCAGGTCGGAGTCACTCCCCGTTGCCCCATCGCCTGCAGGATGCCGGTCGTCCGCGCCTTGTTGACGACGAAGTTGTCGTCGTAGAAGAAGACCCGCTCGGCCTCGAGGTCGGCCAGCTCGGAGACGACCTGCTCGGCTCGCCGGTGGCGGACCGAGCGGGAGAACATGGCTGTGACCGAGCAGAACTCGCAGTCGAACGGACAGCCCCACTGGGTCATGAGCGGCCTCACGCCCATCTTCTCGTGGCCGCGGATGAAGCTCAGCTCCGGAGCGGGCAGGTTCTGGAACTGCTCCTGACTGCAACGTCGTCGGGCCGGGTTGTGCTGGCGATCCCCCCTCTCGTCCCGGTAGGAGAGGCCCTCTATCGAAGCCAGGTCGTGGCCGTGCTCGAGAGCCGCCACCAGCTCGGCGATCGTCGTCTCACCTTCTCCCCGCACCACGTACGGGGCGTGCTCGAGAGCCTCGTCGGCCATGAAGGTGACATGAGGACCGCCGACGACCACCGGAACGCCGGCCTCACCGAGCAGGTCAGCCAGGCGATAGGCGGCCGGAGAGGTCGCCGTGGTGGTCGAGATCCCCACCAGGTCGGCTTGCAGGCACTCGTCGAGATCGACCGGATCGAGGACCTCGCAGAAGACGGCCACGTCGTGACCGGCGCGATCGAGGATGGTGGCGATGAGGGGCAGGCCGAGGCGGGGGAGGGAGGTGAGATCGTAGACGTTGCGACCGGCAGGGCGAGGTTCGACGAAGCGGACTCGAAGGGGCACAGCCAGAGCCTAGGCCCGCTATCAACATACCTCCAGTCTCAGTATCAACGATGATCTACTCAATAGATGTAGTGGCAGAGCCTCCGGATCGGGATCTCCTGCCAGCAGGCGGGCTGCGAGGTGGTGTTGCGGGCCGGTTGCCACCCGGTCCGGTCCGGCCCGGGCGGCGGCGCTGCCGGCGCGTGATCGGGGGTCGGGCGGGGTGGCTCCCACAGGGCCGGAGCGGCGGGGAGAGGTCGTCGGCTGGCTGGGCGGCTACAAGAATGGATCCCGCCGACCCCGAGCGGGCTCTCCGGCTCCGGTCGCCGGGTCGTCGGCCAGCCGGGACGAGGCGGGAACCAGAGGCCAGCCTCAGCGAGGAGGAACGGTCGTGACCCTCTCGCCGTCAGGAGGAGAAGGGGGCCCGGCAGGCCGCGAGCTTCGGGATGGAGAAACGGGCGACGGCTCCAAAGCCCGGAGCCGGCCTGCAGGCTTGGGCCACCCCGGCGTCACAGGCGACGGAGAGGAAGATGAAGGCGTCCTCGATGGAGAAGCCGTGCTCGTCCACGAGCAAGCGGGCGGCCTCCTCCGAGACGAGCGCCAGAGCCTCTTCATAGCCGTCCGCCGTGGCGTGCGGCACCCACCGGTCGGCCAGCTCGGTCACCGGCCAGGTCGCCTGCTTGTGCTTGAGGAGCTGGAAGCGGATGTCCACCTCGCCGGCAATCTCGACTCCGGTGAAGCAGATCTCGCCGTCGCCCATCGAGGCATGCATGTCACCGACCGCGAACAGGCCGCCTGGCTGGCGGACAGGAAAGAAGATCTTGGCGCCCCTTCCGTGCAGGTGGTCGTCGAGGTTGCCCCCGTGCCGTCCTGCCAGACCGTTCGTGAGAACCTCCCCGCTCGTGGCGACCCCGACGACTCCGAGCATCGGGCGAGCCGGGAAGCAGAGCCGCTCGTTCTGATGGACCATGCCGTCTCTCACCTGGAAGCGCCTGGTGAGGGGAGAGCGCACCTTCTCGGTCAGCTGTCCGAATCCGGGGATGAGGGTCGCGACGCCCCACTCGACCGGCCGTATCGCGAGGATCTCGGCTACGAGTGAGTCGCCCGGCTCGGCCCCCTTCAGCGCAACGGGGCCAGTGGCGCTGTTGATGCGTGACATGTCCACCTCGGTGACGAGATCCGACTCGTCTTTGATCTGGCCGGTGAAGCAGTCGTTCGTCTCGAATGTGACGACCTCTCCCGGCTCGATCTCCAGCACCGGGCTCAGCTCTGGCCCGAACTCCCAGATGACCTGGTCTCGTCCGATGCGCCGGCTCGGACGCGAGGTCGGCTCGTGCTCCGCGTTCACCCTCCCAATCTACGAAGAGCCGGCGGCATCTGCTCGCACGGCTCGGGCCGGCCGGAGCCGGGTCTCGGTGAGCCGCCGAGGGCCGATTAGCATCTCGAGATGGAGGGCGATCAGGTGCCGCCAGAACAAGACTTCAGGCGTAAGGGGCACTCTCCGAGCGCCCTCAGCGCCCATGTGCTCGTAGTCGAGGATGACGCAGACGTCCTGGCCCTGCTGGAGGTGCACCTCACGAAGCTCGGCGCCCGCGTGACTCGCGCCGCCAGCGGCGAGGAGGCGATGGAGCGGGCCGAGCAGGACCCGCCCGACGTGGTCATCGCCGACATAATCCTACCCGGTCTCGACGGTCGCGAGCTGTACGACGCCCTCCGCAGCGCCCCTCGCACCGCCCGCACCCCGATCATCGCAGCCACGGTGCTCGAGAGAGAAGAGATCGGCCGTCACTTCGACGGCTGCATCTCGAAGCCTTTCGACCGAGCCGACGTGGCGCGGGTGATGGCTCCTTTCCTGGAGGACGCGAGCGCAAAGGAACGGTAGTGACAGCAGTACTTGTGGTTGACGACGACGCCGACATACGGGATCTGGTGGCCTTCAAGCTCGCCCAGGCGGGCTACGAGGTCGACCGCGCGGCCGACGGCGCCGGCGCTTTGGCGGCTGTGGCGCGCCGGCGCCCGGACCTGGCGATCCTCGACGTCACCATGCCCGGCATGTCCGGCATCGACCTGTGCCGCTCGCTTCGGGCCGACCCCGAGACCGCTTCGGTGCTCGTCCTCCTGCTCACGGCGAGAGCCCAAGAGCGCGACGTCGAAGCCGGCTTCGCAGCCGGGGCCGACGACTACGTCGTCAAGCCGTTCAGCCCGCGGGAGCTGGTGAGCCGGGTCGAGGCGCTGCTGGCACGAGCTCGGCGGTGAAGGTCCCCCTGGCCGTCATCTGGGCGGCGATCGGGGTCGATGGCTTCCTCCTCATTTCGTTCACCACTCTCGTGGTGGCCTCGCGGGCGCTCCGCCTGAAAAGGGAGCGGACCGCCGCGAGACGCCTCGCTCCGCTTCGCCCCCTCTTGCTCGAGGTCGCCTCCGAAGACGATCCCCAAGCCGGGAGCCTGCGCCGACTGCAGAGCCTCGGGCCGGATGACTGGGAGGCCCTGGTGCCGGCGGCGGCCGGGCTGCTCGGAAAGCTCCGCGGAAGCTCGAAGCAGCAGATCGCCTCTTTGCTGGACGCCCACGGATCGACCGCCCGGGCCTACGGCGACCTCTTCGCCAGGCGGGCCACCAGGCGGGCCCGAGCCGCCGAGATGATCGGCTCGCTCGGCCACGAGGAGCTGGCGCCCCGTCTCCTCCGGCTCCTCGAGGACAAGAGGCACGATGTCCGACTGGTGGCTGCCAGGGCGCTCGGTCAGCTGAGAAGCGCCGACGCCTCAGCCGGGCTGATCGCAGCTGCCGGCGAACGCTCTCCCATCCCGCGGGGCGTCCTCGGCCACGCCCTCTTGCGCATCGGCCATCGGGCCGTCCCCGAGCTGACGAGGGCGCTCTCGTCGCCCGACTGGCGCCGGCGCTCCCTCGCAGCCGATCTCCTCGGCCGTCTCGGGGCGCTCTCGGCCGCGGAGCAGCTAGCCGGCCTGGCGAGCGACGATCCCGCGCTCTCGGTCCGGGTAGGGGCCGTCGAGGCGCTCGGCCGTTTCGGTCTTCCGGAGTGGCTCGGGCCTCTGGCGGGAGCGGCCGGGCGCAAGAACCCTTCGCGGCTGCGGGAGGCGGCGGTGGAGGCGCTGAGCGGCGTCGCCACCCCCGAGGCGGTGTCGGTGCTCGGGTCGCTGACCGGGGACGGGGACATCCGGGTCGGCGCCAAGGCGGCGGTCAGCCTCGCATCGCTCGGCCCGCTCGGGCGGGCGGCTCTGGAGCGGGTGCTCTCGGCGGACCTGGACGACGAGGAGAAGGCGCGAGCGGCCGCCCAGGCCAGCGGCGCCCTCGCCCTCGTGGCGGCCGGCGGGAGGTGAGATGAAACCGGTGGTGGTCGACATCTTGAACTGGTCAGACTGGGCGGTGCTCTTCTACTTCCTCGCCATCAACACGAGCTATGCCGCCCTCATCTTGCTGGCGGCCGCGGAGTTCTACCGCCGGGCCGAGACGGCCTCCTACGCCGGACGCGAGGACGACCTCGTCAATCCCTTCACTCCTGGCGTGACGGTGATCATGCCCGCCTACAACGAAGAGGCGGTGATCGTCCCGGCCGTGCAGGCGATGCTCTCGCTCCGCTATCCCCGCCTCGAGGTGGTCGTAGTGCTCGACGGCTCGAAGGACAACACCTTCGGCGTCCTCGAAGAGGCCTTCGGCCTCGTCGAGGTGCCCCGCCTGATCCCGTCCGACATCCCCACCCGGGAGGCTCCGAAGGCCGTCTTCGTGCCGCGGGGCGGTGGCCCGCTCGTCGTGGTGCTGAAGGACAACTCCGGTCGGGCCGACAGCCTCAATGTGGGGGTCAACCTCGCCACCATGGATCTCGTCTGCTTCGTCGACGCCGACTCGATCCTCGACTCGGAAGCTCTCTTGAACGTCGTCAAGCCCTTTGTCGACGACCCCGAGCGGGTGGTGGCGACGGGGGGCGTCATCCGGGCGGTGAACGGCTGTGCCGTCGTAGACGGCCGAGTCGTCCGGGTAGGGATGCCGCGGGGCTGGATCGCACGGATCCAGGTCGTCGAGTACCTGCGGGCCTTCCTCCTCGGCCGGACCGGCTGGTCGAAGATCGGGTCGCTCCTCATCATCTCGGGCGCCTTCGGGATGTTCCGCCGGGAGGTGATGCTCGAGGTGGGTGGTCTCGACCCCAGCTGCATCGGAGAGGATGCCGAGCTCGTGAGCAGGCTCCATCGCTACCTGCGGGACAACAAGCGCTCCTACCGCATCGTCTTCGTCTCGGAGCCCGTCTCCTGGACGGAGGTGCCTGCCACCTTGAAGGTGCTGGCGCGGCAGCGACGCCGCTGGGCGAGAGGCCTTCTCGAGGTGCTCTGGCGCCACCGGGTGATGCTCTTCAACCCCCGCTACGGCAGGATCGGCCTCCTCGCGTTTCCCTGGTTCCTCCTCTTCGAGCTCGCCGCGCCTTTCATCGAGGTGCTCGGCCTCCCGCTCGTAGTGCTCGGGCTCGCCTTCGGGGTGGTGAACGTCTACTTCGCGGTGCTCTTCGCCGTGGCGGCCTTCGGCTATGGCCTGGCGCTCAGCCTCGCCTCGCTCGCCATCGAGGAGCTCTCGTTCCACCGCTACCCGGACTGGCGAGACCTCCGGGCCGCCGGGGTGGCCGCTCTAATCGAGAACTTCTGGTATCGCCAGCTCTCCGCCCTCTGGGGGCTGCAGGGCATCTTCGCCGCCCTCCGTCGCCAGCAGGCGGTCTGGGGCGAGATGACGCGGAGCGGCTTCGGCCCTGAGCCGACGAGGGCGGAGCCGGCCAGGTGACCGGCCGGCGCCGGCGGCGCCTTTCCGAGGGTCCCAGCATCCGTTCGTCGATCCGCTCCATGCTCGTCTGGGTTCTCGTCGTGGTTGGCTTGGCGATGGGGGCGAACATCGCCATAACGGTGGTGACCGACGGCGCGGTCGACACGGTGCTCCACTCGCTCGAGCCCTTGAAGTCGGCCAATGCCACGGTGCTGCAGGCCCTCACCAACGCCGAGACGGGCGTGCGCGGCTATCAGCTGACCGGGCGGACCGCCTTCCTGCAGCCCTATCGCCAAGGTCTCTCTGTCTGGCCGGTCGAGACCGCCCGCGCCCTCCGGCTCGCCAGAGGTGACGAGAGGGCGACCCGGCTGGTCCTCTCCGAGCGGTCCGCCGCTCGCAGGTGGGTGAGCGCGTTCGCCGAGCCGATCGTCAACGGCACGCCGCCCAGGTTGGGCCACAGCCTCGAGTCGTTCGGAAAGCGGCTCTTCGACGAGGTGCGACGGGCCAACGGGGCCGTGGCCGGCTACGTGGACGAGCGGGCCCGCCTGGCAGGACAGGCCGTCACGACGGGGACGTTCGTGAAGGTGCTCCTCTTGGTGCTCACGACCCTTCTCATCATCGGGATGGTGCTCTACAGGGGTCTCAACCTGCGACGTCTTCTCGTAGTGCCTCTCGAGTCGCTCGCCGAGAGCCTGGCCGGCTACCGGCGAGGCGAGCGCTGGCGCCGGGTGGACACCGAGCATGGACCGGTCGAGACCCGAGAGGTCGCCCGGACGATCAACGCCCTGGCGGAAGACATCTCCGGGCTCGAGGCGGCCCGGGCGCGAAGAGAGCGGCTCCGCAACCTCTCGCTCACCTTGAGCCGGCGGCTGCGAGACCGGCTCGAGCTGCAGGCGCTCCTCACCGATTCGGTCCGCGACGTCGGGACGGCGCTCTCGCTCGACCGGGTCGTGATCCGGCTGGCGGAGAAGGACGGCACCATCGGCCCGCCGGCCGCCCACTGGGACGACCCGAGCGCCCCTCCGCTCACGAGCGAGCTCGCCGGCCCGGCCGCCTACGGGGCCGATGCGTTCGAGGCCGACCGGAGCGGTCGCCGGGCGATCGTCTCGAATGACCTCGACAACGAGCCTCTCAGAGACGAGACGCTGCAGGAGTGGTTCCGGCGCAACCATGTCGGGGCCTGCGTCATCTACCCGCTCGAGACCGAGGACTCGATGCTCGGGGCCCTGGCGGTCTCGACGGCCAAGCCCCGACTGTGGTCAGAAGACGAGCTCGACATCCTCGAGACCGCGGCGGACGACCTCGCCCGGGCGCTCAGCCACGCCCAGCTCTACGAGAGCGAGCGCCGCATCGTGGCCGAGCTGAAGGAGCTCGACCGGGCGAAGTCCGACTTCCTCTCGACGGTCTCACATGAGCTGCGGACCCCGCTCACCAGCATCAACGGCTACGTGGAGCTGCTCACCGACGGCGACGCCGGGCCCGTCACCGGCGAGCAGGAGAAGATGCTCTCGATCGTCGGGCGTAACGTCGCCCGCCTGCGCGGGCTGATCGAGGACCTGCTCACCCTCTCTCGGATCGAGGTGGGCTCCTTTCGCACCACCCTCACGCCGGTCGATCTGGCGCCGGCGCTTCGGAACGCCGTCGTCTCGATGGCTCCCCAGGCCGCCGACAAGGGCGTGAGCCTCCTCTGCGACGTCGACGTGAGCACCGGCCCGCTCGTCGTCGAGGCCGATCCGGTCCAGTTCGACCGGGTCATCGACAACCTCCTGTCGAACGCGGTCAAGTTCACTCCGCGAGGCGGCCGGGTCCGCCTCGCGGCCCGTCCGGAGACGGGCTCGATCGTGATAGTGGTGAGCGACACCGGCATCGGCATCGCAAAGGACGAGCAGGCAGAGCTCTTCACGCGCTTTTTTCGGGCCTCGAACGCCGTCGACCAGGCGATACCGGGAACCGGTCTCGGGCTGAGCATCGTGCGGGCGATCGTCGAGCAGCACGGCGGGAGCATCAGCCTCGCCTCGCTGCCGGGGGAGGGCACGACGGTCACGATCACCCTCCCGCCGGCAGCTGCCGGCCGGCCCTCTCAAGAGGCGAAGTCGAGCGGCCTGTCCGACTCGTAACGGTGGATGAGGTTCTTGGCGACGAGGATGCGGTGCACCTCGTCGGGTCCGTCTGCGATCCTCAGCACCCGCGCGGTGAGGAACATCCTCGAGAGCGGGAGGTCGTTTGTAACCCCCGCCCCTCCCCAGACCTGTATCGCCCGGTCGACGACCCGGGCGAAGGCCGCCGGCACGAAGACCTTTATGGCTGAGATGGCGGTGCGGGCCTCTGGGTCGCCCCGGGCCACCTTCTCGGCCGCCGCCACCGTCATCAGCCGGGCCGACTGCAGGTCCATGTAGCTGTCGGCGATGAAGCCCTGGATGAACTGCTTGTCCTTCAGCAGCCCACCGTGCACCTCACGGGTGAGCGCCCTCTCCACCATCAGGTCGAAGGCCCGCCACATCTGGCCGACGCTGTTCATGCAGTGATAGACCCGCCCGGCTCCCAGGCGGTCCTGGGCGGCCTGGTGGCCCTGGCCCACGAGCCCGAGGGTGTTCTCCACGGGCACCCGGACGTTCTCGTAGAGCACCTCGCAGTGATCGGAGTGCTCGTGGCCGAAGATGCCGACTCCCCGGAGGATCTTCACGCCCTTCGTGGCCGTCGGAACGATGATCTGCACCATCTGGCCGGCAGGACCGAGCTCCCCGCTCGGGTCGTTCCCCCGGCACATGACGATGAAGAAGTCGGCCGCGATGCCGTTCGAGGTGAACCACTTGTGGCCGTTGATCACCCACTCGTCGCCCTGGCGGAGAGCCTCGGCCTTCAAAGAGCGCGGATCGGAGCCGGCCGTCTCGGGCTCGGTCATCGAGAAGCCCGACTCCATCTCCCCCTCGACCAAGGGGATGAGGAAGCGCTCCTTTTGCTCCGGCGTGCCGTACTTGGCGAGGACCGAGGCGTTGCCGGCGTTCGGGGCGGCCACCCCGAAGAGCTCGCTCGCTCCGGTGGCGTAGGCAAGCACCTCGTGCATGTAGGCGAGCGAGAGGAAGTCGAGCCCCATCCCGCCGTACTCGGTCGGGAGATGGGGCGCCCATAGCCCGGCATCCGCCACCTTGGCCTTGATCTCCTCTTTCAAGGCTATGGCCCGGCGCCGGTGCCGCTCTTTCTCCGCGGCGTCGGCGGCGTAGCCGCGCAGCATCCAGCCGAGCTCGTCCTCGACCGGCAGGATCTCCTCGTTGACGAGCTCGGCGGTCCGCCGGCGTATCTCGTTCAAAGCCGGCTCGAGCCCGGCCACCTCCTCGACGTTGATCGGCACCGTCTACTCCTCCCGTCGGCCCGGCGGCGAGGCTCGGCGTGCGGAGCTCTCTCGGCGGCGGCGAAACCGGCCCCGTCCGCGTCCTCGTCCCAGGCGGACTTCCTCGACGCACCTTCGAAGCCGCACCGTCTTGTCTTGTGACCCGATACTCGGCCGAGCCGGTGCGATGCCCGGCCGAGCAATCGGGTGCACCCGGTCATTGTGGCCCTCTGGCGAGCCGCCGGGGAGGGACTTTCGGCCCTTTGGCGGGAGGCGACCGACCGATAGAAAGGAGAGATGCCGATCGACGTCGAGAGCCTCAGAGCCGACACCCCAGGATGCGACAAGGTCGTCCACCTGAACAACGCCGGCGCCTCGCTGATGCCGACCCCGGTGCTCGAGGCGGTCATCGAGCATCTCCGCCTCGAGGCCGCCATCGGTGGCTACGAGGCCAAGGCGGCCGCCCTCGACAAGATCGAAGCCGCCCGCAGCTCGCTCGCCCGGCTGGTGGGAGCCGAGCCGTTTGACGTCATGCTGACCGAGAGCGACACCGCGTCTTTCGCGAAGGCCTTCTGGGGGCTTGCCCTGGCTGGCTTTTTCGACCACGGAGGAAGGGTCCTGGTCGACCGCATCGCCTACGGGAGCCACTACCTCTCCCTCCTGCAGGCGAGAGAGCGCTTCGGGATAGAGATCGAGGTGATGGACTCGACGCCGGACGGCTCGATCGACCTCGAGCAGCTGGCGAGAGGGCTCGAGCGCCCGGCCCGGCTCGTAGTCGCCACCCATGTCGCCACCCATCGGGGTCTCGTAAACCCGGTGGCGGCCGTCGGCGCGCTGGCGGCCGGGGCGAGGGTGCCGTTGTTCCTCGACGCCTGCCAGTCGGCCGGCCAGATGCCGCTCGACGTCACGGCCATCGGCTGCGCCGTCGCCACCGGGACCGGGCGGAAGTTCCTCCGTGGCCCGCGGGGCACAGGCTGGCTCTACGTGGCGCCGGAGTGGTCTGAGCAGATGGTCCCCATCGGAGTCGATGCCACCTCGGGTGACTGGCTCAGCCCGACCGAGTGGAAGCCGAAAGAGCGCGCCACCCGCTTCGAGGTCTTCGAGAGCTCCTTCGCCTGCCGCATCGGCCTCGGAACGGCGATCGACTACGCCCTCGAGACGGGGGTCGAGGCGATCTCGAAGCGGATAAAGGCTCTCTCTGAATCGCTCCGGGAGCGGCTGGGCGCGGTCGGGGCCACCGTGCACGACGGCGGGGCGGAGCGCTGCGGCATCATCTCTTTCACCGTCCCGAGCCATCCGGCCCGTCAGGTGGTGGAGCGGCTCGCAGGAGCCGGCATAAACGTCGTCGCGAGCGACGCCACCTTCAACCGCATCGACCTGCCGGGCCGTGGTCTCGAGAGCGTCGTGCGGGCCTCACCGCACGCCTTCAACACCGAGGAGGAGCTCGAGCTCCTGGTCGGCGAGATCGTTCGGCTCTAGCGTCCAGCGTCTCGCGATCGGGGGTGGCGGCCTCCCGCTCGGCCAGCCGCGCCCTCCGTCTCGCTTGAGCGGCCGCCTCGCCACCTCGGCCTCTCGGGGCCTGCGCCCGGCCCCGCCTGCGTGGGCGATGGAGCCGGCCCGGCCCGGCGAGAAGAGCCGATCGACGACGGCTTGCCCGCGGGCGTCTTTCGATCGCGGCCGCCGTGCCTCCGTCGCTCTTGAGCTACAGATGCCACCCGGTCGGGCCCGGAGGGCGAGTCAGGCCGGCAGGAGTTGGCAAAGGGGCGGGCCGCTTCGCGATGCCAGCGGCCGCCGAGCTGGCCGAGGCCCCCTTTGCGCGCTCGGGGCGAGACCAGAGGAGGGCTGCGAACGGCCGCCAGGCTCCTGGCCGTCGGGGGCCCTGGCGGAGGAGAGGTGGTCGGCGGGTGCCAGGCTCCTGGCTGTCGGGAGGCCGTGACTTGGGAGTAGATTTCGGCCTATCGGCCCCGTCGCTCTGTCCTCACCAGGGCGGAGGAGTGCCCGGTGGACAGCATCAGGGCGGCGACCGACCTCTCCTCGACGTCGGTCGCGAGCCACTGGGAGACCGTTCCTGCCCCGCCACTAGCTGGGCAGGAACGGTGACGCGCACCCGCTCGGGGCGGCCCTTCCGCAGGTCAGCCCCCCGGCCTCGCCGTCCCGGCTCGCCTCACGGCTGCCGCCTCAGGCGGACCGCTTGGCGGTGACGAGGGTGTCGATAGCCCGGCGGGTGCCTTCGTCCGTCCCGACCTCCCGGAAGACGTTCTCGGCCCGTTCGACCTCGAGGCCATCGAGCCAGGAGACGACCTCGTCCGGCTCGTAGAGGAGCGAGGGCTCCTGGGGGCCGCCGACGCCTTGCTCGATGTTGCGCCGGGCATGGCCGATGAGCATGAGGAGGCCGCCCGGCGCCAGCCAGGAGCAGGCCCGGACAAGGATCGCTCTCATCGAATCGGCCGGCAGGTGGAGGTAGGAGAAGATGACGAGGTCGAGACTCGAAGGCACCTGCTCGTAGCTAGTGAGGTTGGCCTCTATCCACTCGACCTCGACCCCGGCCTGCGCCGCGAGGAGCCGGGCCCTCTCCAAGGCTGCGGCGGAGAAGTCGACTCCGACCACTTTCCAACCCCGGGCAGCGAGCCAGATGGCGTTGCGCCCCTCGCCACAGGCGAGATCGGCCGCCCGGCCGGCCGGGAGGGCGCCGGCCACCTCGGCGACGAACCGGTTCGGCTCACGTGACCAGAGGAGCTCTTGGCCGCTGTAGCGCTCGTTCCAAGCTGCAGAGTCCATGGGGCGCAGGCTATCTGTTGAGCTGTTGACCTGGCCTGGCTCCTGCGGTAGGACGACTGCTCGCCCGGTGAGCCTGCCGTAGTCGAGGGAGCGGTGGGCCTCGAGGGCCTCCTCCAGGAGGAAGGTCGCCACCTCGGCCCGCACCAGGTCACGGGCACCGAGCTGCAGGACCTCGACGAGCTCAGGGCTCGAGCCAGTAGGTGCACTGCACCGACAGCTCGTAGGGCAGCCCGAAAAAGGAGCAGGCGAGGCTCCCGCCTGCCAGCCCGACGATGGCGAGATCGGTGCCCCGGCGCGCCCCGGAGCCTCGTTCGAGGGCTCGGGTAGGAGCCGACGAAGTCGAGCACGACGTCGGAGCTCTGCCCGCGGGCGGCGTCAGCGATGGATGAGGCCGCCTCCTCACCGGGGGAGAGGGCCACCTCGGCCCCCGACTGGAGCGCCAGATGGAGTGCCTCCGGTCGGTGGTCGACCGCTGTCGCCTCCGCTGCCGTGGTCGCCTCCAGGATCTGGACCGCCAGGCGCCCGCGGCCGTTCCCGGTGAGTGTGCAGTAGTTGCACGCTCCATCGGCGGCCCATGAACTTGAGGCCGTGCTGATGCCTCGGACTGACGCGTAAGCATCAGGCCACCGCCTTGTTGGGGCTGGGTAAGGCTCTGTCGACCTGATCGACAGAGCCCCTGCCCCGATGCCGAGGACGATGCTGCCGGGCCCCAGCTTCGGCCACGACCTCTTGATGGCGTGGTAAGAGCTGAGGACGGCGTCGGTGAGGGGAGCCGCCAGCATCGGATCGAGGTCGTCGGAGCGCCACGCGGTGGCGCTCGGCGGCCGGGACGAGCATGAGCTCGGCCATCTAGCTGTCGAGGCCGAGCCCGCCGCCTCTCGGCGGGAGCGGGGCGGCCTTCTCGTCGTCGCAGTAGCTCTCGAGCCCGGCGAGACAGCGGCTGCAGCGTCCGCGGGCCCAGGGGCCGTAGACGGCCACTGGCTGTCCGGCCTCGAGACCGGAGAGGTCCGGCCCGACCGGTCGCCGAGCGGGTCGCGGTGATGAGATCGTCGCCCGCCGGCCGACCGGTAGGGCCGAACGCCTCTCGAGGAGCTCTCCGACCGCAGGCCGGTTCTTCGGTACGGTCTCACGCCATGAGCCAAGACGCGAGGGAGAACGAACAACTAGCCACCGCGGCACCTCCGAGCGACGACGTTGTCGTGAGCGAGCACGAGCTATCGACCGCCACCGGGCCGCTCGGCTACCTGGCCGAGGCCGGCCGGGTCGTCCTCAGGGAGGAGATCACCGAGGAGGGCGTCTTCCGGGGCCTTCGTCCGAAGGCTGAGATCTTCGTCACCTCCTACGTCGCAAAGGACCAGCCCCGCACGAGGCCGGTCACCTTTGCCTTCAACGGCGGCCCGGGCTCTTCGAGCGTCTGGCTCCACATGGGGCTGCTGGGCCCCCGCCGGGTCCTCATGGGGGACGCCGGTGCCCTGCTCCCACCGCCCTACGACCTGGAGGACAACCCCGAGTCGCTGCTCACCCGGTCGGACCTCGTCTTCATCGACCCCGTCTCGACCGGTTACTCGCGGGTGGCAGAGGGTGACAAGGCGGAGGAGTACCACGGCTACCTGCGCGACCTGGAGTCGGTCGGCGAGGTGATCAGGCTCTGGACCTCGAGGCACGGCCGCTGGCTCTCGCCCAAGTACCTGATCGGCGAGTCCTACGGCACGACCCGGGCGGCGGCTCTCGCCGACCACCTCTTCACCCGCTACGGCTTCTCGTTGAACGGGGTCATGCTGATCTCGAGCGTCCTCGACTTCACCACCGGCTCGGACGAGCAGGAGAACAACGACCTCGCCTTCGTCCTCGGGCTCCCGACCTTCGCCTGCTTGGCCCACTATCACGGCTTTCACCCGGGCCGCAGCCTCGAGGAGGTGAGGGCCGAAGCCGAGGCCTTCGCCCTCGGCGACTACGCCCGCGCCCTTTTGCTCGGCGGGCGGCTCTCGCGCCAGGAGAGAGACCGGGTGGTGGCCAAGACCGCCGAGCTGACGGGTCTCGAACCTTCGTACGTCGAGGCTTCGGAGCTTCGCATCGAGTCCCACCGCTACTTTCGCCAGCTGCTTCGGGCCCGGGGCGAGGTGATCGGCCGGCTGGACGGCCGCTTCGTCGGTTACGAGTCGCAGGCGGTCGGCGAACGGCCGACGGCCGATCCCAGCTACTCGGCGATCCACGGCCCGTACTCGGCCGCCTTCAACCACTACGTCAGGGTGGAGCTCGGCTACGAGAGCGACCTTCCCTACGAGATCCTGACGAGTCGGGTGAGGCCCTGGTCCTACAAGGAGTTCGAGAACAGGCACGTGAACGTCGCCGACAGGCTGGCTGCCGCCATGCGCCAGAACCCCCATATGAGGGTGCACGTCGCCGCCGGCTACTTCGACGGGGCGACCCCCTACTTCGCCGCCGAGCACACCTTCAACCACCTGCGGATCCCAGACGAGGCGCGAGGAAGGATCGAGTTCTCCTACTTCGAGGCCGGCCACATGATGTACGTTCACGCCGAGAGTCGTCTTCGCCAGTCAGCCGACCTGGCGGCCTTCGTCACCGGCTGAGCTAGACGAACAGACGTTCGGCTGGCGGCTAGGCTGGCCGGATGAGCTGCATCCAGCCGTCGCTGCTCGAGCTGGGCGACCCGCCCGGTCCGCGGCCGCTCGAGGGGAGCGTCTTTCGCCGCGAGTTGGGCCGCGGGGCCTTCGTGGATCTCCGCCCCGGCTTTCTGGCGGGAGCCAGCGAGCTCTTCTCGTCGCTCGTCCACTCTGTCTGCTGGCGGGAGGAACGCCGCAGGATGTACGACCGGGTGGTGGCCGTCCCGCGCCTCGTCAGCTTCTACGAAGAGGGACGGGAGCTGCCCGACGGCCGGCTCGAGGAGGCCCGGCGGGTGATCGAGGCCCATTACCAAGCCGAGCTCGGCGAGCCGCTCGCCACCGCCGGTCTCTGTCTTTACCGCGACGGTCGGGACTCGGTAGCCTGGCACGGCGACACCCTCGGGCGCGGGGCGGTCGAGGACACGCTCGTCGCCATCTGCTCGCTCGGGGCCACCCGGCGGTTCATGCTCCGACCGAGGGGCGGGGGCGCCAGCCTTTGCTTGGCGCTCGGGCCGGGTGACCTGCTGGTCATGGGCGGTAGCTGCCAGCGGACCTTCGAGCACGCCGTCCCGAAGACCACCCGGCGGGTGGGCCCCCGCATCAGCCTGCAGTTCCGACCGGCGGGCGTTCGCTGACGTTATGTTGCGACGGTGCCCAAGCAACGAACCCAAGAGCTGGAACGCTTCGCGCTGGCGAACGGCTTACGAGTCGTAGTCGCCCCCGACCGCTCGACCCAGCTGGTCGGGGTGGCCGTCGTCTACGACGTCGGCTGGCGTTCCGAGCCGGAGGGCCGGACAGGCTTCGCCCACCTGTTCGAGCATCTCATGTTCCAGGGATCGACTCACGTCGGCAAGGTCGAGCACATGGCGCTCGTCGAAGGGGCGGGCGGGTCGTTCAACGGCCATACGAGGGCGGATCTCACGGCCTACTACGAGGCGCTCCCGGCCGGCGGGCTCGACCTCGCCCTCTGGCTCGAAGCCGACCGGATGTCGGCTCTGGCCGTCACCGAGGAGAACCTCGCCAACCAGGTGGCCGTCGTCAAGGAAGAGATAAACGTCAACGTCCTCAACCAGCCCTACGGCGGATTTCCCTGGATCGTCCTACCCGAGATCGCCTTTGACTCCTACCCGAACGCGCACAACGGCTACGGCGACTTCGCAGAGCTCGAGCAGGCGAGCGTCGAGGACGCCCTCTCGTTCTACGAGGCCTACTACGCCCCTTCCAACGCCGTCTTGGCGGTGGCGGGCGATTGCGACCCCCACGAGGTGGCCAGCCTGGCCGAGCGCTACTTCGGACCTATCGAGAGCAGGCCGCTGCCCGAGCACGGTCCGTGGCCCGAGCCGCCGCTCTCCGGCGACCGCCGCCGGGTGATGCACGACCCGCGGGCTCCCCAGCCGGCCTTCGTGGCGGGCTACCGGACGCCCGACCCGATAGGGCGACTCGAGGACCACCTCGCCTACAGCGTGCTCGCCGGCGTGCTGGCGGGGGGAGAGGCGAGCCGGCTCCGCCGTCGGCTGGTGCACGCCGAGCGGGTCGTGACCGACCTCAGCTGCGAGCTCGGCATCTTCGGGATCGACAATTTCATCATGCGCGAGCCGGTCCTGTTCCAGGTGGTCGCCATGCATCCCGGCCAGCGCTCCACCGAGGAGATCCTCTCGCTCGTGGACGAGGAGCT
>JAJZLV010000104.1 GCA_021803215.1 Actinomycetes bacterium | reverse complement strand
CTGGCCGGAGGCGCCCGTGGACCATTAGCAGCCGCGTAGAAATAACAACTGCGTAGTTACGCCGGTGTCATCGTGAGCGAGGAGGGCGCAGGGTGTAGTTCCAGTCGCCGTGGAAGTCGTGGCGCTCAAGTTGCGGGCCGATGGCAGCCATCTGCGAGTCGCTGACTTTGATGCCCTTGGGGTAGGTGCCTTCGTCGAGTTCGGCATGCACGCTCAGCCCGGTGCGGGTGGTGGTGGCGCCGATCAGGTTGACCACGACCTCCCGGCTGATGAGCGGTTGGCCTCGCCAGTTGCTGGTGACCTGAGCCCACAGCCGGTGCTCGATCTTGTTGAACTTCGAGGTGCCGGGCGGGAAGTGGCACACCGTGATCGTGATGCCGGCGTCGGCGGCGAGGCGGGCCAGCTCGATCTTCCAGAGCCGGTTACGGTAGCTGTTCGAGCCACCCCCGTCCGCGCAGATCAACAGGCGTCGGGCCGTTGGGTACGCGGCCGCGCCCTCGTTGTCCCACCAGCTGCGCAGCGCGGCCACCGCGAACGCGGCGGTGTCGTGGTCGATCCCGACCGACACCCATCCGCGGTTGCGGCCCAGGTCGTAGATCCCGTACGGGGTCACCTTGCCCAGTTCCCGGTCGATGAAGTCGTGCGTCTTGACCTTCTCCGGGTCCTTGGCGGGCCGCCAGGTCTGGCCCTTGTTCTTGTAGGAGCCGACCAGCTCCTTCTTCTTCGCGTCGACCGAGACCACCGGTTCATGGCGGCGGGCGTGCCGGCGGATCTGCTCGTTCAGATAGCGGAACTGGGCGTCCCGGTCAGGGTGCTGACGGCCCTCGACGCTCTTGCGATTCGCCTGCAGGCTGAACCGCAGGTCGGTCTCCAGAATGTGGGCGACGGTGCGCGAGCTCACCGGATGGCCGGCCGCGCTCACCGCGTCCGCGAGCTGCCGGGTCGACTTGAGCGTCCACCGCAGGGGCGACTCCGGATCACCACGAGCGTCCGGGTCAACCAGCGCGTCGATGGCGGCGACCAGCTCGGCGTCAGCGACCGTCGCCTTCTTGCGGCCTGCCCCGGCCCGACGCGACCGGCCCACCGGCAGCGCCGTCCCAACAACCTCGCCGCCAAGCTCACGCACACCTCGCTCGATCGTCGAACGTGCCGAACCCGTGGCCAGCGCCAGCGCGCTCACACCGCCGCGACCCAGCTCACGCGCTTCGGCCGCCAACAACAGACGGCGCTGCCGTTCATCAAGATATGGGCACAGCGCTGCGAACCGGCGGGCGGCTGGCTCCACGTCGACCACCCCATCATGCTACGGCCCAGCCATCAGATTGCAGTGTTTATTACCACGCGGTGCCTAAGGCTGAAATTGCAGGGCCGCGTCGAGGATCCAGATGAGGCCGAGTGCGACCCGGAGGTTTCGCACGCCGGTTCCCGCCACGGTCTTGCGATCGGAGGAAATGCTTGCCACGTGACCATGGTGTGTCTCGGTCGGCGTACCCAGCAACGAGATTCCCACGGGTATTGTCCCCGTGGTTTCACGGGGCTGTTCTGCGTCCGCCGGCGAGTCGTTGCCGGCCTTCCTCGTTGCGGCACCAGCCCAAGGCGAGCTGACGATCGTGTTCAACGACGACCGCGCCGTCATTGTGGACATGCGCCACCAGGCAATGACCGCCGGCTCCCCGCACGCCTGCCAGGAGAGGGGGCCGATGACCGAGTGAACCGTCGCCTGGCTCGTCTACGGAGGCAGCAACCGGTTCTGGCATCGAGGGAGCTGGAGGAACCGGCTCTGGCTCTCGGTCTGTGCCGCGGAGCGCTCTGATGCGTCTCGTCAGCCTCGGCCGCGTCCAGGCCGGCACGAGCTGGGCGCTCCACACGCCGTAGCGAGCGTTCTCCGCCGGAGAGCGGCTCGTCGAGGCGACTTCGCGGTGCTCGGTCCGCGCCGAAGACCTCCGATCGGTCCATCTACAGTGCGCTGGCGACGATGCGCGCTTCGCTGGCCGCTCACCCGGCTCGGCGAGCGGCAGATGGATCGGCGCAGACCAGCACGCTGCTCGATGGTCAGCCCACGAGCCTCTAGGGCCAGCCCTCCCTGGCTCTTGGACGCCGAGCTCTCCCTTCCCCGAGGGGTCCTCTTTCGCGGCGACGGACTTTCGGCAAAGTTGCTCGCCTGCACCCGGTCCGACGCGCGGTGGGCTTGCGACGCTCCACTCGGCTCCGAGCGGGAGGAACAGCGGCCCTCCATCAGCGCGAGGAGACGCCCTTGTGGGGTGGGTGCTCAAGAAGAGTCTTTTTTGGCCACTATGCGCTTTGAGCTGTTCGGCTCCCTATAGAGCAGTGCTGCAGGATGAAGCGGTGAGCGACTCCTCGGCTGAGTTCGCGGGCGTTGTCGAGGACCTCTACCGGAGAGAAGGCGCCCGTCTCTGGCGCTCCTTGCTCGGCTACACGGCTGATCGCGAGCTCGCCACCGACGCCGTCGCCGAGGCGTTTGCCCAGGCACTGAGGCGAGGAGCCGTCATCGAGGACCCGAAAGCGTGGGTCTGGCGGGCCGGGTTCAAGATCGCTTCGGGAGAGCTGAAGAAAAGGGGCCGTCTGCGAGCGATCGAGGAGGGCGACCAGCCAGTCGTAGAGAGCCAGGTGCCAGGCGAGCTCTTCGAGCTCTTGCGGAGGCTCCCGGCGCGCCAGCGTGCTGTCGTGCTGCTCCGCTTCTATGCCGGCTACTCGACGAGCGAGGTGGCTGCGATCTCGGGCTGCACGCCCGGCACCGTCCGAATGCACCTCAGCCAAGCAAGAAGAAGGCTCCGCCGGTTGCTGGAGGAAGACGATGCCTGACCTGTCCGATCACCTGAGAGCTCTCGACAGGGTGGAGAGCCCCGACCTGTGGGGAGAGATACGTTCTCGCCGGCCTGGGCCGCCCATCGAGCCGGGTGGCTCCGCTCTCCGCCACGTGGCGCTGCTGGCGGTGGTGGCACTCGTCTCGGCCGGCGCCGGGGCCGGCATCTGGGCTGGGCTCAAGACCAGCGCGACGACGGGGCCGAGTGCTGTAGTCGTAGCTCCTCCCTCAAAGCCGACCTCCCCTTCCAACAAAGCCGTGAAAGAGGCCGAGCACCTCCTCAGCCTCCTGCGGCTGCCGCCGGGGAGCAAACCGTCGAGCGGGCCGCCGGCCGGCTCTGCCTCCCAGCTTCGCTTGCCCTTCTCGTCGGTCGCCACCCCTGACCAGGTCGACCTGACCCGCTATTTCACGGTGCCCGGCGCACCGGTAGCGGTCCTCGCCTGGGTGGAGGCCCATCCGCCAACCGGCGGGAGCCTCACCGAGAGCGGGACGGGTGGCACCGCTGGGGCCGGAGCGAGCCTCTTTGCGCTCGGCTTCGGCTGGCCGGTCAACTCGGCCAGCATCGAGAGCGCCCAGCTTCTCCTCGAGGCAGTCGAGCTGCCGGGCCGGCAAAGTGCCCTTCGGGTCGACAGCCAGGTCGTATGGCTTCCCGAGAAGAACAAGGCGGACCTAGTGCCGGCGAACATGCGGTATCTCACCGCCACCTTCGATCGCTCGGGTGCCCGACAGAAGACGGAGACTACGAGCCCGAGCGTGATCGAGCAGTTGCGACGGGCAATCGACAACCTCCCCATAGAGTCGCCCGGAGCACAAAGCTGCCCTGTCTACCTGCCCGGCGGCACCGTGACCCTCGCATTTTCCCCGAGCTCGACGGAAAAGCCTTTGGCCGTCGTGAGAGCAGACAAGTACGGATGTGGCACCGTGACGATCATGGTGGACGGCAAGCAGGGAAGGCCTCTCAGCGGCGGCCCGGGCATCGTGGCTCTGGCCAGCCGCCTCCTGCTGGGCCAGATCTCGCCGAAGGCGGCGGCCGGGTGTCTTCCTGCCCAACTCCACCTCTCGTCTGATCACTCTGGATGGCACGCCAACCTCGCTGCCATGGGACAGTTCGTCGAGACCTTCACCGTCACCAACGTCTCTTCGAGCGACTGCAGTCTCGGTGGGTGGCCGAGCCTGCAGGCGGTTGTCGCTGGCAAGGCCGAGACCGTCAAGACCGCCCGAGTTCGACAGGGCGCACCGGGGGCAAAGACCTGGACGATGCTCACCCTCCGACCTGGGGGGACGGCCTCGTTCGACATCTACGGGGCCGACTGGGACGCCGTCAAAAACCGCTCCTGCCCGGCCGAGACGTCGGGCTTTCTCGTCACACTGCCCGGCGAGCCGACGGCGGTTTCTGTCACCGCCCCGGAGCCGGACTGCGGGAGCTTTTATGTGGCTCCTCTCATCGCAGGAAGTGCCGATCACCAGGCTTGGAGCAGCGTGGTTCCCGGGTAGGAGCGGGCTGAGCTTTCCGTAGCCGCCGGATTCGCGATCTCGCCGGCGGGCTGGAACACTTTCGGGATGCATCCTCGACGAGGCGCTTGCATCGGGAAGCCCTTGCCTCTCCGGCTCCTCGTCGGGGTGGCGGGGTTCTTCTCGATCTTCGCGGGCCAATCCCGAAGAGAGCACTGCGACCTCTCGCTCTGGTGGTCCGCTCACCACTGTGCCAGCCAGTTCGACCGGATCGCCCAGCCCGACGGGCTCGGGGTGTCGGAGCAGGTCGGCCACCGGAGCCTTCTGCCTGAGCACGACCGCTCGACCGAGACCGTGAAGCGCCTGGGGAGGAGACTCAAGAGCTCCCGTGGCCATGACCAAGTCCCCGGCGGGTGACACCCGCCCGCCGGGGACTGAGGCGAAGTCACTGCAAGCTCACAGCCTCGGACTCGAGAGCCTCCTGGATGATGGCTCCTTTGACGATCGAGCCCCACCTGCTCGGCCGGGGAGCGATCAATGCTGGCGTCCGGTGATCCCGTCGGTCTCCCGGACGGTTCGCAAGTCACCGAGCGCCTATGCCTTCTTGACGCGCACCCGAACTCTCCAGTACTGGTTCGTCGAGATGCCAACAACCCGAGCCGACGGCATGAACCAGATCCCGTAGGTGTCGCAGGTGATCGTGTTGTTGGCAACGGTGATCGACAAGGGCGCCGCGGTATCGACGAGGACCCCGGTCGTGGCATGGTCAGCTGGCTTGAAGTCGTTGTCCCCTTTGAGGTTGTTGACCACTATCGTGTTTCCTTCGACCACGTTTCCGCTCAGGTACTGCCCAGGGGCGTGAAGGTGGACGGTCACGCCGGACATGCCGCTTCCCACGATCGTGTTGTCCGCGATCGTGTTGTGGTAGGTGGCACCTCCCGGCAGGGCAGCTGCCAGCAGGATGCCCGCGCCCTGTCCCTTGGTCCCGTTGTTGATGATAGTGTTGTGCAGGACGCTGTTGTCGTAGACGCCGCCCGCCGCCGGGTTGAGCCTGCCCTTGACATAGGCCGTCGTCGAGTGACTCGGGAGCGTTATCCCGCAGTCGAGGAGGTTGTCCTTGACGAGGTTGTCTTCGATGAGGTTGTGGTCAGAGGGACCGAACTCATCGGTGACGAGGATGCCACCGGAGTTGTGCTCGACGGTGTTGCCGGCGACGACCGAGTTGGCGACGACCATGAGGTGGATACCTTCGCCGCAGTCGCCCGGGACCGGGCCCGTGGCGTTGCACTCCCGGTAGCCGGAGGTGCTGATCGGGCGACCTGTCGGGTTGCCGCGATCGTTGCCCTCCACGACGTTGTCCTTGATGGACACGTGGGTGACCGGCAGCCCTGGCTTGCCGACGACCAGGATTCCCTCTCCAATCGCCCCGGTCACGGTGAAGCCTTCGACAGTCACATCCGGCACGGGAACAGTTATCCCGTTGTCCGAGCCGGAGGCGTCGATCTTGGCGTGCTCGCCCTTGAGCACGAGGGGCTTGGTCAGGACGACCTGACCCTTGTAGGTGCCCCGGCAGATCACCACGGTCGAGCCCCTGGTCGCCTTCTTGATGGCCGCTTCGATGACTCTAAAGCGGGCCGACGCGCAGGAGCTGTCAACCGCAGACGGCCTGCCGGTGGGCGACACGAAGACCGTTTTGCCGGCTACCGCGGTTGCCGTCGTGGCGACAGCACCTCCTGCCAGGACAGCCAGGCAGGCGGCAACCGCTGCCCTCCTGGCCAGTTGACGCCCAACCCGTGGTCGACTCGATCGGTCCGCTGTCGTGCTCGCCACCATCGATCCCTCCCCACCTCTCAGTGAACGCTGTCTGGTTGCGCCCTTCGCTCATTCGGCGCGTCGGTCTTTTCCGACGCGCTCTCCTCCCGCTCCGTAACGAGGACGGCTGGGCTAGATAGACCAGCGGTGGTGAGTCTGAGGCGTCAAAGCATCCGTGGCGCATCCATCGCCTCCCGGTGATCGGAAAGCCGGCGAGAACGCCTCGACTGAGCTCCCGGCTGATGGCGAGGGCAGCTGTCCGACTCGGAGAGGCCGTCCGATACCAAGCAGAGTCCGAGAAGCTGACAGACCGAGCTCGGGGAGAGCGGCCGCTCATGCTGGACGCGGCAACGAGCGACGTCGAGGGCTCGTGAGGTGCCCGAGCCACCCAGGGCCGAGTGACGGAGCTCCCTTTTCGGTCCCGGCCCGGTTGGCCGCGCAGGTGTCGAGGTCAGGGGCCCAGCCCTCTCCGTCTCTGGCGCTGCCGCCGAGGCGTTCGACCGGGCAGAGGCCGAACCGTCCAAGAGCCCGGCCTGGGCGTTGCCGAGAGAGAGTCCCGCGCGGTCCGGTACGGCACCCTGGCTGCCGGCTGACAGAGGACCGGAGGCACGCCTGGCCCGCCCTCGCCATCCGAAGAGTCACGCGTCACAACGGGCACCTGCCCCGGGCACCTGCCCTGAGGGTCGCTCGGCTCAGCCAGCGCCCCGCCGGGCGGGGGCGGACCGGCTGCTGGCCTGGCCCTTACCGTTCCGCGGCCACTTCGAGTCATGGCCATCGATTCCGCCGCCAGCGGCTCCATTAGTACGCTTTGCGCAGACGACCAAGGAGCAGAGGTGGACACGGCCGGATCAGCCAACGAGAGCACGCTCAGCCCTGAGCAGATAGTCGAGTGGTCGAAGCGCTACACGCTCTTCGACTGGGCCGCCCAGTCGAAGCTGGCGCCGCTCCCGGTCGTGGCAGCCAAGGGCGTCTACTTCTTCGGGGCCGACGGCAAGCGATACCTCGACTTCAACTCCCAGCTCATGAGCGTGAACATCGGCCATGGCGACCCTCGGGTGGTCGAGGCGGTCGCAAAGCAGATCGAGCAGCTGGCCTACGTCAACTCGGCCGTCATGACCACCGAGGTGAGAGCGCGGCTGGGTCGCAAGCTTGCCGAGATCTTTCCCGGTGACCTCGAGAAGACGTTCTTCACGCTCGGCGGTGCGGAGGCGAACGAAAATGCTGTCCGCATCGCGAGGGCTGTGACCGGGCGGCACAAGATCCTTGCCAGGTACCGCTCGTACCACGGAGCGACGGCCGGGGCCATCACCCTCACCGGTGACCCGCGGCGCTGGGCGAACGAGCCGGGGATCCCCGGGGTCGTCCACGTGCTCGACTTCTACCACGGGACGAGCCGGGCGACCGATTCTGCTGAGACGGCGCTCGCGGCGCTCGAGGAGACGATCGAGCTCGAGGGTCCGAGCACGATCGCCGCATTCATCGTGGAGCCGGTCACCGGGACTAACGGGATACTGGTCCCGCCCGACGGCTACCTCGAGGGAGTGCGCGCCCTCTGCGACCGCCACGGCATCCTCATGATCGCGGACGAGGTCATGAGCGGCTTCGGTCGGACTGGCGAGTGGTTCGCCGTCGACCACTGGGACGTCGTGCCTGACATCCTCACCTGCGCCAAGGGCCTCACCTCTAGCTACGTGCCGCTCGGAGCGGTCGGGCTCTCGCCCGAGGTGGCTTCGTACTTCGACGACCATGCCTTCTCCGGCGGCCTCACCTACAACTCGCACCCGGTCGGCTGTGCGGCGGCTCTCGCCACGATCCGGGTCTACGAGGAGGACGGCCTAATCGAGCGGGCAGCCAAGATGGGTGAGGTCATGCGGCGTCACCACGAGGAGCTGGCCGCCCGCCATCCGTCGGTCGGCGCTCACCGCAGCATCGGCCTCTTCGGCTGCCTCGAGATAGTCCGCAACCGCGAGACCGGAGAGCCGATGGCTCCTTTCAACAGCTCGAGCCCGGAGATGGCAGCGTTGTCCCGGTTCATGCTCGAAAGAGGGGTGTTCGTGAACCTGCACTGGAACCAGCTCATGACGAACCCACCCCTTTGCATCACCGAGCAGCAGCTCGCAGAGGGCTTCGAGGTGCTGGACGAGGCGCTGAAGCTGACTGACGAGGCCGTCACCGGCTAGGTGGCAGGCACCGAGCCGAAAGGCTCAGGCCGGGTTCACGCGGGCGGGCTCGAAGAGGATCGATCCGGCCCTCTTGTCTCTGACCAGGAGGAGACGCAGCCTGTTGGTGCGGATCCTCCGCAGGCCGGACCGCGTGCTGGCACTGCGGACTACCGCCCACTCCGCTCGCCACCGCAGCCTTCGTCCCTCTCGGCGTCGCCCCGGGCGCGCCTCTCTGCCCGATCCTGTCTCGCCCGGTAGGGATGTTTCGCCAACCGAGTTTGTCTCACTGAGCCTGACAGATAGCGGGTAGGGGACCGGCCGCCAGCTCGATGTTCCTGTCCGGACCGGACTGGCTGCACTTGTCACCCGACCGCCCGGCCCGGCCGGTCCCACCGCCGACCCCGTTGCTCGGCCACTCGGCAAGATGGCGTCGAGGAGAACGGCGACGAGGACGAGCAGGAGGCCGGCGCCTGGCGCCGCCGGATCTGGGCGCTCCACCTCCGAGCCGGGCGAGCCGCGCGGTGGGGACGGCTGCCTTGACGGCCGGCTGCTCCGATCCGGGCGAGGCCGGCGGCTGGCAGGGATCACCTCGCCCGGTGACTCCTTAGACAGCACTCCCCGGGGCGTTGCAACGTTTACAAGTTCCAAGTTCCCGCGGCAGCCGGCGATCCCGGGCTGCTTCGAGCCCGCGAGAGCCTGCACCCGGAGCTCTTCGAGCTCAGAAGTGAAGCGGCTGGGTCTGACAGTGCAGGTAGGGACCGGTGAGGAGCGGGGAGACGGCCGCCGGGCGAGCGCCGATGACCTTGTAGACGATGAAGTAGGTGTCCTCGCTCACCTTGTGCAGGAACGGGGCGGCGTTCATCGCCTGCCAGGCGACCGTGCCTGTCGGCCCCGAGTAGCCGAGGACGGTCGGTCTTCGGGCGAGGACCACATAGCTGATGCGGTGCCTTCGCAGGAACGCCTTGTTTTCGAGCGGGAACTGGAAGAAGTTGCGGGCGCTCAGCATGAGGCCGACCACGTAGCTCATCGTCCGGACGCGGAGGAAGGAGCCCATCCCCTCGAGCAGGGCGTAGCGGCCCGTGAGGGCGGTGAAGGCCCCTTCTGTCCGCTGGTTCACGAGAAAGCGCGCCCCGCAGGAGGTGTCGGTCCGCACCCAGTCGAAAAAGCGCATCCGAGACTGGCTGACGGGCTGGTTGATGCTCCACCCGTTGCTGCCCGGCAGCAGCCAGGCGCCGAGCGAGATGGCCAGGCAGAGTGCCAGCCCACCTCGCAACCAGCGCCGTCGGCCGATCGTGAGCACCAGCACCTCGGCGAGGCTCAGTCCGATGAGGGCGAAGCCGAAGGACACGTACTCGCCGAGACGGCGGACTCCGAAGGTGGCGTCGAGCCAGATCTCGTAGTGGAGGTCGAAGCCGATGGCGATGGCGATGACCCCGCTGGCCAGGCCGAGACCGACCAAGGCGCTTATACGCAGCGCTCCCCGAGCGAACAGCAGGAGGGCGAGAGCGACGACGAGAGCGGCTGCGAAGACGACCCCGACGGTCGAGAGAGCAAAGGTGTGCTGTGAGACCGAGGTCATCATCGTGACGACCTGGCCCGGGCTGTACCAGTGCTGCGGGGCGTGGAGACGGGGCTGGATGCCCGCTCCGAAGAGGTAGGCGGTCGGGTCGAAGGCCGTCGAGATGCCGGAGTATCCGGCGGGGTTGCTGGCGCCACTCAAGCCGAAGGACCCCCCGGCCGCCAGTCGGATCGCTATGAAGAGGGCCCCGAGCAGGCCGGCCATGATCAGGCCCTGGCTGAAGACGGTCCAGGTCGACACGTGACGTGACGGCCCGCTGCGCCCGCCCGGGCTGCGGGGTCCTCCGGGGCGGGCCGACCGGGCAGCTGCAGCACTCCCGCCGCCGGGGGCGGGGGGAACTGGGGCGACCGGTTGGCCCCCGCCGTAGGGAGCCCGTCCACCCGGCCCCGCGGCGCTCGCGCCGTAGACGGCTGCCTCGCCCGGGGCCGCCAGCGCGAGAGCAGCCGGCCCGTTGCCATCTGTCGCCGGGGCGAGAAGGCCGCGGTGTCGAGCGGGGCTCATCGCCGCTCGGGCACCACCACGGTGGGCGGCCGCCGCTCTTCTGGCGCGCAGGGGCGGCAGCAGGCTCCGCACGATCTCGCCTAGGGCGGCGACGGAGAGAGCCAGCACAGCTGCGACGACAGGGATCAGGTGGGCGCCGCTCCCGGCGGCGAGCACGAGCCCAGCCGCCACGGCGGCTCCTCGCTCCCGGCGGCGGAAGGCATGGATGCCAAGGGCTATGGCGCAAAAGGCGACGGCGCGGCCGAAGTCCTCCGCCCGGTACTCCCAGAAGACGACCGTTATCCCCATCCCCGGGATCTTGTGCCAGCTGGCGAGCATCAACAGAGGCATGAGTGGACCGGTCCGGCGAAGGCCGAGCTCCCAGGCGAGCGCCCAGTATCCGAGAGCCGTCCCGAGCACCGAGAGGACGTCGAGCACGCCGAGGCTGGCCGCCGGGTTGTGCCCGAGCATCGCCAGCACGCCGGTGAACGAGTCGAGAACTATCTTGTCGGTCGCCGGCGGCCAGGAGTGTCCGTACTCGAGGGTGTGGGCGGGCACGCCGTGGGCGTTCGCGATCTCGAGACCATTCAGGTAGTAGATGTAGCGGGTGGCGCCGAGGTAGTGGAGGAAGGGGAGGTGAACGATCACGACCGCGATCACCACTCCGGCGCCGATGAGCAGGGCGAGCCGATCCGGGCTCGTGACCAGCTCCTGCCAGAGCCCCTTCAGCGGCTGGCCGCGCGGCCGGCGGAAGGCGACCGCCAGCCAGAGGAGGGCCGTCATGACCACCCAGAGCGCGATGTAGGCCACCGGATAGAACAGGTGGCTGGCCGCGAGCACGAAGGCCAGGCCGGCGGCCGTCGTGAAACCGAGCCCGAAGACGGCGGCGGCCCGGGTGACCGGAGAGACCTGCCCCGCCCTGAAGGCGAGCAGGCTGGCCGGGATGCCAGGGAGCAGCAGGAAGGCTCCCATCAAGAGCACCAGCCAGGCGCCTCCGATCACGCCTGTCGGCTCCCTGTCATCGCAACCTCTACCAGCTAGTCCCCGCTCCGACGGCGATCGGTCTGTCGACCGAGCCCTTGCGGCCCGCTCCGGCGTCGGTCCTCGAACACGAGCAGCCAGAAGCTACACCCGCGCCGGGAGCACCGGGAGAAGGCCGCCCAGGTCCTCGAGGCCGGCGGCCGCCCGGCGGGAGGTGAGCACTAGGTAGGGGGAGGGCTCGGTGGACCAAGGAGGCTCCGGGGCCGGTGATCCACAGGCGCCGGCCAAGTGATGGCCGGCCTGCTTCGTGGGCCAAGAGACCGCCAGAGGCCTCCTCATCTGATCAACCGTCTCTCTCCGGTCCGCCCGCAGCGCCAGGTGGTGCGAGCTGTAGCGTCGCGGGCCATGCCGGTCTCTCCTTACATCGCTGCCGTCCGCCGGCTGGTCGGCCACGACCTGCTCCTGCTGCCGGCTGTGGCGGTGCTCCCATTCGACGAGGCGGGCCAGCTTCTTCTCGTTCGTCAGTCGGACGACGGCCTGTGGGCGACGGTCGGCGGCTCTGTCGAGCCGGACGAGTCCCCGAGGCAGACCGCACTCCGTGAGGCAGAGGAAGAGACCGGGTTGGTCGTGGAGCTCGGCGAGCTGCGGTGCGCCCTCGGAGGGAGGCGTTTTCGAGCGACCTATGCCAACGGCGACCAGTGCAGCTACGTGGCGATCGTCTTCGACGCCACGGTGCAGGGCGGCACCGCCCGGCCCGACGGGGAGGAGGTGCTCGAGCTGGGCTGGTTCAAGCCCGGCGCACTGCCTGTCGGCGAGATGAACGACTTCACCGTCGCCCTCCTCGAGGGAGCAGGTCTCCTCTCGTCGAACTAGGCCCGGGCAGCACCGCCGCTCCCCGGTTGCGTGCTCGAGCTGCGCGACGGCACCGAAGCCCTCAGTGGTCGGTCCCGATGTGGGGCCGCAGCCCGCGAAGCGCCCGTGTGGCCGAGAGGGCCGCCGGCACCGCCATGAGCAGCATCGAGGCGTAGAAGGCGGCGTGCTGGCCGGTGGTGAAAGCCGTCGCCAGATGCCCCGTGATCCTCGTGGAGCCGACGAAGATCGCAAAGGCAAGCGAGCGAGGTATCGAGCGCGATGCGATGAGGATCGCCATCGAGAAGGAGAAGACCATTCCGATGTTGGCGAAGGTCCGGAGCATCCCCGAGGAGATCCCGAAGACGGAAGGAGGCGAGGCCTTCATCACGGCCGCGCTGTTGGCCGGGAAGAAGAAGCTCGCTCCGATCCCGTTGACGAGGCTCGCAAGCACGACGACGAAAAGGCCGGTGGTGACAGAGAGCTGGGCGTAGATGAACAGGGCACCGACCTCGATAGCCAGCCCGAGCGTCGCGGGCAGCACAGGGCCGACTCGATCGGTGATCCTGCCGGCGAGCGGACCGAGGACGCCGCCGACCACGTAGCCGGGCACGAGCAGCAACGAGGCGTGCAGGGGCGAGAGGCCGCGGGGGCCCTGGAGATACATGATCACGAGGAACAGCACTGCGAAGTTCGCCAGACCCTAAAAGAGCGAGGCGAGAAGCGAGGGGGAGATCGTCGGGATCTTGAAGAGCGAGAGGTTGAGCATCGGCTCGCGCTGGCGCCACTCGACGAAGACGAAGACGAGGAGAAACGCTGCGCCGCCTATCAGGTAGCCGAGAAGGCTGGCGTTGAGGGGCTCGGTTGAAAGCTTGGTAATGCTCCACAGGACGCCGAAGAGACCAAGCCCGAGCGTGGTCATGCCGAGCGGGTCGAGACGGTGCGAGCGGCGCTCGGGCCGGTCGTGCAGGACACGAATGGCGAGGACGACGGCCGCCAGCCCGATCGGGACGTTGATCCAGAAGATCCAACGCCACGAGGTGTAGGTGACGATGGCTCCTCCGAGGATGATGCCGAGGACGGCTCCGAGGCTCTACCCGACCGAGTTGTAGCCGTAGGCCTTTCCGCGCTGCTCGGGTGGGAAGAGATCGGCTATCACAGCCCCGCTGTTGGCCGTGACGAGAGCACCGCCGATGCCTTGCAAGAGCCGGAAACCGATGATCGAGAGCTGGTCGAAGCTGAGGGCGCAGAGCGCCGACCCGACGATGAAGACGATGAATCCGGCTCGTACATCTTCACCCTGCCGAACATGTCGCCCAGGCGGCCGACCTGCGTGGCGAGCAGGGTGATGATGAGGAGGTAGCCGATGATGACCCAGATGACAGAGGCGAGCGCAACGTGCAGGCCCCGCTCGATCTCCGGCAGTGCCAGCACGACGATCGTGGTGTCGACCGCAGTGATGAGAACACCGGTCATCACGACTGCGAGAGCCAGGCCGCGACGGGGCGCGGCCGAAGAGGCCTCCGCTCGATGCGAGGCGGCTCGCACGCCTCCTACCGGCCCGCCGGCCGGCGCGCTCAACCTCTGGTCCACGGGCTCCTCCTCGCGGCCTGTGCTCCGGCGAGACTAGCCGTGGGGCTGTCCGTCATCTGATTTGGCCGGGAGAGCGGCTCTCTCCGGGCATAGGGCAGTATGGGCCATGGCCGACCCACTCGAAGAACCCCGTCCCAGGTTCACCGACGCTCAGCTGGCAGAGGAGCTGGCGAGCGGCTACGGGTTGAGCGGAAGGCTGACGAGCCTCCATGGCGAGCGCGACCTCAACTTCCGGGTCGACTCGGACTCGGGCAGCCGGTTCCTCCTCAAGATCCACAACCCGGCCGAGAAGCGCTCTTCGGTCGAGATGCGCACCGGCGCGCTGCGCCACCTGGACCGGATCGACCCTGGCCTTCCGGTGCCGAAGGTGGTTGCGACCACCGACGGCGACGACGCCATGATCGTCACAGGGGCGGACGGGCGTCAGTCCATCGCTCAGCTCTTCACCTACCTGCCGGGGCGCCACGCCGGGCGCGACGAGCTCGGTGCCGAGGCCCTGTTCGGATGGGGGCGCTCGGTCGCCCGGCTGGCCCGGTCCCTTCGTGGCTATTTCCATCAGGCAGCCGACTACGAGATCCAGTGGGACCTGCGACGTACTGCCAGCTTGCGGGAGCGGCTGCACGTGCTCGGTGAGCAAGAGGCCGGCCTCGTCCTCCCGGTGATCGAGCGGTTCGAGTCCAAGGTCGCGCCCGTCCTCCTCGGGCTTCGGGCCCAGCTCGTCCACAACGACATGAGCCGGCAGAACGTCCTGGTCGACGAGAGGCTCGAGGTCGTCGGGATCACCGACTTCGGCGACATGACCTTTGCGCCGCTCATCTGCGACCTCGCGATCGCCGTGGCCGACGTGCTGGACGGGCGACCGGACTGGTCCGAGATGGCGGGCCACATGATCTCGGGGTACTCCTCGGTCACGCCCCTCGAGCCCGAAGAGGCGGCCGTCCTCGGTGACCTCGTCGCCGCCCGGCTCGCCATCGCGGTGGTCGTGAGCACCTGGCGCCTTTGCACCCACGCCGACGCCCCGGAGTTCCCCGAGACCACCCTCAACTTCTTGCGGCTGCTGACCTCGGAAGGCCTCGAGGTGGTCTCGGGCCGGCTCGAGTCGGTGGCGAGAGAGATGGCATCGAGCAGCCCCGCCGCAGGCCCGGCTCGCAGCACCGCCGACCTGGTGGCCGCCCGGCGCCGAAGCCTCGGTCCTCTCGCCCTCTCATACGACGAGCCGCTGCACATCGTCAGAGGGGAAGGGGTCTACCTCTACGACGACGAGGGTCGCCGGTACCTGGACGCCTACAACAACGTGCCGGTCCTGGGCCACTGCCATCCGGCCGTCGTCGAGACGATCAGCCGGCAGTCCCGCCGGCTCGTCACCAACACCCGCTACTTGCAAGAAGAGAGCGTCGGCCTGGCCGAGGAGCTCATCGACAGGGCACCGGTGGGCTTGGACCGCGTGCTTTTCGTCAACTCCGGCAGCGAGGCAAACGACATCGCCTGGCGGATCGCCCGGTTCGCCACTGGCAGGGACGGCGCCCTCGTGACAGAGCACGCCTACCACGGTGTCACCTGCGCCACGACCGACCTCTCGCCAGAGGAGTGGCCGGCAGGCTTTGCACCGCCGAACGTCGGCCTGGTCGCTCCGCCTGCTCCCTCGAGGGCCGACAACACCGCTGAGGTGCTGGAGGAGCTCTCGGCCAAGGGCCATGCTCCGGCCGCGTTCTTCGTGGACCCCGCCTTCACGAGTGACGGGATCTACGGACCGGCCCATGACTGGTTGCGACGCGGCTCGGAGCTGGTGCGATCGGCTGGGGGGCTGTTGGTCGCCGACGAGGTCCAGGTCGGATTCGGCCGCACCGGTGAGGGCCTCTGGAGCATCACGACCTCTGGACTCGAGCCGGACTTCATGACGCTAGGAAAACCCATGGGGAACGGCTTCCCGGTGGCTGCCCTCCTCGGCAGGTCTCAGCTCGTGGACCCGTTCATCGAGAGGACCGGCTACTTCAGCACCTTCGGCGGCAACACTCTTGCCTGCGCCACCGCCCGGGCGGTCCTGCACACGATCGAGCGCGAAGGGCTCGTCGCCGAAGCGGCCCGCTCCGGCGCCCGCCTGCGGGCCCTGTTGGAACAGGTGGCCTCGAGGCACGAGCAGGTCGGCGGCCTGCGGGCCTGGGGACTGTTGATCGGCCTCGAGATCATCGGCGAGGAAAAGGGCCCGGACCCCCGATGTGCGTCTCTCGTCGTCAACGGGCTGAGAAGGCTCGGAGTCCTTGTCGGGGCGACCGGAGCAGGTGGGAACGTGATCAAGGTGAGGCCGCCACTGGTCTTCTCAGAAGAACATGGCGAGATGCTCGCCGAGGCCCTCGATGCTTCCCTGAAGGTTGCAACGGCCGCCCGCTGAGGCAGATCTCTCAAGGTTGGCAAGTCTTCGCGCCCGGGCGCTGTCCAACGGTGCATCCGCAGGCTGGGCACCAGTGGTTCCGGGGGAAAGCTGGCTGTGCCGGCCCGCCCGGTGGCCGGAGGTCCTCTCCGAAGGGGTGGACCCGAGACGAGGCTCACCGGCGCTCGCCCGGATGCGAGGGCGCTGTCGGACAGCAGGCCCGGCAGGATCGACACAACCGGGCCGAGCTGGTTGGGCGGGAAGCTCAGGTCACCAGCCAGACCCGCCACATGCAGGCGGGGTCGGAGAGGGGATCCCCGTGCACGAAGACCAGGTCGGCCGGACCGCCCTCACGGACAACGCCCGCATCCGGCTCGCCGAGGAGGAGGCCGCCGTTGCGCGTGGCGGCCGCCAGCGCCTGCCAAGCTTCGAGCCCGGCGGCGACGAGGCTCTCGATCTCCCACGCCAGCTGGTTGGCCCGCAGGGACCCGCCACCGAAGTCGGTCCCCGAGGCGATGAGGACCCCGGCTTTCGCAGCCAGGCGGACGCTTTCTTGCGCCCACTCTCTCCGGGCTGCGATCTGGCTGCGAAGCGCCGGATCTGCGAAGCGGTCGATTGTGGTCGTGCGCCCGAAGGACTTCCATGACTCGAGGACGGCCAGGGTTGACACGAGAGCGATGCCCTTCTCGGCCATCGTGGCGACGACCTCCTTGTCCAGCTGGAAGCCGTGCTCGAGGGAGTCGACGCCGCCCCCGACGCCGGCCCGGGCACCGACGAGCGTGCCAGAGTGGGCGGTCACCTTGGCCCCTCGAGCATGGGCCGCCTCGACGGCCCGGGCCACCTCGCCGGCGGTGAAGGGCGAAGTCTCTCGATCGGGCCCGTCGAGGTACAGCTTCACGAAGTCGGCGCCGTCGTCGAGCTGGCGAATGACGGCAGTCAGCAGCCCGTCGCCATCTGCGACCTCGTCGGCGAGGCCCGCCGGCAGGGAGCCGCCGCGAGAGATCCAGGTTCCGGCCGCCCGGACGTAGGGATACTCCCGGTGGCCCTGCCAGCGATCGCGCACGCCGAGGGCGAGGGCGCGCTGGCGGCCGTCCACCGGATCCACCCGGACCGGGGAGCCGACGTCTCGAGCCCAGCGGACCCCGGCGCTTCGCAGCAGCCGGGCGTTGTGCTCGGCCACCTCGAGCAGGCGCTCGGGGGGATCGAAGCCCCGGTCGATCCAGTGGGCTCCTCCAGGCAGCGTGAGATGGCTGTGGCTGTCCACCAGACCCGGCACGACGGTCGAGCCCGACCCGTCGACGACGTGGACCGGGCCCTCACTCGCCGGCTCCTCACCGCTCGGCCCGATCCACTCGATCCGGTCTTCTCGCACGAGGATGCTCATGTCGAGCTGCAGCTGCGGGCTGGTCCCGTCAGCGATGGCGACGTCCGCGTAGAGGGTGCTCACGAGATGGGCAAGGTACTCGTTTTCGTCCTGGGCCGGCTCGCCCGCCGCCTCCCCGGCGGCCCGGTGCGACCTCAGGAACTCGAGCTGGAAGGAGCTCCCGCTCCTCTTTCCGCCGCCACCGTCGCGCAGATGATCTCCGCCCTATCCCGCCTCACGGTCAGAGCCGGCCCCCTCGGTCGCCGCCTCGGCGGCGGGTTCGGACCCGCCCCGCTCAATCAGCTCCGGTTGCGCCTCGAAGGCGGCCTCGAAGGTCTCGGTCGCCCTGGTCATGGCTTCGTCGTGCTCCTTGAGAGCGCTTTGCAGGCGGCTCGCCCGCTCCGCCGAGGCATGGGCGACGGCGGACTCGTAATTGGCAGCCGCCTCGCGCAAGGCGACGGCCCGCTCGGCGCCCGCCCGGTAGATTGTCTCGGCCCGAAGTGCCCCGGCCCGCCGGATGGTCTCCGCCCGCTCGAGGGAGCTCTGAGCAGCCGCCTCGGCGGCCCGAATGGCCTCTTCGTGCGCTCGCTGGGCTGCCTCGAGCTCGTCGTGGTAGGCCTTCTCGACGGCGCGCTTTGCTACGTCCTCGGCTCGTTTGAGCGAGATCCCGTAGCGCTCCTCGGCCTGTTGCAGGGCCTTCGCCCGAGCCTCCTCGGCGTTCCGCAGCTCCTCGTCGTGGCGCTCGGTCAGCTCTCTCAGGGCTTCGGCTCGAGCCACAGTGGCTGCCCTGATGATGCCCGCCCGCTGCACGCTCGCCTCTTTCACCTTCTCGGCCCGGGCAAGCTCGGCAGCTGCCACCTCGTCGGCTGCCAGCAGGGCTTCGTCTCTCGCCTGCTCGGAGGCGCGCATGGCCTCGTCCTCGAGCTGGGCTCCGGTCTCGAGCTTCACGACGTTGCTCTTCATGTTCCCTCCTTCGAAGCCGAAGCTTCTCTGGTTCAAACGGGCCCCTGCCCGGGCTCCCGGCGCAACCATCTGAGCGCCTGGGCGGGCTCGATGCAAGGGGTGGGATCCAACAGGCAGCGATCCCCAGCAAAGCGCCGGCTGGCTGCCCGCACCGAGAGGAGGCGATCAGGTGACCTCCCTGGCGGCTGGAGCCGCCAGCTTCTTCTCCAGCAGCTCCAGCTCGGCCTGTCGCCAAGAAGGGCCGGTCCGGCCGCGATGATGTTGCCGACCCACCGTCCGAGCGCTGCGCCGAGCTGACTCGGTGCCACGGTCGGCTCCGAAGGCTGAGGGCCCCTGGCGCCCTCCCCGCCGGGGCCGCCTCGTTACGGCCTCGTGCGATGGCCCGGGCCTCCCATGAGCGGCGCTCAGCCTGCGGCGACCGGGAGCTCGGGAAATCATCGGCACCAGCCGATACCTTTGGCCCGATGCCTGAGCCATTTCTGGATGCCACCGCCCAAGCCGAGCTCGTCCGCACGAACCAGGTCAGCCCGGCCGAGCTGGTCGACGAGGCCATCGACCGGATCGAGGAGCTGAACGGCTCGCTCAACGCGGTGATCACACCTCTTTTCGAGAAGGCACGTGCCCAGGCGGCCGGACCGTTGCCGGACGGGCCGTTCAAAGGGGTCCCGCTCTTGTTGAAGGACCTGCTTTGCACCACCGAGGGGGATCTCATGGCGGGCGGCACCCGGCTGCTGAAGGAGCTCGGTTACAGGGCGCCGCACGACACCTACCTGGCCGAGCGGTTCAAACGGGCCGGCTTCGTCGTCCTCGGCAAGACCAACACGCCGGAGCTCGGCATACTGCCGACCACAGAGCCGGATGCCTTCGGCCCCACGCGCAACCCGTGGCACCCCGACCACTCGACAGGAGGCTCGAGCGGAGGGTCGGCGGCTGCCGTCTCCTCGGGCATGGTCTCGGTCGCCCACGGCAACGACGGCGGCGGCTCGATCCGCATCCCGGCGAGCGAGTGCGCTCTGGTCGGGCTGAAGCCGACGCGGGGTCGGACGACCCTCGGCCCGGACCTCGGCGACGTCATGGGAGGGCTCGTCTGCGAGCACGTGCTCACCCGCAGCGTGCGCGACACGGCCGCCATCCTCGACGCGGTCGCCGGGGCCGCCCCGGGCGATCCCTACGTGGCGCCCGCGCCGGCTGGGAGCTTCCTCGAGGCGGCGAGCTCGGATCCGGGGCCGCTGCGTGTCGGACTGTTCACCGAGCCGGCCACCGGGGCGGCTCATCCCGACTGCGTGGCGGCGGCCGAGGAGACCGCCCGCATCTTGGAATCGCTCGGCCACCGTGTCGAGGTGGCCCACCCGCCGGCGCTCGACGAGCCAGACTTCGCGGCCAACTTCATCACCCTCTGGTCGATCGACACTGCGGCCGAGGTGGAGTACTGGTCGGTCACGCTGCGCCGCCAGGTGAAGCCGGACGAGCTCGAGTCGCTCACATGGGCTCTCGTCGAGATGGGTCGGAGCTTCTCGGGCCCGCAGGCGCTGCTCGCGCTCGGCTGGCTGCAGGGCTACGCCCGGCGGGTCCAGCAGTGGTGGGTCGACGGGTTCGACCTCCTCCTCACCCCAACCATCGCCGAGCCTCCGCCGCTGCTCGGGCAGTTCGGCTCGCCGCCTGACAACCCGCTCGCCGGTCTCTTCCGAGCCGGGGCTCTCGTGCCTTTCACCCCGCCCTTCAACGTCACCGGCCAGCCGGCGATCTCACTCCCGCTTTATTGGAACGGGGAAGGACTTCCGATCGGCAGCCAGCTGGTGGCGAGCTTCGGACGAGAAGAGCTCCTCATCTCGGTGGCGGCTCGCCTGGAGGAGGCGAGCCCCTGGGCCGGAAGGAGGCCGCCCGTCTCGGCCAGCTGAGCGGGGCTCTCGGCCGCCTTCAACCCCACGCCGCCGAGACAGGTGGTGGCGAGCCTTCGCGGGCCCTCACCTGCCCGCTGGTCCGACCTGCTCGAGACGAGGCGACGATCAGATCGAGCTCGCGTGAGGTGAGGACGAGACCGGCCGCATCGCAGCCACAGGCCTGATCAGCCGCCCGGCGGCTCTCCGCCCGGCGGGAGAGATCGGCGCCTGCCGCCCGGAGAGCCGGCCGGGCCGGGGGGTGGTCTCCGTGACCGGTCGGGCGCCCCCTGAGCTGTCTGAGCCTCGCTCGCCACCTGCTACGCCTTGTGCCCGGAGGCCCTCGCCTCGTGCCAGTAGCCGCCGTTCACGTCGAGCCCGTTGCCGTTCGCCTGGCCGGGCGACGAGTCGCCGGCGTAGGTGTAGAGAGGATGGCCGTCATAGGTGACCTGGCGGGCGCCACCGGGACGCACGATCGTCCCCAGCCTGCCGCTGACACCGGGACCTGCGACGGGCCGTCCGATGAGAGGCGGCCAGAGGGCGGCGCAGCTCCGCTCGCAGCGTGAGCTCCGCGGCGTGTCGAGCGTGAACCAGTAGAGCGTGAAGCCCTTGGCGTCGGTGAGCACCCTCACCCCGCCGATCGTCCTCGTGAAAAGCTGCGCCGGACCCCTTACAGGCGAGACCGCGGCAGCCCGAGCGCCGGTGAGCGCGGCCAGGAGCATCCCGGCGGCGACCAGCACGCCGGCACCGCCGAGCGTCCTGCCTCCACGGGGCGGGAGGCGAGCCGCCCAACCGGTGTCTCCGCCGGCGAGGGGGAGGAGCACCACGAGCGCCAAGAGGGCGACGGCTGCCACCTCGAGCACTCCCGCCACCACGCCGGCTGTGGTGAGGACCTCTTTGAAGCCGAAGAGCCCGACTCGGACCGCCAGCAGGTAGCCGGCGAGAGTGGCGAGGGCGAAAAGCGCCGCAGCGGCGGAAACGAGCCGGAGTCCGAGGGCGGCGACCGCTCCCCCGAGCACGAAGGCCGCGGCTGCCTGGAGCAGGAAGAGGTCGCCGATCGTCGGGATCGTGCGGTACCCCGTGAGATAGAGGTCCAGATGGATCGCGCCGCTCGCCAGGAGGAGCCCTGCGGCACCCAACCTGGCGGCGAGCCGCAGCCCGGAGCGGTCCTTCGGCGCACTGGCCATACGGGCGCCAGTATCGCCCGAGCCGCCCCCTCGCGGCACGCGCCGGGGCCGTCTTCGGACCGGCACGTCCTTTCGAGTCCGGCCCCACCCGGACTCGGTCCCCGCCGGTGGCTGTCGGCCCTGGAGCTCAGCCACCCACCTCACTCCGCTCAAGGCGCCTGTTGGCCGCGGTGCCCGGCGCTACGACTGGCCCTGGCCCTGGCCCTGGCCCTGGCCCTGCCCCTGGCCCTCGCCCTTCCCGTTGCCGTCCCCGCCGTCGCCCTTGCCCGGTGGGGGGGAGGGCGGACCCTTGGCCGGCTGATCAGTCGGCTTCGTCGCCTTCTTCGCCAGAGTCGTGGAGGGCGTGGTGGAGGCCGGTACCGAGGGTGCCTTCTTCTTGACGAGGAGGGCCAGCTTGGCGTCCACCGCCGAGGCGGCGGCCAGGATCTCACCGGCCCTCTCGCGAGAGAGGCCACCGTTCGCCTCGAAGCGGCTCACGGCCGCCCGGAGGGAGCCGAGCGCCTGGCGAGCGGCCTTCTCGTCGTGGGCGGCCGCCTCTCGGGCCACCCGGGCGACGTCGGCCCGGAGGAGCTTTCGCGCCACCAGGCTCTCAGAGGCCGTCGGGGTGCTCGAGCAGGCGGCGAGCAGGAGCCCGCCGGCCGCCAGCAGCGAGCCGAGTGCCAGCCGGATCCTCATCCGACCGAGTGCTCGAGGTTCGCCATCGCCTTGTTGAACGAGGCCGGCACGTTCTTCACCACCGGGTAGGCGGGGGGAGGGCTGGTATGGGCCCGGCTCGACGGCGCCGGCCGGGGCGAGGAGCCACCGCCGGCGGAGAGCGGCAGGGCGATCACGAGCGCCAGGAGCACCGCCCCGAGGAAGACGAGCGGCACCCGGTGACGCCTGGCGGCCTCGACGAGCCTCGCCTTTCGCGGGAGCGCCAGCACCGAGAGAGACGAGGAGCCCTGCGGCGGATGGGAAGCAGTCTCGGCTCGGGCCATCACCACGGTCGCCCCCCTGGCAGAGGCCTCCATCACCTGGGTGGCGTCTGTTCGGAGCTCGAGCTCGGCGGTGTCGTCGGGCTCTTTCTCGAGCAGGGCGGCCATCTCGCTCGCCGAGGAGAAACGGGCCGCCGGGTCTTTCGCCATGGCGCGCTCGACAAGACGGCAGAGGGCCGGGTCGATATCGGGGCGGAGCTTCGAGAGGGGCTCAGGCTCTTCGTCCCGGATGGCGGCCATGAGCCCGAGGGTGTTGCGGGCCCCGAAGGGCGGGCGGCCCGCCAGGGCGACGTAGAGGAGGGCTCCGAGCGAGTACAGGTCGGACGAGGCGGTGGCGGGCGAGCCGTCGAGGCGCTCGGGGGCGAGGTAGGCCGGCGTCCCGACCAAGAGGCCGGTCATGGTGATGCCGGTCGCCTCGTCCATGGCGGTCGCGATGCCGAAGTCGGCCACCTTCACGCGGCCGTCGGGGCAGGTGAGGATGTTCGCCGGCTTGATGTCCCGGTGGACGATGCCGACCTCGTGGGCGGCCTGGAGGGCCGAGAGCACCTGGGTGGCGATCTCCCTTGTCCGCTCGGCGCTCACCGGCCCCCTCCCCAGCTCGTCGGCGAGGGTCGTGCCTGGCAGGCGCTCCATCACTATGTAGGCGACGCCATCATCCTCGGCCGTGTCGAAGATGCCGACCACGTTCGGGTGCGAGAGCCTCGCAGCGGTCCGGGCCTCGAGCTCGAAGCGGCTCTTCACGATCTGCTCCGCGGCCAGGTGGGCGCGCAGCATCTTGATCGCCACCGGCCGGCCGAGCCGGACGTCTTCTGCCTCGAAGACCTCCGCCATCCCGCCCTGTCCGAGGCGTTCGCCCAGCTGGTAGCGGCCCGAAAGCATCGCTAGCGGCTCTGTCGTCGCCACACCTCCATCTATACCCGCTGCCTCTGGCCTGTCGAACGTCCCCTCTGGCCAGAGAGGAGGCGGAGGGCCTCTCGCTCGAGCGAGGCGGCCGCCGCCTCAGGCCGGTGGCGGTCCGCCACGAGTCGGCTCGGAGCGCCAGAGCCCGCCCGCCTGCAGGCCCGGTCGATCGCCTCGGCCCAGAGGGAGAGATCGAAGCAGGTCACCACCTCGTTCGGAGCGAGGGTGACCTCGGCGAGGCCGCCCAGCCCACTCGTCACGAGGGGGGCTCCGACCGCCTGGGCCTCGAGGGCGACGAGGCCGAGCCCCTCGGGTCGGCAGGAGGGGCAGACGACCACCCCGGCGCCGGCATAGGCGGCCGCCATCTCGGCCCGGCCGGGGGGCGGCTCCGCCAGCTCGACCTGGGGAGAGCAGGCCGCCAGGGCGAGCAGCTCTCGCTGCTCGCCAAGGGGTGGGGCGAAAGGCGCCGTGTGGGAGAAGAGCCGGCAGTCATAGCCATCGGGCGCCAGCCGGGCTGCCAGCTCGAGGAAGAAGCGGACGCCCTTTTTCTCGAGGATGCGGTTCGGGAAGAGCACCGGGCCCCCCTTCCCGTGCCAGCGGGCCTCGAAGAAGCACTCCTCGACCGCTACGGCGGCCACGCCGACCGCCACCGGGGTCCGAAAGGTGCTCTCGACATGGCGGGCAAGAGCTTGGCTCACCGCCACCACAGCGCTGCAGGGCCGGGCGAGAGCCCGCTCGTACCCGCCGCCCGCCCCGCCGGCCGACCAGGCGTCCTCGTAGTTGTGCAGCACCTGCAAGACTGCCACCTGCGGCTCGACCAGCTCCGACCAGCCTGGGCGGTTGTTGAGCACGACCAGATCCGGCCCGAACGCGCCAAGCCGCGAGAGGGGCGGGCCGTCGGGTGAGGCGTCGAAGCAGGCCGTCTCGTGCCCGCGGGAGCCGAGCCCCTCCGCCCAGGCGAGGACCACCCGCTCGAGCGCCCCCGACTCCTCGCGCAGCGGGGCGAGATCGGTTCCGACGAAGGCGATCCTCAATCTCGGCCGGCCGCCGCCGGCTCTGGTCGGGCCGGCTCTTTGCTACCTTGCTTGCTCACCGGCGACATTCTCCCTCACCTTGGTGGGCCCGGCCGCGGCCGGCCCAGGGTTCGTCCTGCCGGCTCGAGGAAGGAAGCACGAGTGCGCCTAGTTGTGATCGGCGGTGGCCCGGCCGGGCACCGGGCCGCCTCGACAGCTGCGCGCCTTGGCGCAGAGGTCGTCCTCATAGAGCGGGACGTCATCGGGGGGGCCGCCAACCTGTGGGACTGCGTCCCCTCGAAGGCGATGATCGCCACCGGTGGCCTCGTCTCGCGCACCCGCCGGGCAGAGGCGCTCGGCCTCGGCTCTCTCACCCCCTCGATCGATCTCGCTGCCCTGGCGGGCCGGGTGCGCGACATCGAGACCCGCTTGGCCGGGGCGCTCACCGAGCAGCTCGTCAGCCAGGGCGTCCGCCTCTTGCGGGGGACGGGGCGGCTGCTCGGCCCCCACCTCGTCGAGGCGACGCCGGCCGACGGCTCTCAGGCAGAGAAGCTCGATGCCGACGCCGTCGTGCTGGCGACGGGCTCCTATCCGCGGGTGCCCGGCTGGGCCGAGGTCGACGGCGAGCGGGTCCTCACGACCCGCCAGGCCTACCCGCCCCCTGAGATCCCCGACCACCTCGTCGTCGTCGGCTCGGGAGTGACCGGCGTGGAGTTCGTCCACATGTTCCGCTCGCTCGGCTCGGAGGTGAGCCTCATCGTCTCGCGCCAGCAGGTCCTGCCCCAAAAGGACCCGGAGGTGGCGGCCGCCCTCGAGGCCGACTTCCTCGAGCGCGGGGTCCGGCTCTTGAAAGGAGCTCGGGCGACCGGCCTCGAGCGCTCGGGGGAGGCCAAGAGTGTCACCGTCCTTTGCGACGACGAGAGGCGCGTCGAGGGGAGCCACGTCCTCTTCTGCATCGGCTCGGTGCCCGCCAGCGAGGGTCTCGGCCTCGAGTCGGCCGGCGTCGCCCGCACTCCCGGCGGGCACATCCCCGTCAACCACCACTGCCAGTCGAACGTGCCCCACATCTACGCCGCCGGCGACCTCTCGGGCCGCCTCCCGCTGGCCTCGGTGGCGGCCGTGCAGGGGCACAAGATCGCCGAGCACCTGATGGGCCTCCACACCCGCCAGCACCGCCACCTCGACTACGACAAGGCGGCCGCGGCCATCTTCACCGAGCCCGAGATCGCCGACGTCGGGCTCGCCGAGGCGGAGGCCTTCGCCCTCGGGCGCAAGATCAGGGTCACCAAGGTCCCCTATGCCTCCAACTCCCGGGCCCTCATCGACGGCGACCCCCGCGGCTTCGTGAAGCTCGTCTCGGACCCGTCCACCGGCGTCGTGCTCGGCGGCTCGATCGTGGGGGCGCATGCCGCCGAGCTCGTGAGCATCATCGCCCTCGCCGTCACGGCCAACCTGCGGGTGGTCGACCTGGCCGAGAGCCTCTTCGTCCACCCGGCTCTGGCCGAGGCTCTGGCCGAGGCGGCCGAGTAGCCGGCGGCGCCGCCCTCCTCGAGCGGGCGGCCCGCCGCCTGGTCCCCGACTGGTGGCAGAGGCGGGCGGTTCGTATGTCTCGGCTGCCCGGCCCCTTGCTCTCCGGGCCGGGCACCTCGAGCACCGCCGGCACCGCCTGGAGCGCCGGGTGGCTGAGGAGCGAGCCGAGCGCCTTTGTTCCGATGTGGCCCTCGCCGAGGTTCTCATGGCGGTCCCGGTTCGTGCCGAGTGGGACCTTCGAGTCGTTGAGGTGGATGCAGCCGAGGCGGTCGAGCCCGATCGTCCGGTCGAAGTCGTCCACGACGGCGTCGGCCTCCTCGAGGCTCTCGAAGCAGACGCCGGAGGCGAAGAGGTGCTGGGTGTCGAGGCAGACCCCGAGGCGGCGGTCGTCCCCGCAGGCCTCGACGAGCTCGGCCAGCTCTTCGAAGCTCCGCCCTATCGTGCCGCCCGCTCCGGCCGTGTTCTCGAGCAGGAGTCGGCAGCTCGCAGCTCCAAGGGTCGCCTCCGACTTGTCGAGGGCGCTGCTCAGCTCGGAGGCGACCGCCGCGAGCACGCCATGGAAGCCTGCGCCGCGGTGGCTCCCGACGTGGAGGACGAGGCCGCGGGCGCCCATCCTGGTGGCCACCTCGAGGTTCGTGACGAGACAGCTGCGCGACCTCTCGAGCAGCTCCTCCTCGCCGGTGGCGAGGTTTATGAGGTAGCTGGCGTGGCAGATGGTCGCCTGCAGCTGCCGGTGGGCGGCCACCGCGGCCGCATATTCGGCCAGGACCTCGCCGGGGTAGCCGGCCGGCCGCCAGGCCCGGGGGCTCTGGGTGTGGACCTGGAGAAGGTCGGCCCCGATCGCCTCTGCCCGCCCGAGCGCCGAGAGCAGGCCCCCGGCGGTCGAGACGTGGGCGCCGAAGAGCACGGCGCCACGGTACAAGAGACCCGCCTGGCCCGGGGCGGCCAGCTGGCCGCGTATCCTCGTTCGGTGGCCAGCGAGGCGGCAGAGCGCAAGTACCTCGTGCGCACCTTCGGGTGCCAGATGAACGAGCACGACTCCGAGCGGATCTCCGCCATCCTTCGCGCCCGCGGCCTTGAGCGGACCGAGGACGCCGAGGAGGCCGACGTCGTCGTGCTCAACACCTGCTGCATCCGACAGAATGCCGACGACAAGCTCTACGGCCACCTCGGGCACCTGAAGTCGCTCCAGGAGCGCCGGCCCGGCATGCAGATCGCCGTCGGAGGCTGCCTCGCCCAAAAGGACCGGGAGCGCCTCTTGCAGCGGGCTCCCTTCGTGGACGCCGTCTTCGGCACCTTCAACGTCGGACGGGTCGCCGAGCTGCTCGAGGAGGCCCGCCAGGCGGGCTCGGGCGTGATCGAGATCCTCGACGCCCCGCCCGACGACGAGACCGACTTCCCGGCAGCCCTCCCGGTGAGAGAGGACCTTCCCCACGCCGCCTGGGTGACAATCCAGGTCGGCTGCGACAACTCCTGCGCCTTTTGCATCGTCCCCTCCGTCCGGGGCGGCGAGGTCTCCCGCCCCTTCTCCGAGCTTTTGGGCGAGGTCGAGCGCCTCGCCCACGACGGCGTCGTCGAGGTGACGCTCCTCGGCCAGAACGTCAACTCCTACGGGCGCGACCTCGCTCTTCGCTGGCGCGGCGCCGCTCACCCGAGCCACGAGGTCGAGGCGGCCGCCGGCGCTCTGTTCGCGGCCGAGCCGGCGAGACGGGCCCGGCCCCTCTTCGCCGACCTGCTACGGGCGGTCGGCTCCGTCCCTGGCATAAGGCGGGTCCGCTTCACCTCTCCGCACCCGAAGGACCTCCGCCCCGAGACCATCGCCGCCATGGCCGAGACCGAGGCCGTCTGCGAGCAGCTCCACCTGCCCCTCCAGTCCGGGAGCGACCGGGTGCTCGCCGCCATGCGCCGGGGCTACACGGCCGAGCGCTACCTCGAGCGCCTGGCGGCCGCCCGGTCCGCCATCGACGACCTCGCCGTCACGACCGACCTCATCGTCGGCTTTCCCGGCGAGACCGACGAGGACTTCCGCCAGACCCTCGAGGTGGTGGCCGAGGCCGGCTACGACTCCGCCTTCACCTTCATCTTCTCGCCCCGCCCGGGCACCCGGGCGGCCGCCATGGAGGACGACTTCATCGCTGCGGAGGTGATCGCCGAGCGCTTCGAGGCCCTGAAGGCGGTCCTCGAGCGCTCCTGCCTGGCGCGCAACTCGGCCCGGGTCGGCCGGGTGGAGGAAGCCCTGGTGGAGGGGGCCTCCAAGCGCAACCCGGCCCTTTTGACCGGCCGCACCAGGCAGGGAAAGCTCGTCCACTTCGCCCCCGAGGGCGAGGTGCCGGTCGGCTCGTTCGTCGCGGTCCGCATCGACCAGGCGGCCCCGCACCACCTGTCGGGCACCCAGCTCTCGGTCGAGCCCCCCGGGCTGCGCCGCCGGACGCCTCTCAGGCTGGCTGCCGGCGCCTGAGCCGCCAGCTGCGGAAATCCGGGCAGCTGCCCGTCCTAGAATGGCCCGTTGTGAGCCTCTTCTCCAAGGTGCTGCGCGCCGGCGAGGGTCGCAAGGTGCGGAGCCTGGCGGCCATCGTCCCGCTCATAAACGGGCTCGAGCCCGAGATGGAGGCGCTCGACGACGCCGCCCTTCTCGCCAAGACTGCCGAGTTCAAAGAGCGCCTCGACAACGGCGAGGACTTGAACGACCTGCTGGTCGAGTCCTTCGCAGTCGTGCGGGAGGCCGCCAAGCGGACCATCGGCCAGCGCCCCTACGACGTCCAGCTGATGGGAGGAATGGCACTTCACTTCGGCGGCATCGCCGAGATGAAGACCGGTGAGGGCAAGACGATCTCCTCGACTCTCCCGGTCTACCTGAACGCTCTCAGCGGGCGGGGGGTGCACGTCATCACCGTCAACGACTACCTGGCGAGCCGGGATGCCGACTGGATGGGTCAGATCTACCGCTTCCTCGGCCTCACCGTCGGCCTCGTGGTGCCGAGCATCGACGACTTCGCCGCCAAGCAGGCGGCCTACCGCTGCGACGTCACCTACGGCACCAACACCGAGATGGGCTTTGACTACCTGCGGGACAACATGGCCTGGTCCCGCGACCAGATGGTGCAGCGCGGTCACGTCTACGCCATCGTCGACGAGGTCGACTCGATCCTCATCGACGAGGCACGCACGCCCCTCATAATCTCCGGGCCGGCCGAGGAGTCGACCCAGCTCTACTACCAGTTCGCCTCGATAGCCCGGAGTTTGCGGGCAGGCGAGGACTACGAGGTGGACCTCGAGAAGCACATCGTCGTTCCGAGCGAGGAGGGCATCGCCAAGGTCGAGCGCCAGCTCGGGGTCGACAACCTCTACGACGCCGTCTCGGCCAACCTCGTCCACCAGCTGCAAAAGGCGCTCGAGGCGAAGGAGCTCTACCACCGGGACAAGGAGTACCTCGTCCAAGAGGGCGAGGTGAAGATCGTCGACGAGTTCACCGGCCGCATCATGGAGGGCCGGCGCTGGTCGGACGGCCTCCACCAGGCGGTCGAGGCCAAGGAGCGGGTCCGGATCCAAGACGAGAACCACACCTGGGCGACCGTCACATTGCAGAACTACTTCCGCATGTACGAGAAGCTGGCCGGCATGACCGGGACCGCCGAGACC
>JAJZLV010000136.1 GCA_021803215.1 Actinomycetes bacterium | reverse complement strand
GGACGGCGGTCCTCGGCACCGGCCAGGCGCTCTGGGTCCAGGTCGAGCCGGTCGCCGCCCCCGAAGCCGGCCCTGCCGCCGTCGAGCTTGCCCGCGAGTACCGGGCCGTGCTCGAGAACATCCTCCTCACCCGCGGGGCCCGCCGCATGGCCGAGCGCCTCCGCGGCGTCCACGACCCCTCCGAGATCGCCGACCTCGCCGGCTACTCGCCCGACCTCAGCCTGGAGGAGAAGGTCCAGGTGCTCGAGACCATCGACCTCACCGAGCGCCTCCGGCTCGTCCTCGGCTGGGCGAGAGAGACGCTGGCCGACCTGGCGCTTCGCGACCAGATCAAGGCGAGCGTCGAGGAGGGGATGGAGAGGACCCAGCGGGAGTTCATACTCCGTCGCCAGCTCGAGGCGATAAGAAAAGAGCTCGGCGAGCTCTCCGACGACCCTTCGCTGGCGGCTGCCCCCGGCGACTACCGAGCCCGCCTCGAAGACCTCGGCGAGTCGATCAGCGAGAAGACGGCCCGGGCGATCGCGAAGGAGATCGACAGGTTCGAGCGGACGAGCGAGCAGAGCCCGGAACGGGGCTGGATCCAGAGCTGGCTCGACACGGTCTTCGAGCTACCCTGGGGGCTCGAGTCCGAGGACAGGCTCGACATCGGAACAGCCGCGGAGATCCTCGACGAAGACCACGAGGGACTGCGCGAGGTGAAAGATCGCATCCTCGAGCACCTGGCCGTGCGAAAGCTGCAGCTTGAGCGCGGTCTCGGGCTCTCGAGTGGCCGCGGGGCGGGCGCCATCCTCGCGCTCGTCGGACCGCCCGGGGTCGGCAAGACCTCACTCGGCGAGTCGGTCGCCCGGGCTCTCGGTAGAAAGTTCGTCCGCGTCTCGCTCGGAGGGGTGCGAGACGAAGCCGAGATCCGTGGGCACCGGCGCACCTACGTCGGAGCCCAGCCCGGTCGGTTCGTGCGGGCCCTCAAGGAGGCCGGCACGATGAACCCGGTCGTCTTGCTGGACGAGGTGGACAAGCTCGGCTCGGACTTCAGGGGTGATCCCTCCTCGGCTCTCCTGGAGGTGCTCGACCCCGCCCAGACCAACACTTTCAACGACCACTACCTCGAGGTCGAGCTCGACCTCTCGAGGATCCTGTTCATCGCCACGGCCAACGTGGCAGAGACGATCCCGGGACCGCTCTACGACAGGATGGAGGTGACCAACCTCGACGGCTACACCGACGAGGAGAAGCTCGCCATCGCCCGCAAGCACCTGCTGCCCCGCCAGATCGGGAGAGCGGCCCTGCGAGACGAGGAGCTCTCGGTGAGCGACGAGGCGCTGCGTCGCGTCGTCTCCGACTACACCCGCGAGGCCGGCGTCCGCTCGCTCGAGCGAGAGCTCGGTCGACTGGCCCGCAAGGTGGCGACCAAGCTCGCCGCCAGCCCCACGGCGGGACCAGTGCTCGTATCGGCCGAGGATGTCCGCCCATGGCTCGGGCGGCCCCGCTTCTTCTTCGAAGCGGCCGACCGCACGGCGGTGCCGGGCGTGGCCACCGGCCTGGCGGTCACGGGCGCCGGCGGCGACGTCCTGTACGTCGAGGCGGGCGCCCTCGAGGGCGCCGAGGGCCTCTCGCTCACCGGCCAGCTCGGCGACGTCATGAAGGAATCGGCCGAGATCGCCCTCAGCTACGTCCGCTCGCACGCCACCGAGCTCGGTCTCGACCCGGCGCGGCTGAGCGGGCGGCGTTTCCACGTCCACGTGCCGGCCGGCGCCGTGCCCAAGGACGGCCCCTCGGCCGGCATCACGATCACGACCGCACTCGTCTCACTCTTCTCGGATCGGCCGGTCCGCTCGGTCGTCGGGATGACGGGCGAGGTGACCCTGCAGGGTCGGGTCCTCCCGATCGGGGGCGTGAAGCAGAAGGTGCTCGCCGCCTGGCGCTCGGGACTGCGCGAGGTCGTGCTGCCGGCTCGGAACAGCGACGACCTCGAGGACGTTCCCGAGCAGGTGCGGAGCCAGATGACCTTCCATCTGGCGAGCAACGTCGGCGAGGTCCTCGAGGCCGCCCTGGAGCCGGCTGGAGCGCCGCTCGATCAGTACCGGTACGCCTCTGGCTTGTAAGGGCCCTCCACCGGCACACCGATGTAGGAAGCCTGCTCCTCGGTCAGCTCGGTCAGCCGGACGCCGAGCGCACCGAGGTGGAGGCGGGCCACCTTCTCGTCGAGGTGCTTGGGCAGCACGTAGACCTTCGGCTCGTACTCAGAGGTCCGGGTGAACAGCTCGATCTGGGCGATCGTCTGGTTGGCGAAGGAGTTCGACATGACGAAGCTCGGGTGCCCGGTGGCGCAGCCGAGGTTCAACAGCCGACCCTCGGCGAGCACGATGACGGCGTGGCCGTCTGGGAAGACCCACTTGTCCACCTGGGGTTTGATGTTCACCCGCTCGACGCCCGGGATCCTGGCAAGGCCGGCCATGTCGATCTCGTTGTCGAAGTGGCCGATGTTGCCGACGATCGCCTGGTGCTTCATCTTGTCCATGTGAGCGGCCGTGATGACCGACCTGTTGCCGGTGGCCGTGACGAAGATGTCGGCCGTCTCAACCACGTCCTCCAGCCGGGCGACCTGGTATCCCTCCATCGCCGCCTGCAGGGCGCAGATCGGGTCGATCTCGGTCACGATGACCCGGGCGCCCTGCCCGGAGAGCGACTCGGCGCAGCCCTTGCCGACGTCGCCGTAGCCGCAGACGACTGCCACCTTGCCGCCGATCAGGACGTCGGTCGCCCGGTTTATGCCGTCGATGAGGGAGTGGCGGCAGCCGTACTTGTTGTCGAACTTCGACTTGGTGACCGAGTCGTTCACGTTGATGGCCGGGAAGAGGAGCTCGCCCGCCTCCTGCATCTGGTAGAGGCGGTGCACCCCGGTCGTCGTCTCCTCGGTCACGCCACGAATCCTGTTCGAGATCTCGGTGAAGCGGTTCGGGTTCTCGGCGATGGAGCGCTGCAACAGCGAGAGGATGACCCTCATCTCCTCGTTCTCGGCCCCGGCAGGGTCGGGCACCTCGCCCGCCTTCTCGCAGGCCACTCCCTTGTGGACGAGGAGGGTGGCGTCCCCGCCGTCGTCGAGGAGCATGTTCGGCCCCTCGCCCGGCCAGGTGAGCATCTGCTCGGTGCACCACCAGTACTCCTCGAGGCTCTCCCCCTTCCAGGCGAAGACCGGCACGCCCGCCGGCTCCTCGGGGGTCCCCTCCCTGCCGACGACGACGGCCGCCGCCGCGTGGTCCTGGGTCGAGAAGATGTTGCAGGAGGCCCAGCGCACCTCGGCACCGAGCGAGGTGAGTGTCTCGATCAGCACGGCCGTCTGGATCGTCATGTGGAGAGAGCCGGAGATGCGGGCGCCCTCGAGCGGCTGGGAGGGCCCGTACTCCTGACGGAGGGCCATCAGGCCCGGCATCTCGTGCTCGGCGAGCTCGATCTCCTTGCGGCCGAACTCGGCCAGGCCGAGGTCGGCCACCTTGTAGTCGAAGCTGGGCATCCCTTTTCCTCCTAGACGGCTGGTTCTCAGCTGGCTTGGCCGGCGGCGTCGGCCAGCAATTGGCGGTGCTTGTCCTGCTCGTAGGCGAGCCAGGCGGAGTCGTCCAGCTCCGGTGGCCGGACGGCCGGCACCAGCAACCAGGCCCGCACGGCGTCGGAGAGCTCCGGATCGCGCAGCATGCGGACCGCAACCCCGAGATCCGAGAGCTCGAGCCCGAACTCGTCGAGCAGGTGGCGCAGGGTGCGGAGCCGCTGCAGCTCGGCCGGGCCGTAGAGCCGGTAGCCGGAGCCGGAGCGAGCCGGTACCACGAGGCCGGCCTCTTCTATGTAGCGCAGCATGCGAGGCGACCAGCCGGTCGTCTGCGCCGCCTCCTGGATTGCGAGGGCTCCGTCGGCCACCGAGAAACCTTACCACGCTCATGAGAAGGTTGCTCCGGGGGTTGCGGCTGGCCGGGAGCTATCGTGCGACCACCATGATCCTGTCCGACCGGACCATCGAAGAGGAGATAGCCGCCGGCCGGATCGAGATCGATCCGCTCGGCGAAGGCTGCATCCAGCCCTCCTCGGTCGACCTGCACGTCGACCGCTACTTCCGCGTCTTCCGCAACCACACCCAGCGGGTCATCGACGTGAAGGAGAACCAGGAGGAGCTGACCGAGCTAGTGGAGGTGACCGAGGAGGAGGCCCTCATGCTGCACCCGGGCGAGTTCGTGCTCGGCTCGACCGTCGAGCGGGTGCGCCTGCCCGACGACCTCGTCGGCCGGCTCGAGGGGAAGTCGAGCCTCGGGCGTCTCGGGCTGCTCATCCACTCGACAGCCGGCTTTGTCGACGCCGGCTGGGACGGCTACCTCACCCTCGAGCTCTCGAACGTCGCCAACCTTCCCATAACCGTCTACCCCGGGATGAAGATCGGCCAGATCAGCTTCCTGAAGATGACCTCGCCCGCCGAGACCCCATACGGCACGGGCAAGCTCGGCTCGAAGTACCAGCACCAGCGGGGTCCCACCCCGAGCAGGTACTTCGAAAATTTCCGGCAGGTAACTTAGAGCTGCAGTGTCACCGCCCGCCGAGCTGGGAGGGCTCCGGTTCCTCCTAGCTTCAAGCCAGGAATGAGAGCCCCAGGAGGCACGCGTGCTCACCAGGTACCCGATCGCCCTCGCTGCGACAGCCGTAGCCCTAGCCGTCGCCGGGCGGCGGCTCTTCTACCTGAGCAGGCTGGTCCGCGCCGGACAGGCTGACCCCGACCGCCTCTCGCACTGGGGACGGCGGGCCGAGGTGGAGCTCGCCGAGGTGGGCGGGCAGAAACGCCTCTTGAACTGGACCGTCCCCGGCTTGGCGCACGCCTTCACCTTCTGGGGCTTCAGCGTCCTCATCCTCACGATCATCGAGGCCTACGGCGACCTTTTCAGCCCGACCTTCCACATCCCGGCCATCGGCACGAGCCCCGTCCTCGGCTTCATCGAGGACTTCTTCATCGTGGCGGTCCTCGCCGCCCTCGTCGTGTTCAGCACCATCCGACTCGTGAACAGCCCGAAGCGAGTCGATCGGAAGAGCCGCTTCTACGGCTCGCACACGACAGCCGCCTGGCTCACCCTCGGGCTGATCGCCGGGGTGATGCTCACTCTCCTCATGTATCGGGCCGCCCAGACGAACGTGAGGACGAACGGCACGCCCGACTTCCCCTATGACAACTGGGCCTTCGCCTCTCACGCCGTCGGCAGCTGGCTCCGTCCCCTCGGGGCGGGCACGAACGAGGCGCTCGCCACCGTCTTCGTCGTGCTGAACGTCGTCGTCATCGTCGGCTTCCTCGTGTTCGTCGTCTACTCCAA
>JAJZLV010000068.1:16936-30131 GCA_021803215.1 Actinomycetes bacterium | reverse complement strand
CAAGGCGAGGGGAAAGCTCTTCGCCAAGCTGATCCGCCAGGTCGAGGTGGCGGCCCGCGAGGGCGGCGGGGACCTGAACGCCAACGCCACGCTGCGCACCATGTACGCGAAGGCGCGGGACGCCTCCGTGCCCCTCGACACGATCGAGCGGGCGATCAAGCGGGGCACCGGCGAGCTCGAAGGAGTCCGCTACGAGGCGGTCTCCTACGAGGGCTACGGCCCGAGCGGAGTGGCGGTGATCGTCGAGTGCCTGACCGACAACCGCAACCGGACCGGCGCGGACATCCGCTCTCTTTTCAGCCGGAACGGCGGCTCCATGGCAGAGCCCGGAGCGGTCTCCTGGCAGTTCGAGCGAAAGGGCGTCGTGATGCTGCCGAAGGAGGTCTCCGAGGACGAGCTCATGGCGATAGCCCTCGAAGCCGGGGCCGAAGACCTCATCGGCGAGGGAGACGAGTGGATGCTCACCTCCGCCCCAGGCGACCTGCCGGCACTGCGCCAGGCGCTCGAGGACGCCTCCATCAAGCTCGAGTCGGCCGAGATCGAGATGGTTCCCGGCTCGCGGGTGGCGGTGGAGGACGAATCGACTGCGAGGAAGGTGCTTCGCCTGGTGGAGCTGCTCGAGGACCACGACGACGTCCACAACGTCTGGTCCAATTTCGACATCCCCGACGAGATCCTCGAGGCTGCCGCCGTCTAGCAGCATCCCCCAGTTCTCTCGGGCCGGGGGGTAGCATCGAACTGATGTTTGTCCTAGGAATCGACCCCGGCCTCTCACGCTGTGGCTACGGCTGCGTGGCGAAGGGCCCGGGCGGCCTGTCGGCCGTGGCGGCCGGGGTGCTCACCTCGGATCCGAAAGACGGCGTGCCCCACCGGCTGGCAGGGCTCCGGGCCGACCTGTCGGCGCTCATCCGCGAGCTGAGACCTGACACCGTCGTGGTCGAGCGGATCTTCTTCCGCTCGAACGCCCGCACGGCCATGTCGGTGGGGCAGGCGAGCGGGATCGCCCTGCTCACCGCCGTCGAGCAGGGCTGTCAGGTGGCCGAGTACACCGCGGCGGAGGTGAAGCTGGCAGTCACCGGCTACGGGAACGCCACCAAAGAGCAGGTGCAAGAGATGGTGGCCCGTCTCGTGCGCCTGGAGAAGCTGCCCCGTCCGCCCGACGCCGCCGACGCCCTGGCGCTCGCCATCTGCCACCTCGGCGCCGCGCCCTGGGGACGAGAGAAAGCGCTCCTCGCGTGATCGGCTACCTGCGCGGCCTCGTGATCGAGCGCCGGAGCCTCGGCGAGACCTCGGCCGAGCTGGTGGTCGACACGGGCGGAGTCGGCTACCGGGTCCTCGTCCCGACCGACCTGGCGATCGCAGCCACGCCGGGAGACGGCGAGATCGCCCTCCACGTGCACACCCACGTCCGTGAGTCGGCCATCACCCTCTACGGCTTTGCCGACCCGCTCGCCCGCCAGTGCTTCGAGCTGCTGCTCGGGGCCCACGGCGTCGGACCGAGCCTGGCGCTCTCGCTCTGCTCGGTCTACGGTCCCGCCCGCCTCGGCGAGATCGTGGCCGGGGGAGACGCCGATGCCCTCACATTGGTGCCGGGCGTCGGGAAGAAGACGGCCGCCCGGCTGATCCTCGAGCTGAAGCCCAGTTTCGACCAGCTCGAGGCGCCGCTCAGCATCGGGACCGGGGCGCTCGGCGCCAAGAGCCACTCGGCGATGACAGAGGTCTCAGAGGCTCTCTCCCAGCTCGGATACGCCTCAGAGGAGGTCCGCTCGGTCCTGCGCAGCCTGCCGACCGACGAGTCGACCGAGGAGCTCTTGCGCCTGGCGCTGCGAGAGCTGGCGCCGAGGAGGTAGCAGGTGAGCCCTCGCCGAGAGATATTGGACGGGGCCTCCTCGCCGATCGAGGCGGCCGAGCGGGTGGTCGTTGCCCTGCCAGAGGAGGGAGAGGCGGCGCTCGAGGCGAGCCTGCGTCCCCGCAGCCTCGGGGAGTTCATCGGACAACGCCAGCTGCGCGACCGCCTCGGCATCGTGCTCGAGGCTGCCCGCCGGCGAGGACAACCAGTCGACCATCTGCTCTTCGCCGGCCCCCCGGGCCTCGGAAAGACCACGCTGGCGGGGATCGTGGCCTCCGAGATGCGAGCCAGCATCCGGGTCACCTCCGGGCCGGCCCTGGTGCGCAGCGGCGACGTCGCCGCCCTGCTCACCTCCCTCGAGCCCGGAGAGGTCCTCTTCATCGACGAGATCCACCGGCTCGGGCGAGCCGTCGAGGAGGTCCTCTACCCGGCGATGGAGGACTTCCAGCTCGACGTCGTCATCGGCAAAGGTCCGACGGCTCGCTCGATCCGCCTCGACCTGCCGCACTTCACCCTGGTCGGGGCGACCACGAGGACTGGGCTCGTCACCGGCCCGCTGCGGGACCGCTTCGGTTTCGTCGCCCGCCTCGATCACTACGAGGCGGACGAGCTCGAGGAGATAGTCGTCCGCTCGGCTCGCCTGCTCGGGGTCGAGACCGCCCCGGCCGGGGCCGCCGAGATCGCTCGCCGCTCCCGCGGCACCCCCCGCCTGGCGATCAGGCTCCTGCGCAGGGTCCGCGACTTCGTCGAGGTGAAGGGGAACGGGGTGATCGACTACGACTCCGCCCGGGCCGGGCTCGAGCACTTCGGGGTCGACGAGCTCGGCCTCGACCGCCTCGACCGCTCCATCCTCGAGACTCTCTGCATCCGATTCGCCGGCCAGCCGGTCGGGCTCTCGAGCCTGGCGGTGAGCGTCGGAGAGGAGAGAGAGACAGTCGAGGACGTCTACGAGCCCTTCCTCGTCGCCTGCGGCCTCGTGCTCAGGACCCCTCGCGGCCGCATCGCGGCCGAGCGGGCCTACGAGCACCTCGGCGTGAGGCCGCCGGCCGCCCTCCAGCTCGATCAGGCCCAGAGCCTCTTCGACGAGGTCGACAGCTAGCCGAGCGGCGGTAGAATCCCTCTGTAACACCCGAAGCGCCCGAGAGGGAGGCTTGCGGTTGTTGGGCTGCTCAAGCGGCCGGACTCCCAACAGCTACAGTGTCGGTCGTTTCTTTCTCGACTGGCAGGGAGCTCATGCCCCACACTCACATCACCCTTCTCTCTAACCTTCTGCTGGCTGTGACCAGCACGAAGAAGACGACCACCAGCCCGACCGGGACGATCCTGTTCCTGGTCGTCATCGTGGCCGCCGGCTACTTCCTTCTCATCCGTCCCCAGAAGGCCCGCGCCCGAAAGGCCCGCCAGGTCCAATCGAGCATCGAGGTCGGCGACGAGGTGATGCTCACCTCCGGGATCATCGGACAGGTCACCTGGATGGAGAACGACCGGGCTCGGGTCGAGATAGCCCCGGGGACCGAGATCGAGGTCGTGAAGCAGGCGCTCGGGCGCAAGGTCGCCCCTCCTGTCACCTCGACCTACGGTGAAGAGGAGGAAGAGGACGGCTCGGGCTCCGCGAGCGGGGGCGACGACGCTCAGCTGCCATTCGCCGTCGCGGCCAACAATTCGTCAGAGGAGCAGGCGTCCCCTGTCGGCAACGGGACCACTCCCGCCCCCGACAGCGAGGACAGAGAAGGTACATGACCCGAAAGCTGGTCCTGAGCGTCGTCCTGACATGCTTGGTCTGCTTCGGCGCCCTTGCCGGCGTGCTGGCGAGCAACTGGAGGCCGCTTTTGGGCCTTGACCTCCGGGGCGGCCTCTCGGTCGTCTACTGCCCGGCGGCCAAGCACTCGACGACGACCTGTGCCAGCGGCAAGAACGTCTCACACCAAAAGCTCAACACGGCGGTGTCGATCCTCGACAACCGTGCCAACGCCTTCGGGGTCGCCCAGCCCAACATCAATGTGCAGGGCGACAACGTCGTGGTCCAGCTGCCGGGCGTGAAGAACGCCCGCAAGGTCGAGAAGGAGATCGGCTCGACCGCCCAGCTCTACTTCCGGCCCGTGCTCTGCTACGCCCCGCCCTATTCGAAACAGGCGGCCGCCTCGAAGCCCTCGAGCACCACGACGCCGACGACCAAGCCCTCGGGCACCACGACCTCCACCTCCGCGCCGAAGAGCACCTCAAGCTCGAAGCGGAGCTCGAAGGGCCCGCCACCGCCCCTTCCGAGCTGTCCGTCGAGCTACAGGCCGACCAAGTTCTCGAACCCCGGGCCCTACGCCCCGCTGGCGGCCTACCAGACGACCCCGCCCGGCTACGACCTTCCGAACCACCGGGTCCTTTTGAAGCTGCAGGGAGGTCATGGCGAGCGGATGCTGCTCGGCCCATCGCAGGCGAGCGGCACGGTCATCGCCGGGGCCAACGCCGTCTACCAGAGCGGAACCGGCTTCATCGTCCAGTTCACCCTCACCAAGAGGGGGACCAAGGTCTGGGACGCCATGGCGACGCGCAACTACCAAAAGCTCGTCGCAGACGACCTGGGCGGGAGCATCATCTCGGCCCCTGTCATAAACGACTACGGCTACCAGTTCGGCAACTCAGGCGAGGTCTCGGGCAACTTCACCTCCTCGACGGCGAACGCCCTTGCCATCGATCTCAACTACGGAGCCGTCCCGATCACCCTCGTCAAGGTGACCTCCGAGATCGTCTCGCCATCCCTCGGGGCGAGCTCGCTCCGGGCCGGGCTGCTGGCGGGCATCCTTGGCCTCGCCCTCGTCATGCTCTACACGATCTTTTACTACCGGGCCCTCGGCATAGTCGTGGTGCTCGGCCTTCTCACCACGGCCGCCCTCGTCTACGGGCTGATCTCGATCCTCGGGAACTCCTCATTCCAGCTCACCTTGGACCTGTCGGGTGTGACCGGGCTCATCGTCTCGGTCGGCATCACGGTCGACTCCTACGTGGTCTACTTCGAGCGGCTGAAAGACGAGGTGAGAGCCGGCCGTTCGGTCCGGGCCTCGGTCGACAGGGGCTTCAAGAGCGCCTACCGCACGATCCTCTCGGCCGATGCCGTCTCGCTCATCGGGGCGGTCATCTTGTGGTGGCTCTCGGTCGGCAACGTCCGCGGCTTCGCCTTCATGCTCGGGCTCTCGACCGTCATAGACATCCTGACGGCCTACTTCTTCACGAGGCCGCTCGTTATCCTGCTCGGCAAGAACCGCCTCTTCACCGAGGCCCGCGGCCTCGGAGTGGCCCGGGGTCTGGCAGCCGCACCGAGCGAGGCGGGGACATGAGCACCGTCGCCGGGCAGCTGCCGGCCGAGAAGAAAGGGGTGATCGCCGGCTTTCGCCGTCTCTACTTCGGCCAGACCCACTTCGACTTCGTCCGGCGGAAGAAGTTCTGGTTCGCCCTTTCTTCTGTCGTGATCCTGGCGGGGGCCGCCTCGCTCGCCGTGCGGGGGCTCAACTTCGACATCCAGTTCCTCGGGGGCACCTCCTGGCAGGTGCCGGCCAACGGCGCCACCGTCACCCAGGCGCGAAACGCCGTCACGCCCTACGGCCTCGGCGGCTCCACCATCACGGTGCTCGGCACCGGCAGCCACCAGAGCCTGCAGGTGGAGGCGAAGCTCTCCTCGAACAAGGGCGTGACGAAGCTCTCCGAGGAGAACAACGTCGCCAGGGCGCTCGCCAGGGTGACCCATCACGCCTCGCTGAACGTCGTCACGGTGCAAGAGGTCGGGCCGACCTGGGGAAGCCAGATCACGAACAAGGCGATCCTCGCCCTCATCGTCTTTTTCATCATGATCTCCCTCTACATCTCGATCTTCTTCGAGTGGAAGATGGCCCTGGCCGCCATAGTCGCCGTCTTCCACGACATCTTGGTGACGGTCGGCGTCTACTCCCTCTCGGGCTTCCTCGTCACTCCGGACACGGTGGTCGCCTTCCTCACCGTCCTCGGCTACTCGCTCTACGACACGATCGTCGTCTTCGACCGGATACGGGACAACACCAAGGGCATCGGGGCGAGCGGGAAGCTGAGCTTTACCGACCTCGTCAACCTCTCGATGAACCAGACCCTCGCCCGCTCGATCAACACCTCGCTCGTCGCCATCCTGCCGATCCTGGCGGTGCTGGTCCTCGGGGCCGACATCCTCGGGGCCACGACGCTCGAGTACTTCGGCCTGGCCCTTTTGATCGGCCTCACGAGCGGCGCCTACTCCTCGATCTTCATCGCCTCGCCCCTCGTGGCGGTGATGAAGGAGCAGGAGCCGCGCTGGAGCCAGATCCGCCAGCGCCTCGCCTCTCGCGGGACCGCTCAGCTGCTGCTCACGCCGGCTGGTGTGGCTGCCGGTGGCATCGACGGCTCGAGGGAGCAGCGCCCCTTGGCCTCGCCGGTCCCCCGCCGGCGCAGGCAGAGCGGCCGAGAGGTCGGCTACTCCGGCCCGCTGCGGCCTTCCGCCGCCCGCCAGCCGGCGGCGGCCGACGCCCGCTCGAGAGCTTCGGCCGCGGGCAGCGACCCGCTGAGGACCGCCCCGGAGAAAGATGAGCTGCTCGCCGACGAGGTCGAGGCGGCCGCGGTCGCCGGTTCCTCCAACGGGGCCGCCAGGCAGCCCGGCGCCGAGAGAAGGGCTCCGGCCCGTCCTGCGCCGCGGCCGAGGAAGAAGAAGCGGCGCTAGAAAAAGAGCCGTGATCGACATCAGGCTGGCCCGTGAGCGCCCCGACGAGCTGCGGGCGGCCCTGGCGAGGAAGGGCGGGACGGAAGCCTTCGACGCCCTCTTGGCAGCCGACGCCCGCTGGCGGGCCGAGACGAGCCGGGTCGACGGGCTGCGTGCCCGGACCAAGCTGAAGGGCAGGCCGACCCCCGAGCAGCTTGCCGAGCTCAAGGCCGTGAAGGAGGAGCTGAAGGGGGCAGAGGCCAGCCTGAGCGAGCTGGAGCGCCGCCGCGACGACCTGCTGTATCTGGTCCCGAACCCGCCGTTTCCCGAGGTGCCCGACGGCCTCTCGGACGAGGACGCCGAGGAGCTGCGCCGGGTGGGGGAGCCAGCCCGCTTCTCCTTCACCCCCCGCGACCACGTCGATCTCGGCGGCTTCGACCTCGAGCGGGGTGCCAAGCTCTCCGGCGCCCGCTTCGCCTACAGAAAAGGGCCGGTCGCGCTCACCGAGCTCGCCCTCTACCGCTTCGCCCTCGACCGGGTGACCGCAGAGGGCTTCGAGGTGATCCTCCCACCGGTGCTCGTGCGAGAGGAGGCCCTCTACGGCACCGGCTTCCTGCCGAACGAGGAGAGCCAGCTCTACCGGATGGAGCGGGACGACCTCTACCTGACCGGCACCTCCGAGGTCGCCCTGGCGGGCTACCACTCGGGCGAGGTCCTGAGCGGAGCCGAGCTGCCTCTCAGATATGCCGGCTACTCGACCTGCTTCCGGCGGGAGGCCGGAGCGGCCGGACGGGACACCCGAGGGGTCTTCCGGGTCCACCAGTTCGACAAGGTCGAGATGTTCGTCTACTGCAGCCCCGAGAGCTCGCGCGACGAGCACGAGCGGATCCTCGCCATCGAGGAGGCCCTGGTGCAAAGCCTCGGGCTCGCCTACCGGGTCGTGGTGACCGCGGCGGGCGACCTCGGGCCCTCGGCGGCGAAGAAGTACGACATCGAGGCCTACCTCCCGAGCCAGGGGCGCTACCGCGAGATCACCTCCTGTTCGAACACGACCGATTTCCAAGCCAGGCGCCTGAACGTCCGCTTCAGAAGAGGAGATGGCCGCCTCGCCCCGGTGCACACCTTGAACGGCACAGCCATGACGGCCCGCTGGCTGATCGCTCTCATGGAGACCTACCAGGACGGCAGGGGCGAGGTGGCGGTTCCCCCGGTCCTCGCAGCCTTCGGGGCGCCAGAGAGGATCCCAGCCGCCTCCTAGGGGCCGGCGGCCGCTCCCAGGTGGTCGATCGGGCCGTGGCCGGCGCCGAGCTCCCAGTCGGCCGCCCGGAGGATCGCCCTTGAGACGTAGCTCTTGGCGGCCCCGACCGCCTCGAGCCCGCTCGCTCCTCTCGCCAGCTGGGCCGCGATGGCGGCCGAGAAGCTGCAGCCGGTGCCGTGCACGTTTCGGGTCTCGACCCAAGGCGCTCTCAAGTAGGAGACCGAGGCGCCGTCGAAGACGACGTCGACCGCCTCGGCGGCGGGGTTGTGGCCCCCCTTCACGACGACGAGGCCGGCTCCGAGGCCGTAGAGCTCGCGGGCGGCCTCCGCCATCTCGGCGAGGCTCGCGACACTTCGCCCCACTAGCAGGGAGGCCTCCGGGAGGTTCGGAGTGAGGACGGCTGCCACCGAGGCGAGTCGTCGGTAGGCCTGCTGCGGGCCCGACCCCTCGAAGAGGGGGTCGCCCGAGGAGGCTACGAGGACCGGGTCGACCACTAGAGGGGGGAGCTCGCCCCGCTCGGCCTTGTCCTGCACCATGGAGACGACCTCCGGGCTGCCCAGCATGCCGGTCTTGGCACAGGCCGGCGCCAGGTCGGCCATGACGGACTCGATCTGGGCAGCCACGACCGCGGCTGCGAGAGGGAAGACCGCCTGCACCCCTTTGGTGTTCTGGGCGGTGACAGCTGTCACGGCCAAGGTGCCGAAGACGCCGTTGGCGGCGAAGCTCCTCAAGTCGGCCGCCACCCCGGCGCCGCCACCCGAGTCGGTGCCGGCGATCGTGAGCGCCACGGCGGGCGTGGCCATCAGTCGAGCCGGGGCCGGATCAAAAGGGGTCCTCCGAAGTCGGCCATGTCGTCGGTCGGGCTGGAGGCGAGCGCGCGGTAGCGGCGCGGAATCCGTCCGGCCCGACGTGCCTTTGCCCCTGCCTCGACGGCGAGGGCGAAGGCGCTCGCCATGAGCACGGGGTCCTGGCTTCGCGTGATCGCCGAGGCGACCAGGACGCCCGAGCAGCCCAGCTCCATGGCCGCGGCGGCGTCAGAGGGGGCGCCGATGCCTGCGTCGAGCACGACCGGAACGCCGGCCGCCTCGGTGATCATGGCGAGGTTGTGCGGGTTCATGATGCCGAGGCCCGATCCGATCGGAGCCCCGAGCGGCATGACGGCGGCGCAGCCGGCCTGCTCGAGCCGGCGGGCGAGGATCGGGTCGTCGCTCGTGTAGGCAAGGACCACGAAGCCCTCGTCGACCAGCTGCTCGGCGGCAGCCAGGAGCTCGACCGGGTCGGGCAGGAGGGTGATCTCGTCTCCGATCACCTCGAGCTTCACCCAGTTGGTGGCGAGGGCCTCGCGGGCCAGCCGGGCCGTCAGGACGGCCTCGCCGGCCGTGAAGCAGCCGGCGGTGTTGGGGAGCACCCGCACGCCACAGCGCTCCAGCACCTCGAGTATCGAGCCCCGGGCCGCCGGGTCGACCCGGCGCATGGCGACGGTGACGAGGGCGGTGCGGGAGGCCTTCACGGTCTCCTCGAGCACCTCCATGCTCGGGATGCCGCCGCTCCCGAGGATGAGAGGTGAGGCGAGCCTCTCGCCCGCCACCTCGAGGCGGGCGCCCGCCTCCTCAGCCACCTTGAGCCGCCGTCAGCACCTCGATCTCGTCGGCCTCCTCGACAACCCGCGCCGACCAGGCCGAGCGGGCGACCACCTCGCCGTTGACCGCGACCGCCAGGCCGGAGGGGCTGCGAGAGAGCATCTGGACCACGTCCGCGACGGTACTGCCCTCCGGCAGCTCCCGGCGCTCTCCGTTGAGGCGAGCCTGCGTCATCGGCCCGCCCGCCGCGAGAAGCGCCGCGGGTCGATGGCGGGGCGGCGCTCCCAGCCCTCTCCGAGGCCCGAGGAGACGAGCTCTGCGACGATGCGGGCCGTCACGGGGGCGAGGAGGATCCCGTGACGGAAGTGTCCGGTGGCTATCACGAGTCCAGCCATGCCCCCTGGCCCGACGAGAGGGGCGTTGTCGGGCGAGCCGGGGCGAAAGCCGGTGATCGCCTCGGCCAGCTCGGCCTCGAGGATGCTCGGGTAGACCGACTGGGCATCGCGAAGTAGCTGGTAGACGGCGCCGGCGGTCACCCGGCTGTCGGCCCCCATCTCCTCTGAGGTGGCGCCGCAGACGAGCTCGCCTCCCCGGCGCGGGACGAGGTAGACGAAGCTACCCCGCACGAGCGCCCGGATGGTGCGAGCCGGGCGGGGAAGCCTCTCGTCGAGCCGCAGGCGTATCACCTGGCCCTTCACCGGACGGACCGGCGGGCGGAGGCCGGGCGGTATGCCGGCGATCTCGCCCGAGCGCCAGCCGGCTGCCAGCACCACGGTGGGAGCCCGCTCCTCGCGGGCCTCGCCGGTCCTCAGGCCGGTGACCCGCGCTCTTTCGACGAGGAGGCTCTCCACCCTCTCATGCCGGATCGAGACCCGCGCCCTTTGGCAGGCCTCCAAGAGGGCGGCCCCGACCTGGCGGGGATCGACCTGGTGGTCAGTAGGGACGTCGAGGCCGCCTCGGATGGACGGCGAGAGAGCCGGCTCGAGCGAGCGGCAGGCGCTGGCCGAGAGCGGCGAGCTCTCAAGGCCGAGCTTTTGCTGGAAGCGCCACAGCTCGTCCAGGGCGGCCTTGTCGCTCGGGTCATAGCCGACGGCCAGCGTGCCGCTCCGGTCGTAGCCGACCTCCAGGCCGCTTTGCTGCTCGAGCTCGGAGGCGAAAGCGGGCCAGGCCGCCATCGACTCCAAGTTGAGGCGGAGCAGCTCCTCCTCGCCGTAGTGGGCCTCGGTGACCGGGGCCAGCATGCCGGCCGCCGCCCTGGTCGCCCCGCTGCCCGGGGCGGGATCGAACAGGGTCACGCGGGCGCCTGCGAGCGAGAGCCGCCAGGCGCTCGCGAGCCCGATGATCCCGCCGCCCACGACTATGACGTCACCCGCCTTTCCAGTCATGGCGACAGCCTACGAGCCGGCCGGTGTAACCTTGACGGACCGGCTGGGCCAAGGGCGTCCCGGCTCGCACCTAGCGAGACAGGACCCAAGGTGAGCTCTACACACGAGAGCCCTCTTTACGATGCCAGCTTCGAGCACGACTCCTGCGGCGTCGCCTTCGTGGCCGAGACCGCCGCGCCGGCGAGCCACCGCGTCGTTGGGCTGGCCCTCACGGCCCTCGAGAACCTCGCCCACCGGGGCGCCTACGGCGCCGACCCCGAGACCGGAGACGGAGCCGGCATCCTCTTGCAGCTGCCCGACGCCCTCTTTCGCGCAGAGGCGGCCTCGAAGGGAGTCTCTCTCCCGCTGCAGGGTCGCTACGGGACGGGCCTCGGCTTTCTTCCTGCGCAGGCCGAAGCGGCAACGCGGGCCCGGGAGGGCATCTCAGCCATCGCCGCCGAGGAGGGGCTGGAGACGCTCTGGTGGCGCCCGGTGCCGGTCGAGATGAGGGCGGCCGGCCGGTCGGCCCGGGAGGCGGCTCCGAGCTTCTGGCAGCCCTTCTTCAAGGTTTCCTCGCGCCTTTCTCGAGATGGCCAGGCCGGCGGGCTAGAGCTCGAGCAGCGGCTCTACCGGGTGCGAAAGCGGGCCGGGCATCTGGTCGAGGGGAGCTACTTCTGCTCCTTGTCCTCTCGGACCTTTGTCTACAAAGGGATGCTGGCGAGCCACCAGCTGCGCCGGTTCTTCCCCGACCTCGGCAACGAGGAGACGGCGACCGCCATCGCGGTGGTCCACTCCCGCTTCTCGACCAACACCTTCCCCTCCTGGCCGCTCGCCCACCCCTACCGGTTGGTCGCCCACAACGGCGAGATAAACACCGTGCGGGGCAACCGCAACTGGATGAGGGCTCGCGAGTCGCGTCTGGCCTCGCCCCTTCTCGGACCGCTCGAAGAGCTCCTTCCGATCTGCAGCGAGGCCGCCAGCGACTCGGCCTCTTTCGACGAGGTGCTCGAGCTGTTGCACCTCTCGGGCCGCTCCTTGCCGCACGCCGTCCAGATGATGATCCCGGAGGCCTTCGAGCACCACGAGGAGATGGAGCCCTCGAAGCGGGCCTTTTACGAGTACCACGCCCGCCTGATGGAGCCGTGGGACGGACCGGCGGCCGTCGTCTTCAGCGACGGCCGCCTCGTCGGGGCGGTCCTCGACCGAAACGGTCTCCGGCCCGCCCGGTACCTCGTGAGCCGGGACGGCCTCGTGGTCCTCGCCAGCGAGGCCGGCGTGGTCGACCTGCCGGCGTCAGAGGTGGTGCGAAGGGGCCGCCTCCGTCCCGGGCGGATGCTCCTCGTCGACGTCGAGCAGGGCCGTATAGTCGAGGACGAGGAGGTGAAGGCCTCCCTGGCGGCGGCGGCGCCCTACGGGCGATGGCTCGCGAAGGGGCGGGTCCGCCTCGAGCAGCTCCCGGCGCGGGAGATGCTCACCCCCCGCCACGCCTCCCTCCGGGCCCATCAGAGGCTCTTCGGCTACACGGCCGAGGAGCTCCGTCTGATCCTCGGCCCGATGGCGGCCACCGGGAGGGAGCCGATCGGCTCCATGGGCTCTGACACGCCGGTCGCCGTCCTGTCGGCGAGGCCGCGGCTGCTCTATGACTACTTCAGCCAGCTCTTCGCCCAGGTGACCAACCCCCCCCTCGACGCCATCAGAGAGGAGCTCGTAACCTCTCTCGAGACAGCCGTCGGCTCGGAGTCCAACCTGCTCGAGCCCGGGCCGGCCTCCTGCCGCCAGATAGTCCTCCCCTCCCCGGTGATCGACAACCAGGCGCTCGCCAAGCTGCTCTACGTGAACGAGGCGGGGGAGACGCCCGGCTTCTCGGCCTACGCCGTCGACGGCCTCTTTCCCGCCTCCCAGGGGGCGGCCGGCCTCGAGCAGGCGATCGAGCGGGTCTGCGAGCGGGTCTCGGAGGCGATCTCTCTCGGGGCCAACATCGTCGTGCTCTCGGACCGCCACGCCGCAGAGGAGCTCTGCCCCATACCGTCGCTCCTGCTCACGGCGGCCGTTCACAACCACCTCGTGAGAACGCGCCAGCGCACCTCGGCCGGCCTCGTGGTCGAGTCCGGCGAGGCGCGCGAGGTCCACCACCTGGCCTTGCTGATCGGCTACGGCGCCTCGGCGGTGAACCCTTACCTGGCGCTCGACACCGTGGCCTCGCTCGCCCTCGGAGGCAACCTCGGTCCGGTCTCGGTCTTCGAGGCGGTCGGCAACTACCTCGAGGCGGCGACCAAGGGCATCTTGAAGGTCATGTCGAAGATGGGCGTCTCGACCGCCGCCTCCTACCGGGGGGCGCAGCTCTTCGAGGCGCTCGGCCTCTCAAGCGCCTTCGTCGAGAGGTACTTCACGGGCACGCCGAGCCGGCTGGGCGGGATCGGTGCAAGCGAGGTGGCCACAGAGGCCTCGGCCCGA
>JAJZLV010000068.1:0-16926 GCA_021803215.1 Actinomycetes bacterium | reverse complement strand
CGTCGCTCCCGGGCGCGGGCGAGGATGAGCTGGAGAGCGGCGGGGAGTACCAGTGGCGGCGCGACGGCGAGCTCCATCTTTTCAACCCGCGGACCGTCTTCAAGCTGCAGCACGCCACCCGTGCCAAGCGCTACGACCTGTTCCGCCAGTACACCGAGGCGGTCGACGACCAGGCCGAGAGGCTGGCGACGCTGCGAGGGCTCTTCTCGTTCAACACGGGCCAGGACCGCCCCCGCCCGCCGGTGCCGCTCGAGGAGGTCGAGCCGGTGAGCGAGATCGTCCGGCGCTTCTCGACCGGCGCCATGAGCTACGGCTCGATCTCGCCCGAGGCGCACGAGACGCTCGCCATCGCCATGAACCGTCTGGGAGCCAAGTCCAACACCGGCGAGGGGGGAGAGGACCCGGCGCGCTTCGGCCCGGATCCGAACGGAGACCGGCGGCGATCGGCCATAAAGCAGGTCGCCTCGGGGCGTTTCGGGGTCACGAGCGAGTACCTCGTCAACGCCGACGACATCCAGATCAAGATCGCCCAGGGGGCCAAGCCGGGCGAGGGGGGCCAGCTGCCGGCCGAGAAGGTCTACCCCTGGATCGCCAAGGCCCGGCACTCGACGCCCGGGGTGGGCCTCATCTCGCCCCCGCCCCATCACGACATCTACTCGATCGAGGACCTCGCCCAGCTGATCTACGACCTGAAGAACGCCAACCCCCGGGCCCGGATCAACGTGAAGCTCGTCTCGGAGGTTGGAGTCGGGACCGTGGCAGCCGGCGTCGTCAAGGCCCATGCAGAGGTCGTGCTCATCTCCGGGCACGACGGCGGTACCGGCGCCGCGCCGCTCACCTCCCTGAAGCACGCCGGCATGCCATGGGAGATCGGCCTGGCCGAGACCCAGCAGACACTTGTAAAGAACGGGCTTCGTGACCGGGTCGTGCTGCAGGTCGACGGTCAGCTGAAGACGGGCCGTGATGTCGTCATAGCGGCGCTGCTCGGGGCCGAGGAGTTCGGTTTCGCCACGGCACCGCTCGTGGTGGCGGGCTGCGTCATGATGCGGGTGTGCCATCTCGACACCTGCCCTGTTGGTATCGCGACCCAGGATCCGGCGCTGCGGCGCCGCTTCAGCGGAAAGCCGGAGTTCATCGTCAACTTCTTCGAGTTCCTTGCGACCGAGGTGCGCCAGCTCCTTTCCGAGCTCGGCTTTCGCTCCTTGAAAGAGGCCGTCGGCCACGTCGAGATGCTCGAGACGGCCAAGGCGGTCGAGCACTTCTCGAAGGCGGCCAAGCTGGACCTCCGCCCCCTGTTCTCCCGGCCGCCGCAGGGAGCTCGTCTCTCCCAGGGGCGAGGCCAGGAGCACCGCCTCGGAAAGGCGCTCGACACCGAGCTCATCGCCAGGGCGGCTCCGGCGCTCGGCGCGGGTGAACCGGTCGCCATCTCCGCTCGGGTCCGCAACACCGACCGCTCCGTCGGCACCCGGCTCGGCTACGAGGTGACGCGGCGCTTCGGGGGAGGCGGCCTCGCCCAGGACACCGTGCGGCTGCTGCTCGAGGGCTCGGCCGGTCAGAGCCTCGGCGCCTTCCTGCCGCCCGGCATCACGATCGAGCTCGAGGGCGAGGCGAACGACTACCTGGGAAAGGGGCTCTCGGGCGGCCGAGTCGTCCTGCGGCCCTACCCGGGGTCGATCGCGAGGCCGCAGGACCAGGTGATCGCCGGCAACGTCGTCCTCTACGGCGCCACCTCGGGTGCGGCCTTCATCTGCGGGCAGGCGGGGGAGCGCTTCGCCGTCAGGAACTCGGGCGCCACGGCGGTCGTAGAGGGGGTGGGAGACCACGGCTGTGAGTACATGACGGGCGGTGCCGTGGTCGTCCTCGGACCGACCGGGCGCAACTTCGCCGCCGGCATGTCGGGCGGGCTCGCCTACCTGCTCGACCAGGGCGGCTTGCTGGGCCGCCGCCTCAACTGCGAGATGGTCGAGCGCGAGGCAATGGGCTCCGAGGACTGCAGCCTCGTCGCCTCTCTCCTCTCCGAGCACGCCCGCCTGACCGGCTCGCCGCTCGCCGGCCGGCTCCTCGAGCGCGGCGACCTCGCAGAGCACTTCGTGAAGGTGGTGCCGCGCGAGTACCGTCGGCTCCTCGCGAAAGCCGGGCCGGAGTCCTCAAGAGCCGAGCTGGTGGGCGCCGGTGGCTGATCCCCGCGGCTTCCTCCGCTACGAGCGGCAGGGCCCGGGCCGCCGCCCGGTTCCGCTCCGGGTGCGGGACTGGGCAGAGGTCTACGAGCCCTTCCCCCGCTCGCGCCTCAAGGAGCAGGCCGCTCGGTGCATGGACTGCGGCATCCCCTTTTGCCACAGCGGTTGCCCGCTCGGCAACCTCATCCCCGAGTGGAACGACCTCGTGCGCCGGGGCCGCATGAAAGAGGCGGCCTCCCGTCTCGAAAGGACCAACAACTTCCCCGAGCTCACGGGCCGCCTCTGTCCAGCTCCCTGCGAGGGCGCCTGCGTCCTCGGCATCTCCTTTGAGCCGGTGCTCATAAAGCAGGTCGAGCTCGAGATAGCCGAGCAGGCCGCCGTGGCCGGCTCTTACCGACCCGTTCGTCCGAAGAGGGCGAGCGGCCGCTCGGTGGCCGTCGTCGGCTCCGGCCCGGCTGGCCTGGCAGCCGCCCAGCAGCTCACCCGGGCCGGCCACCGGGTGGTGGTCTTCGAGCGGGCCGAGGCCCCGGGGGGCCTTCTTCGCTACGGGATCCCCGAGTTCAAGCTCGAGAAGTGGGTACTCGACCGCCGCCTCGCCCAGATGACCGCCGAAGGGACCCGCTTTCGCACCGGGGTCTGGGTCGGGGGGGCCGGTCCGGAGGACTCCTCGAGCGGGGCGGCCGCCCCGGACGCCGTCGGGCTGAGCGCTCGCCGGCTGCTCGAGGAGTTCGACGTCGTGCTGGCGGCCACCGGCTCCACCCGTCCACGCGACCTGCCGGTGCCCGGCCGGCACCTCGGCGGGGTGCACTTCGCGATGGAGTACCTGAAGGCCTCCAACCTCGCCTGCGAGACGGGCGGCAGCCCGCGGCTGTCGGCGGGCGGCCGGGACGTGGTCGTCATCGGCGGTGGCGACACGGGAGCGGACTGCCTCGGGACCGCCCATCGGCAGGGGGCCAGGTCGGTGCGCCAGCTCGAGATCCTGCCCGAACCCCCCTCGAGCCGCCCGCCCGACAACCCCTGGCCCACCTGGCCGCTCGTCCTTCGCAGCACCTCGGCCCACGAGGAGGGAGGAGAGCGGCGCTTTGCGGTCGAGACGACCGAGCTCTTGGGGGGCGAGGACACTCGGGTGAGGGCGGTTCGCCTCCGCCAGCTGGAGGAGCCGGCGGGCGGGGAGCTCGAGCTCCCGGCCGACCTCGTCTTGCTCGCGCTCGGCTTTCTCGGTCCGGAGCGCTCCGGCCTCGTGGCGGAGCTCGGCCTCGAGCTCACCCCGGCGGGCACGGTGGCCGTCGACTCGGCCTTCTCGACCAGCCACCCGAGGGTCTTCTGCTGCGGTGACATGGTGCGGGGACAGAGCCTCATCGTCTGGGCCATCGCCGAGGGAAGGGCGGCCGCCGCCTTCGTCGATCGCCATCTCACCGGGCGAGCGCGCCTCGCCTCTCCGGTGAGCCCCTTCGAGCGGGCGCTCGCCTGAGCCGGCTTGTTGCCGAGAAGCCTTCTATCCTTCTTTTGATAGAGCCCGTCGAGGCTGAGAGGGGAGTAGGGATGCGAAGCACCATGCAGGAGCCGCCTCTTTTGATCCGCCAGATCCTCCGCCATGGCCAGACGGTCCACGGCGAGAGCGAGGTCGTCACCTTCGACGGCGACTCGTTCAGACGGGCGAGCTTCGCCGAGGTCGGGGAGCGAGCCGCTCAGCTGGCCCACGGCCTGGCCTCACTCGGCGTGAGGCTCGAGGACCGGGTCGGCACCTTCTGCTTCAACCACCAAGAGCACCTCGAGGCCTACCTGGCGGTGCCGAGCATGGGCGCCGTCCTGCACACCTTGAACATCCGCCTCTTCCCCGAGCAGCTGGCCTATGTCATCGCCCATGCCGAGGACAAGGTCGTCATCTGCGACGCCGGCGTGGCACCTCTGCTCGCCCGGGTGCTGCCCGAGTGCCCGAGCGTCGAGCGGGTCGTGGTCCTCGGAGAGGGCGACACCTCCTCGCTCGCGCCCCATTGCGAGCTGGTCTCCTACGACGAGCTCATCTCCGGTCGGCCGACGAGCTACGAGTGGCCGGAGATCGATGAGAACGAGGCGGCCGCCATGTGCTACACGAGCGGCACGACGGGCAACCCGAAGGGCGTGGCCTACAGCCAGCGCTCGACCTACCTGCACTCCCTCTCGTCGACCTCGGCCGCGGCGATCGGCATCTCGGTCAACGACAAGGTCCTCGTGGTCGTGCCCCAGTTCCACGCCAACGCCTGGGGCATCCCGTATGCCGCCTGGCTGGCAGGGGCCGACATCGTCATGCCGAGGCAGTTCCTGCAGGCGGAGCCGCTCGTGAAGATCATCGAGTCCGAGCGCCCGACCCTCGCCGGGGCGGTCCCGACCATCTGGAACGAGGTGCTGCGCTACGCCGAGACCCACGGCTCTGACCTGAGCTCGTTCCGGACCATCATCGTGGGCGGCTCGGCCGTGCCGCGCTCGCTCATAGACCGTTTCGAGGACCTCTACGGCGTTCCGATCATCCAGGGCTGGGGAATGACCGAGACGAGCCCGCTCGGCGCCGTCGGCTCGCCTCCGAAGGGGGTGACCGGAGAGGAGGCCCGGCAGTACAGGGCCAAGGCGGGCCGGGTCGTCTTCGGCGTCGAGGCCCGGGTGGTCGACGGCACCGGCCAGGTGGTCCCCAACGACGGCCAGTCGGTGGGCGAGTTCGAGGTCCGGGGCCCCTGGGTGACAGCCGCCTACTTCGGCGACCCGAGCCCCGAGCGCTTCCACGACGGCTGGCTGCGCACCGGCGACGTCGGCACGATCGACTCGCGGGGCTACCTCACCATCACCGACCGGACCAAGGACGTCATCAAGACCGGCGGGGAGTGGATCTCCTCGGTCGAGCTCGAGAACGCCATCATGGGGCACCCCGAGGTCTTCGAGGCCGCCGTCGTGGCCATCCCCGACGAGCGCTGGGACGAGCGGCCGCTCGCCTGCGTGGTGCGGCGGGAGGGGTCCACGGTCTCTGTGGCCGAGCTGGCCGCCTACCTCGAGGCGCGGGTAGCCCGCTGGTGGGTGCCGGACAAGTGGGCCTTCATCGACGAGGTGCCGAAGACGAGCGTCGGCAAGTTCGACAAGAAGGTGCTCCGAGCCCAGCTGGAAAAGGGCGAGCTCGAGGTGATCGAGCGCCAGAAGGGCTCTTGAGCCCGAGCCGGCAGGGCCGGCTCGGCGAGCTGGCCGACGAGCTCGACCGGCTGGCCGATGGGCTGCGCGACGCCGCCATGGACCTTTTGCGCCAGGCGCTCCACTCCTCGCGGGACGAGGACCGCCTCGAGGCCACCCGGAGGGAGAAGCTCTTGAACAGGGCCCGGGCCTCGGCCGAGAAGGCCGCCCGGCTCACCCGCCAGGCCGACGGGAGCCAGGAGCCGGCCGAGGACTGGTGATCAGGCGCCGCCCCAGGTGTTGACGGTGTCGATCAGCTCGCGCAGCCGCCCCTGGTAGCGCAGGTCGAGCTCCAAGGCGATGCGCGGGAGCTCGAGGTTGTCCCGTCCGGTCCTCTCGGGGCCAAGCGGCTCGGTGCGCCAGATGCCCCTTTGCGAGCAAATGTCCGAGAACTCCTCGTTGGCGGCCGCCAGCTCGGCATCGCTCGGCGCTACCTTGAGGCGCATCACCATGACGTTTCGGACGAAGCGGCGGGAGTGGTAGTTCCGGTAGAAGCCGAGCAGCTCTTTTGAGGCCACCTCGACGTCGTCGGTGATCTTGTAGAAGGCCTTGTCGTGCTGGCCCGCCAGCCCGCGCCCGATGACCTCTCCCTCGACGAAGGAGAGCCACGACTCCCAGTAGGGCTCGTGCGGCATGTCGAGAAGGACGATCGGCGCCGGCTCCGCCTTCCCGGTCTGCAAGAGCGTCAGGAGCTCGAAGGCCTCGTCCAAGGTGCCGAAGCCGCCCGGCAGAACGGCGAAGCCGGCCGACTCCTTCATGAGCATGAGCTTTCTCGTGAAGAAGTACTTCATCTCGACGAGCCGGCCCTCGGCCGCCAGCTCTGGATGCGAGACCGACTCGAAGGGGAGGCGGATGTCGACCCCGATGGCCCTCTCCGGGCCGGCCCCGTCGGTGCCGGCCGCCATGATCCCCGGTCCGGCACCGGTGACCACCATCCAGCCCTCGGCCGCCAGGCGGGCCGCCAGCTGGCGGGCCTGGGCGTAGAGCGGGTCCTCCGGCCGGGTGCGGGCCGAGCCGAACATCGTCAGCTTTGGGATGCCGCGGAAGGGCGCGAAGAGGGTGAAGGCACGGGCCATCTCGGAAAGGGCCGAGGTGGCGATCTTGAGGTCCAGCCGGCTCGGCATGCCGTCGCCGAGCCGGATCGAGGTGGCGAGCAGCTCCCGCAACAGGTCGTGGTTCTGCTTCGACTCGACCATCTCCAAGAGCTGGGAGATGAGCCGGTCGGCCTGCTCGGAGATGGGGCGCTGGGCGGCCTCCTCGGCCCGGGCGATCGCCCGGGCCGGCCGGGAGGAGGCGACCGCCACCTCGGCCGCGGGGGAGGCCTTGGTCTCCTCGCTCACAGCCCGGCTCCGGCCAGCCGGCCGTAGAGGGTCGTCCGCTGCTCGAGAGGCCGTCCGAGGGGAGCGGTGATCTGGGCGAAGGACTCCTTGCTCATCTGCTGGCCGTGGCTCGCCCCGGCGGCCCGGGAGATGTTCTCGTCCATGAGGGTGCCTCCGAGGTCGTTGCAGCCGGCCCGCAGGAGCTGGCGGGCGCCCTCGACCCCCATCTTCACCCAGCTCGCCTGGACGTTGTCGATCGCCCCGCGGTAGGCGATGCGCCCGACGGCGTGCATCAAGAGCGCCTCGCGGAAGGTCGGGCCGCGGCGGGCCCTGCCCTGCAGGTAGAGGGGAGCCCCCATGTGCACGAAGGGGAGCGGCACGAACTCGGTGAAGCCCCCCGTCCGCTTTTGCAGCTGGCGGGTGAGGACCATGTGCCGGGCCCAGGAGCGGGGCTGCTCGACGGCGCCGAACATGATCGTGACGTTCGAGCGGAGCCCGACCGAGTGAGCCGTCTCGTGCACCTCGAGCCAGCGGGCGGTGCCGATCTTGTCCGGGCAGAGGATCTGGCGGACCTCGTCGTCGAGGATCTCCGCCGCCGTGCCGGGCAGGCTCCTCAGGCCCGCCTGGCGCAGGCGCCCGAGATAGGAGGCGAGGTCCTCTCCGAGCCGCCGGGCGCCCTCGTGCACCTCGAGGGCGGTGAAGCCGTGGATGTGGATCTTCTCCGAGGCGCGCCTCACGGCGGCCAGCACCTCGAGGTAGTAGTCGCCGTCGAAGCTCGGGTGGATCCCCCCCTGCAGGCAGACCTCGGTCGCCCCGGCCGCCTCCGCCTCGGCCACCCGGCTTGTGATCTCGTCCAGCTCGAGCAGGTAGGGCGCTCCCCGCAAGTTGAGCGAGAGAGGGCCTTTCGAGAAGGCGCAGAAGCGGCACTTGAAGGTGCAGACGTTCGTGTAGTTGATGTTGCGGTTGGCGACGAAGGTGACGACCTCGCCGACCGCGTCGCGCCGCAGCTCGTCGGCGACGGCGGCCACCTGGGCGACCTCTTCTCCCCGCGCCGAGAAGAGGGTGACGATCTCGTCCTCACCGACCTCGCCTCCCCGCTCGACCGTCTCGAGCACCTCGCCCACCGGACCCCGCCTGACCCGGCGCGCCCGGCCGGAGAGGAGGAGCGGCGGCGGCTCGTCTCCACCCGAGACCCAGCTCGAGTCGCGGGCGAGCCCCTCGGCGTCGGAGTGCTGGAGGACCGGCGAGGCCATCTCGGCGGCGAGGAAGCGCCCGGGGCGCAGAGCCCACTCGGGATGGACCGCCAGGCGGGGCGCCAGGCTGCGGCCGGCCCGCTCTGTCACGCTCCGCAGCCTCTCGAGCGCCGGCCAGGCCCGCTCGGGGTTCACGTGGTCGGCGGTCACCGGCGAGACACCGCCCCAGTCGTCGATGCCGGCCTCGAGCAGCCCGGCGAAGTCCTCCGTCAGGTTCGGGGGAGCTTGCAGGTGCACCTCCGACGGCAGGATCAGACGGGCGGCGGCCAGCGTCCAGAGATGCTCCTCGGGCGGGCAGGCAGGAGCCGCCCGCAGGGCGGTGCCCGCCTTGGGGAGGAAGTTCTGGACGATCACCTCCTGCACGTGGCCGTGGCGGCCATGAGAGTCGGCGATCGCCCTGAGCGAGGTCAGCCGGTCGCGACGATCCGCCCCGATCCCGACGAGCACGCCGGTCGTGAAGGGGATCTGCAGCCGGCCGGCGGCCTCGAGGGTGGCCAGGCGCCGGGCCGGCGACTTGTCGGGCGAGAGCCGGTGGCACTCGAGCGTCGGGTCGAGCGACTCGAGCATCATCCCCTGGCTGGCGGTCACGGGGCGCAGGCTCGCCAGCTCCTCCTCGTAGAGAGCGCCGGCATTGGCGTGGGGGAGGAGGCCGGTCTCACGAAGGACCGCCGCGCAGGCAGTCTGCAGGTACTCGAGCGTCGAGGCATAGCCCCTAGATTCCAGCCAGCGCCGAGCCGCCGGGTAGCGCTCCTCGGGCCGCTCGCCGAGGGTGAACAGCGCCTCGTGGCAGCCGGCCCGCCGGCCCGCCTCGGCGAGGGCGAGGACCTCGTCCAGCTCTAGGTACAAAGCCGCCAGCTGGGCGGGCGGCTTGGCGAAGGTGCAGTAGCCGCAGCGGTCCCGGCAGAGCATCGTGAGGGGGATGAAGACCTTCGGAGAGAACGTCACCCGGCTGCCAAAGCGCGCCCGGGCCTTTTGCGAGGCAAGGGCGCAGAGCTCAGCGAGAGGCGTCGCGAGGAGAGATTCGTCGTCGAAGAAGCGATCGGTCACACCAGCCACGACGACACCGTAACGAACCGAGGGCGCCCCGGGAGCGCCGCTGGCGGCGGGCCGGTGAACGCTCCCGGCGTTCGGGCCTTGGAGGCGCGCCGGCCGCCGGCGAGGGCCGGCGACCGCCGGCAGCGGCTGCCGGCTGACAAAGCCCGCCTGAGGCCGGCCCTTTCGCAAAAAGGGCGGGGCCAAGGCTCGCGCCGGCGCTCGGGGGCCGTTCCGGGTGAACGGTTGTTCACAAAGTTTTTCGCCGTTTGGCTGTGCAAGGGGCGGGCGACGAAGTATGTTACGGGCGGCGCAGCCGTATGACGACTGCGTGAACACAGAAAAGAAGGGGGACCAATGCGGCCAATCACCCGTGGCGCACGTGTCGGCGCAGCTATTGCTGCCGGCGCGTTGATGCTCGGCACAGCAGCTGCCGGCATCTCTAGCGCCGGTGCTAGCAAACTCCCCGGAGCGAGCGTCTCTGCTCGTCCGGCTTTCGGCAAACTGCCACCCACCAAGGGAACCAAGATCAAGTACGGCGGCACGGTCACGGTCGGTCAGACGGCCGGGGCCACTCCGACCTACATCTTCCCGATCGTGCCGGCTGCCAACGGCTCGATCTACAACGCCATCATGCAGTACTTCTTGTGGCGCCCGCTCTACTGGTCGCCGAACGGGGACAGCATGCCCTCGATCGACTACCAGGACAGCGTCGCCTTGAAGCCGATCTGGAAGAACCACAACCGGACCCTCATCATCCACCTGAAGAACTACAGGTGGTCGAACGGCAAGCCGGTCACGGCCCAGGACGTCATCTTCGACTACTGGATGTTCAAGGCGGCGATCACGCTCAGCCCGGCCAACGAGGGGAACTTCACGCCGGGCCTCTACCCGCAGAACGTCACCTCGATCCGGGCGGCGAACTCCAAGACCGTGGTCATCAACTGGAAGAGGACCTACAACCGGGACTTCCTTATGTTCTCGCAGGTCGGGCTGCTCGAGCCGCTTCCGGCGGCCGCCTGGGCCCGCACGAGCGCTTCTGGCCCGGTCCTCGGTGCCAACAGCGGAAGCAGCGGGTTCGAGAACATCACGAACGCCGAGGCGATCTACAAGTTCCTCGCCGGGCAGTCTGGAGACCTCGCGACCTATGCCAGCAACCCGCTTTGGAAGACGGTGGACGGTCCGTTCAAGCTGACCTCCTACACGCCTGCCACCGGGGCTTTCACCGTGACCAAGAACTTCAGCTACTCGGGCCACAAGGCATACGTGCACGCCGTCAAGTTCGAGACCTTCACGACACCGGCGGCCCAGTTCAACCAGCTGCTCACCGGCAAGCTCGACATCGGGGCGGTCGACCAGAGCGACCTTCCGCGGGTCGGATCGCTCAAGTCGCACTACGCCGTGTGGGGCGAGCCGAACTTCGGCTGGCAGTACGTCGCCTACAACTTCAAGGACAAGACGGGCAAGTTCAACAAGATCATCGGCCAGCTCTACATCCGCCAGGCGCTCGCGCACCTGCAGAACCAGCCGGCTGAGATCCGCTCCCGGGGCATCTGGGACGGAGCCGCCTACGCCGCCTACGGGCCGGTGCCGGGCAACCCGCCCTCCCCGCTGGCGCCGCCGTCTGCCAAGAAGAACCCCTACCCGTTCTCGATCAAGACGGCCGGCAACATCCTCAGGTCTCACGGCTGGGCGGTCCGCCGGGGCGGCCTGACCCGCTGCGTGAAGCCTGGCAAGGGCGCTCACGAGTGCGGAGCAGGCATCACCCGGGGAACCCCCCTCAGCTGGAACCTCATCTACGCCACGGCGTCACCTGAGATTGCAGCCATCGACGAGACCTGGGCCTCCAACGCCAGGCAGGTCGGGATCAGGATGAGGCTGAGCTCGAAGTCGTTCAACTTCATGATCTCGAACTACAACGACCCGGCCGCTCCGAAGAACGACAACGCCTGGGCCATGGAGGACTTCGGTGGCTTCACCGGGATCATCTACCCGACCACCAACGAGGTCTTCAACACCACCGGGTCTTTCAACCTCGGTGGCTTCAGCAACCCGGTCGTGAACAAGGACATCAGTCACTCGATCTTCTCGACCAGCAACAGCGCAGTCAAGGTGGAGGCCGGTGCGGTCGCCCACTACCAGCCCGGACTCTTCGAGCCGAACCCGGACCTGATCTTCGCGATCAAGAAGTCCATCACGGCCAAGCCCCAGTACTTCTCGAACATGTCTCAGTACACGTTCACCCCGGAGTACTGGTACTTCAAGAAGTAGCCCGCAGCACCAGCCGTCAGTCCAGGAGGGGCGCGAAGCCACGTGCCGAGCGCCTCTCCTGGCCGGTTGGGGCAGCTTTACTGAGAGACTCCCATGACCGCTTATCTCATAAGACGAGTGTTCATCTCGCTCATCGTCATCCTCGGGATATCGCTCCTGACCTTCGTGATGACCCATTGGATAGCCCCGAACCCCGGTCGAGCCGTGCTCGGGCTGAAGGCCTCACCGGCGGCCGTCGCCGCCTGGAACAGGGCGCACGGCTATGACAACCCGGTGTGGGCCCAGTACTGGGGCTACCTGTGGAAGCTCTTGCACGGCAACCTCGGGTACTCCTACAAGCTCAACCAGTCGGTCGCCTCGCTCATCGCCGAGAACGCCCCCCACTCGCTCTGGCTCTCGGGCAGCTCGGTCGTTCTGAGCATCCTGATCGCCATCCCGCTCGGGATCTTCCAGGCCGTGAAGCGCAACTCGGTCGCCGACCAGACCGCCACGGCGGTCGCCTTCACCGCCTACTCGATGCCGCAGAACTTCCTCGGCATCCTCCTCATCGGCTGGCTCGCCATCACCTGGCACATCTTCCCCGCCGAGGCCTCTCAGAGCGAGAAGATCATCCCCTACATCCTCGCCTGGCGCGCCAACTTCCTCCCGATAGCCACCCTCACGATCACGGCGGTGGCCGGCTACTCCCGCTACCAGCGCTCGGCGGCGCTCGACTCGCTCGCCCAGGAGTACATCCGCCTGGCGCGGGCGAAGGGGCTGACGGAGCGGGCCGTGCTCTTCCGGCACCTGACCCGGAACGCCATCTTGCCGATGGTGACCCTCATCGGACTTTCCATCCCGGTGCTGCTCGGCGGGAACCTCATCGTCGAGGATCTCTTCAACTCCCACGGACTTGGCCTGTTGTTCTTCAACTCGCTCTCGAACGAGGACTTCCCGACCGTCATAGCCCTGACCCTGATCGCCGGCATCGCAACTGTCGTAGGAAACTTCGTCGCCGACGTGGCGCTCACCGTCGCCGACCCACGCATCCGCATTAGTTGAGGACCAGATGACCGTTTCAAGCAGCGTCGGCGAGCTGGCCGACGAAGCCAGCATCGACCCGGGCGTCTTCCTGCCCGACGCGGGCGAGGTCCAGGGCCCGAAGGCCACCTGGCGCCTCGCAGCCCGCTCCTTTCGCGACAACCGGCTGGCCGTGGTCGGGACCGGAATCCTCGTCTTCTTCTTCCTGTTCTGCTTCGTCGGGCCGCTCATCTACCACACCAACCAGATATCGACCAACATCGCAAACGCCTACTACCCCCCGAGCGCCAAGCACCTCCTCGGAACGGACGGGAACGGCTTCGACGAGCTCGGGCGGATCATGGTCGGCGGGCAGGCGGCCCTCGAGATCGGGCTGTTCTCCTCCTTCATCGCCACGGTCCTCGGGACGCTCGTGGGCGCGGTGGCGGGCCTGCTCGGCGGTGTCGTCGACGCCATCTTGATGCGCATCGTGGACGTCCTGCTCTCGGTGCCGCTGCTCTTTGTCATCCTCATCATCGGCGACCGCTTCAGCAACGCCACCGTGCTGTCGCTCTCGCTCATTATCGGCTCCTTCTCCTGGCTGGTCTCGGCCCGCCTGGTCCGGGGCGAGGTGCTGAGCCTGCGAGAGCGCGACTTCATCTTCGCCTCTCGCACCATGGGCGCCTCGCGGCACCACCTCATCTACAAGCACCTGATCCCGAACGCCCTCGGGGTCGTCATCGTCAACATCACCTTCCAGGTGGCCGACGCCATCAACCTCCTCGCCATCTTGGGCTTCCTCGGCTACGGCCTGCAGTACCCCCAGGTCAGCTGGGGCGACATGCTCTCAGGAGCGCTCAACTACCTGCCTGACGGCTATTGGTGGGTCGTCTACCCGGTGGGCATCTGCCTGGTGCTCGTCGTCATGGCGTGCAACTTCGTTGGCGACGCTCTGCGAGACACCGTCGACGTCCGCTTGCGGCGTCGCTGACCGACCAAGGAGCCACAAGCACCATGTCAGTCCCAATCCTCGAGGTCGAGAGCCTCTCGACAGAGATCCAGCTCTCGCGCTCGGTGGTGCACGCCGTCGGCGACGTCAGCTTCTCGATCGGCGAGGGCGAGACGCTCGGACTCGTGGGTGAGTCAGGCTGCGGCAAGTCGATCACCGGGCTCTCGATCATGCGGCTGCTGCCGAACGGCGGCCACATCACCTCAGGCGCCATTCGCCTCGCCGGGCGCGAACTCGTGAAGCTGAAAGAGCGCGAGATGCGCTCGGTGCGCGGCAACGAGGTGGCGATGGTCTTCCAGGACTCCATGACCTCGCTCAACCCGACCATGCCGATCGGCCGCCAGATCTCCGAGCAGATCCGCCGCCACCGCTCGGTGACGAAGAAAGAAGCCCTCCGCCAGGCCGCCGACTCGCTCTCGCTCGTCGGTTTTCCCCGCTCTGACGAGCGGCTCGGCGACTACCCGCACCAGTTCTCCGGCGGCCAGCGCCAGCGGATCATGATCGCCATCGCCCTCAGCTGCGAGCCCAAGCTCCTCATCGCCGACGAGCCGACCACCGCCCTCGACGTCACGATCCAGGCTCAGATCCTGGGCCTCCTCGACGACTTGAAGGAACGGCTCGGAATGGCCGTGCTGCTCGTCACCCACGACATGGGGGTCGTCGCCGGGCGAGCCGACCGCGTGAACGTCATGTACGCGGGCCGGATAGTCGAGACCGCTCCGACGGTCGAGCTCTTCCGGCACATGCACCACCCCTACACCCAGGCTCTCCTCGCCTCGATACCCCTTCTCAGCCAGGACAGGGCCGAGCGGCTCTTCTCGATTCCCGGCATCCCTCCCGACCTCACGACCCCGCCCCCCGGCTGCCGCTTCGCGCCCCGCTGCAGCCGAGCGACGGACCGCTGCCGGGAGGAGGAGCCCACCTTGCAGCCGACCGAGGTGGACGGCCACCTGTTCGCCTGCTGGCACCCGGTCGACGGCCCGGCCGCCCGCATCGTGGCGCCCGATCCGGGCAAGCTGGCGACCCCGGCTCCCGAGGCCCCTTCTGCCCCGCCGGCCGGAAGCGAGGGCGCAGCGGCGGCCGGCTCGCCGGCCCCGGTCCGCCCGCCCGCCGCGAGGGTCGCCGCCGCCGAGCCTGATCAGGGGGTGCCCCTCCTCGTGATCGACAGCGCCGTCAGGGCCTACCCGGTGAAGTCGGGCATCCTCCAGCGGACGGTCGCGACGGTGAAGGCCGTGAGCGACGTCTCGTTCAGCGTGGAGCGGGGCGAGACCTTCGGGCTCGTGGGCGAGTCCGGCTGCGGAAAGACCACCCTCGGCAAGCTGATCGTCGGCCTCGAGAAGCTCGACGCCGGCCGGGTCGCCCTGCGGGGGACCGACATCTCCAAGCTCTCTGCGAGAGAGCTCAGGAGCTTCCGTCGGGACCTGCAGATGATGTTCCAGGACCCGATCGCATCCCTCGACCCGCGCATGAGGGTTGGCGCCATCCTGCGGGAGCCCATGCGGGTGCAGGGCGTCGGGACCGCCGCCAGCCAGCGGGCGGTCATCACCGACCTTTTGAGCGAGGTCGGCCTGCCGGCGACCGCCATCGAGCGCTTTCCTCACGAGTTCTCGGGCGGGCAGCGCCAGCGGATCGGGCTGGCTCGGGCCCTTACCCTCAACCCGCAGGTCGTAGTCGCCGACGAGCCGGTGAGCGCCCTCGACGTCTCGATCCGCTCGCAGGTGCTCAACTTGATGAAGCGGCTCCAGCAGGTTCACAGCCTCACCTATGTCGTGATCTCCCACGACCTGGCGGTCGTGAAGTACCTGTCCGACCGGATCGGGGTCATGTACCTCGGCAAGCTGGTCGAGGTGGGCTCGGTCGACGACGTCTACCGGCGTCCGGTCCACCACTACACCGCCGGCCTCATCGCCACCGCCCCCGAGCCCGACCCGACCATCGAGAAGAGCAAGCGCAAGGTGGCCATCAAAGGGGAGCTACCGAGCCCGATCAACCCGCCGAGCGGCTGCCGCTTCCGGACCCGCTGCCCGGCTGCCCAGGAGCTCTGCGCGGAGCAGGAGCCGCCGATGCGGGCCTTCCACGACGGCCACCTGGCCGCCTGCCACTTCCCGCTGCAAGAGCCGATGAGGCCGGCCGACAAGGAGGCTCAGACGGCGAGCGTCTGAGAGGCGGCCGACCGGGGCCGGGCCGGTAGCCTGCAAAGCCCATGAGGGCAGCCGACCTTGACCTCTCACCGGGACGGCCCTATCCGCTCGGGGCCACCTACGACGGCAGCGGGACCAACTTCTCGCTCTTCACAGAGCATGGCGAGCGGGTCGAGGTCTGCCTGTTCGACGCCAACGGCCGGGAGGCCCGGGTGCCTCTCATGGAGGAGACCGCCCAGATCCACCACGGCTTCATAGCCGGCATCGGGCCTGGCCAGCGCTACGGCTTCCGGGTGCACGGACCCTGGCGGCCGGCGGCCGGCCTTCGCTGCAACGGAGACAAGCTGCTGCTCGACCCCTACGGAAAGGCGGTCGACGGCGAGGTGCGCTGGAACAGATCGGTCTTCTCCCACCAGCAGGCCGACGAGAGCCGGATCTCACGCTCCGACTCGGCTCCCTCGATGCCGAAGAACGTCGTCATCAGCCCCTACTTCGACTGGGGGAACGACCGCCCACCCGAGACCCCTTGGGACCAGACGGTCGTCTACGAGCTGCACGTGAAGGGTTTCACCGCCCTCCACCCCGCCGTCCCGCCGCCGCTGCGCGGGACCTACGCCGGCCTCGCCACCGACGCCGTCGTCGATCACCTGCTCTCGCTCGGCGTGACGGCGGTCGAGCTGCAGCCCATCCACCAGTTCATCCACGACGAGAAGCTGCTCGCCGCCGGTCTCCGGCAGTACTGGGGCTACAACTCCATCTGCTACCTGGCCCCCCACAACGCCTACTCCTCCTCCGGCACGCTCGGCCAGCAGGTTAAGGAGGTGAAGGCGCTCGTGAAGCGCCTTCACTCGGTCGGGATCGAGGTCTGGCTGGACGTCGTCTACAACCACACCGCCGAGGGCAACCACCTCGGCCCGACCCTCAGCTACAAGGGGATCGACAACCCGGCCTACTACCGGCTCTCGCCGAGCGATCCCCGCTACTACGTCGACTACACCGGGACGGGGAACACGCTCAACGTGCGAAACCCGCACGTCTTGCAGCTGCTGATGGACAGCCTGCGCTACTGGGTGCTCGAGATGCACGTCGACGGCTTCCGGTTCGACCTGGCCGCCAGCCTGGCTCGCACCGTAAACGAGGTCGACCGCCTCTCGGCCTTCTTCGACGTCATCCAGCAGGACCCGGTCATCTCGCAGGTGAAGCTGATCGCCGAGCCGTGGGACGTGGGGGAGGGGGGATACCAGGTCGGCAACTTCCCAGCGCTCTGGGCGGAGTGGAACGGCCGCTACCGCGACGCCGTGCGGGAGTACTGGCGGGGCCGGGACCAGACCCTGCCCGAGCTGGCCGCCCGGCTGACGGGCAGCTCCGATCTCTACGAGCACAGCGGCCGCAAGCCCTGGGCGAGCATCAACTTCATCACCGCCCATGACGGGTTCACCCTTCGCGACCTCGTCTCTTACAACGAGAAGCACAACGACGCGAACGGGGAGGAGAACCGCGACGGCGAGTCCGACAACCGCTCTTGGAACTGCG